>CAZBTM010000140.1:475-8047 GCA_964494425.1 uncultured Rhodothermales bacterium | reverse complement strand
CGATATCGTGCTCAATGCCGCGTCGTGCCAGCCAGAAGAGAATGTACGCCACAAGCGGTCCAGCCACGAGCATCAGCATATCGAGGCTCAGGCCAGTGGCGTCGTACACCTGAAGCTCATTCGTCATGAAGAAGCTGCCGTAGAGCGTAATCGCCCACAGGATCGTCATGAGCTGCGTACCCACAACCACCGTGCGCTGCGTTTCGCGATCGGTGTACAGAAAGATGGCTCCGATGGCGGTAACAGCCGTCACCGCCCCCAGCCCGATGATAACAGGCAAGAACCATCCGTAGGTGGCCGCTGCTTCGCTTCCCCACAGCGATTCGAGGAACAGGACGCCGCTCAGCACAAGCGCGCCCAGCGTCAGGTACACAGTTTGGATACGTTGAATCATCGCCTTGTTGGTCGTTGCTGAAGGCTTCCTTGGTAGATGCAGAGCCCGATGCTTACGCCGCCATTTCTTCTTCGACACGCGCGGCCAGATGTTCGGCAAACTCGGTGGTGGAGCTGGAGCCGCCCACATCTGCCGTGAGCACCTCGCCGGCAGCGTACACGTCGCGCAGCGCCGTATCGACGGCCTGGGCTGCTTTCGTTTCGTTGAGATGGTCAAGCATCATCACCGCGCTGCGGATGAGGGCGGTGGGGTTGGCTTTGCCCTGGCCCGCAATGTCGGGCGCGCTGCCATGCACTGCCTCGAAGACCGCGTAGTCGTCGCCAAAGTTGGCGCCTGCGGTTACGCCAAGTCCGCCCACGAGACCGGCGGCCAGATCGCTCAAGATGTCGCCAAACAGGTTGGTGCTTACAATGCAGTCGTATTGCTGCGGATACATCACGAGCTGCATGCACATGTTGTCGATGATGCGGTCGTTGAAGTTGATGTCGGGATAGCGTTTGGCGATCTCGCGTCCTACCTTCAGGAACAGCCCCGACGACTCTTTCAGGATATTGGCTTTGTGCGCCAGTGTGACGGTATCGCGTCCGTTTTTCTGGGCGTAGTCAAAGCAGAAATCGATGATGCGCTCCGAGCCACGGCGGGTAACACGGGCCGTCGAATCCGCAATTTCAAGACGGGCGTCGTACGTCTCAATTCCGGCGTAGAGCCCCTCGGTGTTTTCGCGGAAGATAATAAGGTCGATATCCTCGAACGGCGAATCGATACCGGGCAGGCTCACACACGGACGCACATTCGCGTACAGGTCGAGGCGCTGACGCAGCTGGACGTTTACGCTGGTAAAGCCTTCGCCCACCGGCGTCGTGATGGGGCCTTTCAGCGCTACGCCACGCTCGCGAATGGAGGCGGGGACATCGTCGGGCAGTTCAGGGCGCTCTTCCTCGACGGCCGAGGTGCCAATGATCTTGTGGGTATCCCACTCAAATTCGACGCCAGTAGCTTCCAGCACACGCAGCGTGGCTGCTGTAACCTCGGGGCCGATGCCGTCGCCAGGAAGAAGAGTTACGTGATGAGCCATAGTAGAACGCTATTGCAATCGATGAACGGAACGGGTGGAAACGAGGACGAACGGGGGACGCATAAGTGCTGTGCGACGCATGTGAAACGACCCGCCAAAGAAAAAGCCCTGCCAGCTACGCAGCAGAGCTTTTCTGATGATTCGATACCGAGCAACTGCCTCACTGGTTAACAGCGGGGTTAGACGAGTAGTTGATACGCAGGGTCCCCGCCTCGCGAAGCTCTTGCTGGACTTCATTGACAACTTGCATCTCCGACTCGCGATCGATGCGCAGCGACACAATCAGCCGGGGTTCTTCCTGCAACTGGTTGTACATAATCGTGCGGATCGCCGAATACTCTTCGATGAGTGCATCGTCAATCTGGACGGCTGTTTCGCCTTCGCGCGGGCCGCGAATGACGGGCCCAATATATACATTCGAAATCAAACGCTTCTGGTCGATCTTGGTGAGCGCCTCCGCATCGGGCAACTCGGTGCGCACCTGGATCTCCGTCTCGCGAAGGACGGTTGTTACCATGAAAAAGATCAGAAGCATAAAGATGATATCGGGCAGCGAGGCCGTGGTGATACCGGGCGAGGTATCGGACGACCGTTTCTGAAAGCGTTCGGAAGCCATAGAAGAAGCAAGCAGGTGTGGTGCAAAGGAGGGCGTGACACCGCGGAGGCCATCAGGAGCCGTGTGGGGGCAGCAAGGCTACTCCCCGGTCCGGGTGTACAGGCAACGGTGCTGCAGCGTCAATTTCCGCTATCAGGCTCGGCAATGGAGATATTCCGCGGGAGGCTCTCGCGTACGAGATCATCATCTTCAGGCCCCAGCGACTCGCGGTAGGCCTCGTAACTTTCGTAGGTCTCGTCGAGGACCGACTCGCCCGAGGGCAGATTGCCCGAACGCGCAATGCTGTTGTAGATTTCGCGGTAGGCCATCTGGATTTCGTCGAGCACATCGATGTAGATCCGATACGGCGTCTGCGCATCGGTTTTCAGAGAGATCACCGCATCGCTGGGCGAGTCGGAGTAGTCCGGGTTTTCCCCGTAATTGAGGACATGCGTTCTGACCTCTTCGCGAATCTGATTGACCGACGACATGTTATCGTCAAGCAGGACTTCGCCCCGGGCGTTCACAAGCACGCGCAAGAGGTTGCGCTCCTGCACAGGCGGCGGTTCTTCCTGTTCAAGTTGGGGCGGCAGCGTCATCCCAATACCCGTGTCCACGTTGATAGTGGTCGTCACCAGGAAGAAGATGAGCAGTAAGAACGCGATGTCGGCCATCGACGAGGTCGGCGTTTCCGCGTCTTCGCGCTTCGACCGACGTTTATCAAGCAATCCAGCCATAGCAACAGGAAATCAGAGGGACAACAGGAGGAAGCAAGCGCCGGTGCGAGGCGCTCGCGAGGCAGTTGTAAGCGTATTTTTAGAGGAAGAGCGATCGCACACCGCTTCCCAGTAGCCCCAGCAGGCTTACAATGAACATGATGACGACGGTGAGCACACCGGCTTCGGCCCAGGTTTGCATGGTGAAGCCAAGCACGCTAAGCAGCAGCATTGGAGCCACGACCAACACCACAGTTACAGGACGCACTTTGCCGTATGATACGTTACGCAGACTGAACAGCCCCATAGCAAATAGACTGAGGCCCGACAGGCCCAGTGCAACGATAATGCTCCAGAAGAGGATGGCGTTATTACCCATGAGTGTAGACGCGTTGTGTGAGCAAGGAATCCAACAGGAAAGAGGCAGCCTGCAGGCACGCGAGCAGGCGACTTCTCCACAGGGCTCGAAACAGGTCGAGGACCGATCCGAGCGGCTGCGGAGTCGTCACATGCTTGCGGCAGAATACGAGGCTGCCCAACGGCACGCGTGCGTTACGCCGCGTCTTTGTCGTCACTAAAGTCCTCTTCGAGGAGCTCATCATCGCCGAGAACCGACTCGCCTGCTTCCAGCAGTACCAGCGAATCGATTAGCTCAATGGATGCATCTTCCATTTCGGCCACAATGCGGTCAATTTTCGATACCGCGTAATTGTAGAAGAACTGGAGGATCACGCCTACAATCAGACCGAAGGCGGTTGTGAGCAGGGCAATTTTAATACCGCCGGCGACCAGGCGCGGCGAAATGTCGCCAGCTGTTTCAATGGCGTCGAAGGCTTCGATCATACCGACCACGGTACCCAGAAAGCCAAGCATGGGCGCCACGCTAATGAAGAGCGAGAGCCAGACGAGACCGCGCTCCAGGAAGCTCATTTCGATGGAGCCGTAGGAGACAACAGCTTTTTCGACGGCTTCGATACCTTCATCGGCGCGAAGCAGACCAGCCTGAAAGACCGAGGCAACCGGCCCGCGGGTTTCAGCGCACACGTCTTCGGCTGCCGACACACCGCCCTCGTCGAGCGCTTTTTTCACGTCATGCAGGAAGCTCTGCGTGTTGATGTCCGCAAGATTCAGAGAGATGATGCGCTCAAAAGCAATCGCCAACCCAACAATCAGGCAGATCAGCACCGGCCACATCCAGCTTCCGCCTTCGTTAAAGCGCTCAACCAGCATGTTTATGGTTCCGCCGCTGTCCTGTTGTAGGAGAGCGAATTTGAGCATCAACGCATTAAAATGGACCATAGGGGCAGTTCCTCAGTGGGATCAGGTTCGTGCAAAAACGTATGACGGTGCGGCAGGAGCACGGCGGTTGGGCTTGCGTCTGCAAGCCTGCCGTCGCGTTCCAAACAACGATGCCTCCGCATCGCTGTGTGCATATATGTCGTGTGAGCCGCATGAGCCGTGGTACTCTTTACATGTATCCGACGGCTGTAGGCCGCCTGCAAGAGCACCGACGTGAGCATCCGGTTGTACGTGCGTGTATACGTGCATGGCTGCATGAGGCAGAATTATCCTCTACACCAGCAGGTTGATAGATTGAGATACGGATGATCTCAATCTTTTCGATCTACATGTTTGCCAGAAGCCGCTTGGCATCTATGCAGCGTGCGTGCTGTTGTGCATCCTGCATCAAAACATCCTAACATCTTATAAAAACGGATGCATGGGTGAAGATTGCAAGCGAACCGTGTGAGAACGGATACTCTCTTCATCTGATGTTGACCCTGACCTTTCATACGGGGAGCAGGATCAACGTCGGTTCGCATAGGTCTGCGCTCGGGTCGTAGCGTGCGGCCACAGCTGCGGCGTGGCCTGCACGGTGGGGTCAACCTTATTCTGCATGCGGATCCATTCGGCCATGCCGAAAAGACGACGCGCAACCATACTTGTGAGCGCATTCTGTAACAGAATTGTTCCGCGATCCGTATTAGCTAATTGTACGTATGTGTCTTGGCTCGTCCGTTCAGTTATGCCGTACGGGTCAGGGCGGCCCAAGGCCCGTTCAGCAAAACGTTGCTCAGCAGAGGCGACGTCCCCGTGAATCAGTCGATCTATCACATCTTCGGGCAGCTCGTACGTGGCCAGAAATGCTTCGGGGCGCCCGGCCCATGCGTCGCGTAGCGAAGGGATGTTGCGATCGATCCAGTCCCGCATCGCGGCACGCATTGCGGGCTGCTGGACAAGACGCTGTGCCATCTGGTAGAGCGAATCGCGCTCAATGACACGGTCGGGCATGATGCCGCCTGAGCCCACGGCCCTGTGGTTCGCTGACGAGTTGGCATCCGTGCTGTCGATGTAGGCTGCGGGACGTGTTACAGCTGCGCCGGTTTCGTACGGGCGCTGAATGGCGCGTCCACTGGGGGTGTAAAACCGGGCAATGGTAAGACGCAGCCCGCTTCCGTCTTGCAACTCGTATTGACGCTGTACCAGTCCCTTACCGTAGGTACGCTGCCCCACCACCAGGGCCCGGCTGTGGTCGTGCAGCGCCCCGGCCACAATTTCGCTGGCCGATGCCGAGCGTCCGTTGACCAGCACCATCATAGGGCCTTGCTCAAACAGCCCGGCCCGCTCCGTTCGGTACTCATCGAGCACGGCCCCATCACGCCCACGGGCCACAACGACAAGTTGGTCATCGTGCAAGAACTCATCGGCTACGCGCTCGGCCACACGCATCAGCCCACCCGCATTATCACGCATATCGAATACCAGACGCTGCATGCCGTCCGCCTTGAGTTGCGTGAGGGCATCGCGCATCTCGCGGTGCGTTGTGCGAGCGAACCGGTTCAGCTTGATATACCCGGTTTGGGCATCCATCATGTAGGCCGCATCAACGGTATTCAGGGGAATACGGTCGCGCGTTACGGCGTGTGTGCTGAGTCCCGCTGTACCCGGGCGCCGCACCGTAACATTCACGGTGGTGCCGCGCGGGCCCTTTAGTAGCGACTGGATGCGGCGGTCGGGCAGCCCAACGAGCGAGGTGCTGTCGGTGCGCACCAGGCGATCGCCCGAACGCAGTCCGGCTTCGTCGCTCGGGCCGCCCGGAATGACGGACACGACCACAGCGGTATCTGGAGCCGATGCGGCCCGAATGCGCTCATACGTCACGCCAATGCCCTCAAACTCTGCCTCAAACGACTCTTGCACACGCTTCATCCGATCCGTACTGATGTACGAGGAATGCGGGTCGAGGCCGCTCAGCAAGCTGCGGATCGCTGACTCGCTCAGCGTCTGGGGCGTCATCTCGTCAACGTATTCGGCTTCCACCGTGCGTACCGCATCCGCAAGTGTTGCGTAGGCTTCGGGCGGCTCCCCCCACCCGTACACGCGCTCCAGCGCTTGCCCGGCGACGACTCCAACTCCAACCAAAACCAGCGCAACCAGCAGTGTACGAACGACCCGGAGCATGTGGATAAGCTGTATAAAAAATGAACACTGAAGCAACCGCGCGTACCAGCGCTGCGAGCCAGGGATCCGTCGCGCGCCTTATGTCCGACCCTGACGGCATGATACGCGTGTCTCTATGAGATTCAGCCTATGGAGCCCGATTGCTCCGCACACCTGGTATCCACAATGCTTCCGCATTCCGTGCAGACGCATTCGCTTATCCCTCCCCATAACATAATCCTGTACCCAATGCCTGTACTCTTTGCTGCCTCTGCCGCTTCGCTTTCTATCATTCGCCTGGCGCTACTGGCTGGTACTACGATGTTTGGAGCCGTAGCCTGGTTTTTAGCCGATGGTACGGGACTGGCTCCCGATCTCGTTGCTGATCTGCCGTACGCTCCGGTGGCACTCACGGTCCTCTTTGCGGCCCTAACTGTGGGCGTGTGGATTGTGCGTGCCCAGCGGCGGGCAACAGGGGGCAGTCCTATCGTAGGGTGGGCCCTTGCCGAAAGCATGGCCCTGATTGGTGGTGTTTACCTGCTGCTGGTGGGCGATCCTGCGTTTCTCGTGGTGGGACTGGCAGCGCAGCTGGTTGTCTCGTTTGTGGTGATGCCCGTTTCGCCACAGTAGATCGTGCGTATCCCCCATTACGCAACAATGCCGTGCCGCCCTTCGTCTTCGATAGCGTGCTTGCCTTCCGTTTCTGTTTCTGACGCTCCACGCTCTGCGTATGACCAACAAGAAAGTGGCCGCGGTGCTTAACGAAACCGCTCAACTCATTGAACTGACGGGCGGCAACCCGTTTCGGGCACGAGCCTTCAGCGGGGCCGCTCGTACCATTCGCGATCTGGAAGAGCCGCTGCAGGCGTATGTGGATGACGAGGCGCTGCAGGATATCGACGGCATTGGCGAGGGGCTCGCGGCCCAGATCGGCGATCTCTTCGCCCGCGGCTCGTTCGACCTGCGCGACGACCTGCTCAATGCGGTGCCAACCGGACTGCTCGACGTCCTCCGCATCAACGGGCTGGGCACGAAACGCGTGCGCACCCTGTGGGACGAACTCGACATTACCTCGCTCGAGGACCTGGAGGCGGCTGCTACGTCGAACCAGATCCAGACTATTAGCGGATTCGGAGCAAAAACCGAGTCCAACATTCTGGAGAGCCTCCGCAAGCTGCGGCATTACGATGCGCAGCGGCGCTACGCCGATGTTTATGCCCCGGCCCATGCGCTACGCGACGCGCTGGCCGAATCGACCAACGCCCCGGTCGCCCTCGTGGGCGCGTTTCGGCGGCAGGTGCCCACGCTCAAGCAGCTTACGCTGGTGACGGCCGCAGATACGCCCGCTGTG
>CAZBTM010000140.1:0-465 GCA_964494425.1 uncultured Rhodothermales bacterium | reverse complement strand
TCCGATGTTGTCGATGCCCTTGCTGATGCTGGCTACGACGATGTCGAAGCTGCCCGCGATGCGCATCCGCCCTACGCAACCAACACGGTCGATGCCGCACTGCCTGATGGGTTTCCGGTAGTAATTTACACCGTGCCAGACGACGTTTTTGGCACCGCCGTCTGGCACCATACGGGCAGCGCGGCCTACCGTGAGGCCTTCATCAACACGTACGGCCCCGTCCCTGAAGTCGCCGATGAGCACACGCTTTTTGCAGAGGCCAACGCGCCTTCGCATCCGCCCGAATTGCGCGAAGCCGTATGGACCGACGCGCTCGACATGACCCCAACCTCCGAGGCGCTCATCACGGTCGAGGATCTGCACGGCACCATCCACAACCACACTACCGCCAGCGATGGCGCGCACTCGCTCCGCGCAATGGCCGAGGCCGCCCGCGAGCGCGGCCTTTCGTACATCGGCATCTGC
>CAZBTM010000139.1:7055-8050 GCA_964494425.1 uncultured Rhodothermales bacterium | reverse complement strand
GCGCTCGGCACCTGCATTCATCTCCATTTTGAACTGGTCCACCAGTTCGGCGGCCCGCATCTCTTCCGCATCTTCTTCAATTTGCAGGGCCTCCGAATCCACCGAATCCAGCGCCAGCTCCATGCGGGCTTCGTTCTCGGCGGTTTCGCGGTTCAGCTTCTGCACCATCTCGTCGTGCGTCTGGTCAAGGCCAGTCACCTCGAACTGCTCCAGCGTATCCGCAATTTCGGACTGCCACTTGGCCTGCTCGTGGGCCCGCAGTGCGTCTTGCGCCTCCTGGATTTTTTTCTCCTTCTCGCGCATGAACGACTTCTTGACTTTCAGCGCCTTCTCATACGCCTTTTCAGCGTGCTGAAGCTGCCGCTGCGTGCGCTCCATGCTCTCTTTCTCTTTTTCGAGGCGCATGGCATACTTGCGCGCAATGTCGTCGCGATCGGACTGAATGGCGCTTTTGATGCGCGAGGTGAGCTGCTGCACCTGATCTTCGGATTTCTCCGCTTCCTTGCGCAGCATGATCATGTTCGCTTTCACCGTGGCGATGTTCTCGTTCATTTCGGGGACCTGGTCGTTGAGCTCCCGGATGTTCTGTTCGAGCACCAGGCGGGGGTTCTCCATAGCAGAAACGGCCCCCCCAAAGATAGAACGAATCGCTCGCTTAAAACGCGCCCAGATGGATAAGATCATAACAATGCAGCCAGTTGAGAAGTAGCGTGAGGCAGCCCATACGCAGAGGCGCTCAAAGCACCACTGCGTTTAGCCGTTCGAGGCGGGCCCGTTGATTGGGGACATCTTGTGCATCTCTATCTACTATACAACAACACAAATTGTTACGGTGCAAGCCGCCTACGCCTCACTCGCCCATCCATCGGGCGTGTAACGGTCCCACACGGCTGCGCTACGCTCGGGGGCGGCGTTGCCCACGGTGTAGGCGTCGCGGAGCGCCTCGGCAAAGGCGTCGAGCTGTTCGGTGCGGTCGGTGTACAGCTTCGCGAGTA
>CAZBTM010000139.1:3849-7045 GCA_964494425.1 uncultured Rhodothermales bacterium | reverse complement strand
CCAATGTGCACCTGTAGCGTAAGTCCAGCGGTGGGATCCACCGTGTCCTCTTTGGTCCGGCGGCCTGCGCCCAAATCCACAGCGAGATGCCCGATCGCCAGGGCGTCAATCTCGGTGACGGTACCGCGCATGCCCTTAGGAGCGGTGACGGTAGCCACGGGCTCGGCGTCGGGCCGCGTGCTGGGATCGTCGATCGCAGAGACGTCGCCGTCTTGTGCCTCCACCAGCGTACGCAGGCAGTCGAGTGCCGCGCCAGAGGCCACTGCCTCGCGTGCGTGCTGGCGTCCGGCCTCGGGGGTGTCGGCTACGCCGCCCAGCGCCAGCATTTCGCCCGCCAGGGCGTAGGTAACCTCCATGAGCGGGGTGTCGTCGTGTTCGCCACGCAGACACGCCACGCTCTCGGCCACCTCGGGCCAGTTGCCCACCGCCCGCCCAAGCGGAGCATTCATGTCGGTAAGGAGCGCCACAGTGGGCGTGTCGTGGCCCTCGCCAATGGCTACAAGCGTCTCGGCGAGGGTGCGCGCATCGGCCTCCGTCTTCATGAAGGCGCCGCGTCCGCACTTCACGTCGAGCACGAGCGCGTCGATGCCCTCGGCCAGCTTCTTGCTCATAATGGACGCCGCAATAAGCGGGATGGACTCGACGGTGCCCGTTACGTCGCGCAGCGCGTAGAGCTTGCGGTCGGCGGGCGCCATCTCCTCGGTCTGCCCAATTAGCACAATGCCAATGTCGTCGAGCTGCTGCTTGTAGGCGGCCATCGACAGGTCGGTGCGGAAGCCGGGAATGGACTCCAGCTTATCAAGCGTACCGCCGGTGTGGCCCAGTCCGCGTCCCGACACCATGGGCACCGGCACACCTTGCGAGGCCACAATCGGGGCCAGGATGAGCGACACCTTGTCGCCGACGCCGCCGGTGGAGTGCTTGTCGACCTTGATGCCGGATGTGCTGCTAAGGTCGAGCACCGTGCCGGAATGCAGCATGGCGTCGGTGAGGGCTGCAGCCTCTGTATCACTCAAGCCCTGCAGAAACGCCGCCATAATGAAGGCGCTCATCTGATAGTCGGGCACCTCGCCTGCGGTGTAGGCATCCACGAGGCGGGCAATGTCGTCGGGCGCTACGGACTGGCCGTCGCGCTTCTGCGTGATGAGGGCAACAGGATTTAGCGGCGTGCTCATGAAGCAAGGGAGGTTGAGTTCACAAAAATAGATAGGGCGAATCGTAGCGCATCAACGCGGGGGCTCCACGCACATGCTCCACAATGCGATGCAAACAGAAAAGGGCGGCCTGCCTACACAGGTCGCCCTTCCGACACAGCTCGAAGCGGAGTGCTCCGAGACACTATGCTACGCGTCGTCGCTGTCGTCCTCATCGTCATTGTCGTTGTTGAGGCCGTAGCGCCGGTTAAACTTCTCGACACGTCCGGCGGTGTCTACAAACTGACGCCGCCCGGTGTAGAACGGGTGGTTGGTCGAATCCACATCCGACGTGTACTCCTCGGCATCGAGCGTAGAGCGGGTTTCGATGGTGGATCCGTCAGACAGGTTGACGGTCAGCGTGGTGTATTTGGGGTGCAGTTCGTTCTTCATGGGTTTGGTACAAGCCCTTGGCAATATCCGGGGTGCGGCTACAATCTTCAGATGTGTGTGCACGTCACTTTTGGTCCAAAAGTTTCTCTGCGCGCGCACTGCTGGCACGAAGAGCCTGCTAAGTCCTTCCGCATACGACATTGCGCCCCGATACCACAACATGTTTGCTGCAACCTCAGCAAGCAACTGGAAGTCCCCTGTCGCGCAACGACACCTTAGCTATGTCGTAGCATACGCACCATGCAAAGTTGACGGCCTGTCGTGCAGGTCGTATATTGCACGCTTCGCATCTGTACTCGCCCGTTCTGTTTGCCGCCTCGCCTACGCCATGGCCGACCGCTATCTCGTTACCGCCCGCAAGTACCGCCCCGCGGTGTTCTCGGATCTGGTGGCCCAAGACCACGTGGCCGACACCCTCAAGAATGCGCTGCGCATGGATCGCCTGGCGCACGCCTACCTGTTTAGCGGCCCCCGAGGCGTGGGCAAGACCACCGCCGCGCGCATCCTGGCGAAAGCCATCAACTGCGAAACGCCGCTAAAGGAGCGCCCCGACAACGCGGAGCCGTGCTGCGAATGCGATTCGTGCCAGTCGTTCGAGGACGGGCGCAGCCTCAACATCTTCGAGATCGACGCCGCTTCCAACAACAAGGTCGATGACATCCGCGAGCTGCGCGAGTCGGTGCGCATTCCGCCGCAGGGCAGCCAGAAGAAGGTGTACATCATCGACGAGGTGCACATGCTCTCGAACTCGGCGTTCAACGCGCTGCTGAAAACGCTCGAAGAGCCGCCGCCGCATGTGCTGTTCATCTTCGCCACCACCGAGCCGCACAAAGTGCTGCCCACCATCCTGTCGCGGTGCCAGCGGTTCGACTTTCGGCGCATTCCGGTGCCGCGCATCGTCACGCGCCTGCGCCACATCTGCGAGACCGAGGGCATCGAAGCCGACGAGGAGTCGCTCATGCTCATCGCCCGCAAAGGCGATGGCGCCCTCCGCGATGCCCTCAGCGCCTTCGACCAGGCGGTGTCGCTCTGCGGCGAGACCCTCACCTACAGCGAACTGGCCCAGGCCCTCGGCGTCGTGGATCGCGACCTCTTCTTTGATCTGGTCGACCACGTGGCCAACAGCAATAGCGGCGGCGTATTGCAGCTCGTGCAGCGCGTGATGAGCACCGGCTACGACCTGCAAGAATTCCTGGCCGGACTCACCGAGCACCTGCGTCACCTGCTCGTAGCGCACACGCTGGGTCCTGACGCGCTCTCCGACATCGCCGAGAGCGCCCGTCCGCGCTACGTGGAAAGCAGCCAGCGCTTTAGCGAGGCCGACCTGCTGCGCCTGCTCATGATCGTGGGCGATGCCGAAACCGACGTAAAGCAGAGCAGCCAGCCGCGTCTGAAGCTCGAACTCGCGCTGCTCAACATGGCGCACCTCAGCCGCGCGGGCGACCTCCAGAACGCCCTCGACCAGCTCAGCACGCTCGAAGCCCACGCCGAAAACGGCACGCTGCCGACCGCTGCCCCTGTGCAGGAATCATCATCGTCCGGTTCTCAGGAGGAACCCGAAGGCACGGCGTCCCGTGTGCTCTTCGAAGCCGAGCGCCATCTGCTTCGAG
>CAZBTM010000139.1:0-3839 GCA_964494425.1 uncultured Rhodothermales bacterium | reverse complement strand
CACGTCTGCGCTTGTTTTTAAGAAAGCGGAGCCGAAGGCACGGCGCCCCAGCCAACACCCGATCCGCCCCCCGCCAGCGATTCCACGCCCCAGGCCACAGGCGCCTCGCAGGAACAGGCGCGCGGCTCCACGCCGTCGAGCGCATCCGCCCGCTCTCCGGAAGATCCCTCCCCCGGCAGCGCCACGGCCAAGCCGTCACCGAGCGCAGCGCCGAGCGAGCCGGGCGATGCCTCTGCCCCCGAATCCACCACGAGCGAACCCGACACGGGCACGGAGCCAAAGCCCACAGCCGACGACCTGACCGCCCGCGCCGCCGAACCGGCCCGCACGCCGCGCCCCGATGCTCCAAATGCTGCGAAAGACGCACAGGAGGAGCCCGATGCCTCTGCTTCCCCTGAACCCACGCCCGACTCCACCGACGCTGCCGCCCCCGAACACGAGTCCGACGCCGACGCCCAAACCGACGACGACACTTTTGCAGCCCCTGAGGATGCGGAGGCGCCTGAGGACACACCGCCCGATTCGCCCGACGATGACACGCCCGACGCGCCGTCCTCGAAACCCGCATCGCCGAGCCCGGCCTCGTCGGAAGCTCCTGCCGGAAACGATGCCGGATACCACGACCTGTTCAACCCGCCCGCGCTATCGGACGACGACAGCGCCTCGGGCGATGGGGCGCCCCAGAACACCATGCAAGAAACCCCTGGTCCGGGCTTCTCGAATCCGGGGCCGGCGGTGGCCACCGAGCCCGACACCGGCACCGCGCTGCTGCAGACCCTGACCGATGCCTGGGCGCAGTACGTAGAGCGCGTGAAAGACGAGCGCAAAGGCGTGGGCAGCCTGCTGGGCGAGGCGCGTCCGGCCCGCTGCGCCAACGGCACGCTGCGCCTGACCGTGCCCAAAAAGCTGCATCGCGACACGCTAATGGGCTGCACCGATCTGCTCCGCACGCACCTGCCCGATGCGGTGGACGATGCGGTCGATCGGGTCGAGATCGATGTGCAGGTTCCTGAGCCCGACACGTCGTCGTCCACCAGCGACACGCCCGCCGACCCGCGTGCTCAGATGCAGGCCCTGCGCGCAAAGTACGACGGACTCAACACCCTTTTCACTATGTTTAAGGCCGAACCCGTGTGGTAGCCGTCGGCTCATCCGGATGGCTGCGGATCGACCACCTGCGTTGCACGTTGCACCGTTCATGTTGCGAACGCAGCAACTTCTTTTGCTCTTACGTTCTCTTTCTATATCTTTCTACAGCGCTATGGCTAACGGTGGACCTAACATGGGCGACATGTTCAAGAAAATGATGGACATGCAGAAGAAAATGACGGAAGCCCAGGACGAACTCGCTGAAAAGACGGTGACCGCTGAAGCAGGCGGGGGCATGGTGAAGGTAACGGCCAACGGCAACCAGACGATTACGGCCATCGAGATTGAGCCCGAAGCCGTAGACCCTGACGACATTGAGTTGCTCGAAGACCTTGTGATTGCGGGTGTGAACAAGGCGCTCGAAGAGGCCTCGAACATGGCACAGCAAGAGATGAAGAACTCGATGGGCGGCATGCTGCCTCCGGGCATGGATCTGAGTCAACTCGGGATGTAGCCCTACACACGCTGCCTTGACAGGCTTCGTTGCTCCATCGCGCCCTCCTTCTGCTCTCTGTGCTGGCTCATGCAGTTTACGTCCGAATCGGTAGAAACGCTGGTGGAAGAGCTGGCAAAGCTGCCCACCATTGGTCGCAAGACCGCGCAGCGCCTCACCAACCACGTGCTCAAAATGCCCCGTGCGGAGGTCGAGGCGCTCGCCAGTGCCCTGGTCGACGTCAAAGATCAGGTGATGCAGTGCTCCACCTGCTTCGTGGTAACCGACCAAGACCCGTGCCCGATCTGCAGCTCGCACCGGCGCAACCGGGCCACTATCTGTGTGGTGGAGGAGTCGAGCGATCTGCTCGCTATTGAGCGCACCGGCGATTACAACGGCCTCTACCATGTGCTGGGCGGCGTCATCTCGCCGCTGGATGGCGTGGGGCCGGACGATCTGCGCATCCGCGAGCTGGCGCAGCGCATCGACCCGTCGTTCCCCGACGGCCCCAGCGGAGACGGAGCCCCCGATACACCGTCTTCGGATGGTGCCCCCGGTGCAGAGACGCCCAAGGACGACGACGCCCCTGAGCCGGTGCCGGTTGAGGAGGTCATTCTGGCCGTGAACCCCAATGTGGAAGGCGATACCACAGCGTACTACATCGCACAGCTGTTGGAGCCGTTCGATGTAGCACTGACGCGCATTGCGCGCGGGCTCCCCATCGGGGGCGATCTGGAGTATGCCGACGAGGCCACCCTGGCACGAGCGCTCGAAGGGCGCGGCGCGGTGTAGCGGGGCGCAGGCGCTCCGCTATCCCACTTCACGCTATCCCACTTCACTGGGCTTCATCTTATTCCTACTTAGCTGGACATCATGACCATTACTGTCGTTGGAGCTGGAGCCATTGGGGCCGCTGTGGTGCGCGAACTGTGCCGCCACGATGACGTGGACCAGGTACAGGTGTGCGACACGCGGTCGCGGGCGCTGCAAACCTTGCACGATTCGGTGGAGCACAACGGCGCGCTGCGTTCGTTTCAGGTCGACGCACGCGACCTGGGGGTCCTCTCGCAGATCGTGCGCGAAAGCAACTGCGTGGTGAGCGGCGCCCCCTCTGAGCTTAATCCAGACCTGGCGGAGCTGTGCCTGGATCTGGGCGTCAACTTCTGCGATCTTGGAGGCAACGAAGACATCGTAAAGCAGGAGCTGGCCCTGGACGAACGGGCTCGCGAGAAGGCCGTCTGGATTGTGCCGAACTGCGGGCTGGCTCCGGGCCTGGTGAACGTGCTCACCATGCGCGGCCTGGAGCAGTTTGACCGGACGACGGCAGCGTCCATTCGGGTGGGCGATGTGCCGCTGCATCCCGAACCGCCTTTCAACTTCCGCATCTCGTGGTCAGCCGAGCGCATCATCGACGACTACACGCGCCCGGCCCAGCACATTGCAGAGGGCAGCCTCGTTGAGGTCGATGCGCTCTCGGGCGATGAGACCATCCACTTTGATGGACCGTTCGACAACATGGAGGCCTTCAACACCCAAGGCGGCCTCTCGACCCTTACGGATACACTCAATGGCCGCCTGTCTTCGTTCGACCACAAAACGATCCGCTGGCCGGGCCATGCGCACCAAATGCGATTCGTAATCGGACTGGGCTTCGGTCAGGAGCGCAAAATTGGCGTGCGCACGCACCTGACATACCGCGATCTTCTCGTGCGCCGTATGCGCGAGCGCCTGAGTGGTGACTACGAAGACGCCGTGCTCATGCGAGTTATGATACAGGGCGAAAAAGACGGCGCCCCCAAGACGCTCGTTTACGAAATGATTGAGCGCTACAACGAGGCGGACAACCTCACTGCCATGATGCGCTGCACCAGCATTCCCATTGTGGTCGTAGCAAAAATGATCGCTGGGCACACGATCTCGGAAGGCGGGGCTCGTGTGCCAGAAGCGATTGTGCCGAAGGAGGATTACTGCGACGCGCTGCGCGCGCATGGCCTGAACATCACCGAAACGTGGTACGATGGCCATGTACGCATCACCGACAAAGAATCGATGGATGCAGCTCCGGCCTCGTCATAACGGCACGCTGACAGGTCTATACGGTCGGCGGGACTGACGGGAGCGAACGGGGTAACTTGTCCCGACCACTGTTGGGACCGTTCGCCCCAGGAAAGATTATTATTGGGAGCGCAATCACTTAACGTCTACCCCCTACCGGGTGCTGGTTCTTCCAGATGCTGAGCAGGTTTTCATTTGCGAT
>CAZBTM010000138.1:1967-8073 GCA_964494425.1 uncultured Rhodothermales bacterium | reverse complement strand
CATGACCTGCGGCCCCTCTGCCACGCGACGCCTTTGCTCAGAGGCTCCGCCTCGTTGCTTCAATCCAGGTAGGCCATGCACGGCAGCAAAAGAGGACCAGCCCCCGCCAACTTCTGACCCTGGCACAGCGTATTCGACTGCCTACGTCCCACTACTTTCCACCAGCGTTCCCCCGCTATGCAAGCCCACATCATCTACGAAAACGAAGACTGGATGCCGCCGCTGCGTACCGCGCTCAACGCCGCGGGCATTCCGTACGACGAGTGGTTCATCAACGAAGGGCACTTCGACGTGACCGGCACGCCGCCCGAAGGCGTCTTCATCAACCGGATGAGTGCCTCCTCGCATACGCGCGGTCACACAGCAGGCGTAGCCCACACGCGTCAGCTTTTGGCGTGGCTGGGGCGCCATGGGCGGCGCGTGATCAACGGGCAGCACGCGTTTGAGCTGGAGATTAGCAAGGTAAAGCAGCATGCGGCGCTGGAGCAAGCAGGCATCCGCACCCCGGCTACGCGTGCCGTGGTGGGCGGTCCAGAGGCGTGGCTCGAAGCAGCGCGCGACATGGATACGCCGTTTATCACCAAGCACAACCGCGGCGGCAAGGGGCTCGGTGTGCAGCTGTTTAACAGTCACGCTGAACTCGAAACCGCGATTGAGCAGGGCGCCGTTGAGCCTTCGCCTGATGGCGTCATGCTCTTGCAGCAGTATATTCAGTCCGCCAAGCCGTTTATTACGCGGTGCGAGTTTGTGGATGAGGAGTTGGTCTACGCCATCACCTCCGACACCTCAGAAGGCTTCCAGCTCTGCCCCGCCGAAGCCTGCCGCACTGAGCCGACCGCTAACGAGGCGCCCGACTCGCTCTTCGCGCTGCGCACAGACCTGCCCTCGGCGCTCATCGACAAATACAAGACGTTCCTGAAGCGCGAGCAGATCGATGTAGCCGGCATTGAGTTTATTGAGGATGCAGAGGGGCGCTGCTGGACGTATGACGTGAACGGCACCTCAAATTACTCGCCCGATGTGGAAAAGAAGCACGACCTGAGCGGGATGGCGGCCGTGGCCGACTTGGTGGCGCGCTGCCTGGGGGCTGAGGCGGCGGTGGCATAATCACGCCCGCCCTGCGCCTCCCCCTGAACAGTTCCTCAATGCACGGCCAGACCCCGCATGCGGTTTTCGACCGCCCTCTTTCATGCCAAGAACGCGGCGCTGCTGGTGCTGCTGTGGACCGGTAGCCTGTGGGCGTACCCGCAACTGCCCGATGCCATGCCTGGGCACTTTGACCTGCTGGGTCAGGTATCGTATTTTACCGGCACCACCCTGGCGCGGTGGCTTCTGATGCCGATGCTGGGCCTGCTGCTCACCGCCATGCTCTACGGCATCGCGCACCTGATGCGGCGCTTTCCAAGTGCCATGAATGTTCCCGACCCCGCCACCTTTCAGCATCTTACCCCCGACCGCCGTGCGGTGGTCATCCACCTGGTGCAAGACGTGGTGTACGGCATTGCAGCGTTGGTTCTGCTCGTGCTCACTGTGCTGCAGGTTGGCATCTACAGCGTAGCGATCCACGAGGCAAGCGTGCTGCCCATCTACACGCGCACCGTGCTATGGATCAGCGTGCCACTACTTGCAGCACTGGGTCCGGTTATGGTATGGGGCGTGCACCACACCACGCAGCGGCTGTACCAAGAGCAAACGGAACCTGGGCAGAGGCCGTAGGGGGAGGCACAGGGCCGTCTTTTCGTGGGATGTGCACGCAGGACTCCAGGTGTGCCTTGCGCCTAAGCCGAACAGTCGCTACACTACACGATAGCCGCGCACAGCGTTTACTGGATTGCTCACGAACTTCTGCACGCATTAATGGCTACCCCTTCCGCCTCGGACGCAATTGTCGTGACGGGCCTTGGCGCTCTAACTCCCATTGGCCATTCGGTGGATGCGTTCTGGACGCATCTGCTTGCCGGAACGAGCGGAGCCGGGCGCATCACCAAGTTCGACACCACCGACTTTCGAACCGAAATTGCGTGCGAGGTGCACGACTTTGCCCCCGAAGATCATGGCATCGACTTTAAGTCGGCGCGCCGCCAAGACCTGTTCAGTCAGTACGCGCTGGCAGTGGCCCGCGAAGCGCTTCGTGATGCTGATCTCACTCCCGATAACCTGCCCGAGGACGAGCGCAATCAGTTTGGGGTCGTGTTTGGCACGGGAATCGGTGGCGGCACCATGTTTATGGAGCAGGCCGAGGTGAACCACGACCGCGGGCCCCGGCGCATCTCGCCCTTCTTCGTGCCCATGATGATCAGCAATATGGCTGCAGGTCTCATTGCGATGGAGTACGGCCTGGGCGGACCCAACCACTGCACCGTGTCGGCCTGCGCCAGTGGCAACGACGCCATCGCCGATGGGCTCATGCTCTTAAAGCAGGGCCAAGCCGACCGTATGCTCGTAGGCGGCACCGAAGCCTCAATCAATGAACTCTGCGTAGGCGGATTTGGGGCCATGCGCGCGCTCTCCACCCGCAACGACGATCCCCAGACCGCCAGTCGCCCGTTCGACGTAAACCGCGATGGCTTCGTTGCAGGCGAAGGAGCCGGCGCACTCGTGCTGGAGCGGCGCGAAGCTGCTGAGGCACGTGGAGCCCGCATCTATGCCGAGCTGTGCGGATTTGGGAAGTCGAACGACGCCCACCATTATGCCGCCCCCGACCCCAAAGGCCAGGGCGCGGCCCGCGCGATGCGTCAGGCCCTCGACGACGCCGACGTAGCCCCCGAATCTGTCGACCACATCAACCTGCACGCTACCTCGACCCCCGCGGGCGACCCGGTTGAAACGGCCGCGGTGAAGCACGTCTTTGGCGATCATGCGCACGCCATCAGCTGCTCGGCCACGAAGAGCATGACTGGGCATCTGCTGGGCGCCGCCGGTGCGATCGAGGCGGTAGCTACCGTGCTCGCGGTCGTGAACGACGAAGTGCCGCCCACCATCAACACCGAAACCCTCGACGAGGGCTGCGACCTCGACTACACGCTGCACGAATCCAAGCAGCGCCCGGTGAACGTGGCACTGGCTAATGCCTTTGGCTTTGGCGGACACAACACCACGCTCGCGTTCCGGAAGGTGGAGGGATGAGCAATCCGGCGTTACTTGACTGGGTGGGCAATGTGATTCAGATTCCCTGTTGAGATAGGAAACGTACGTGTTTGGCCCTGGGGGCTCGCATTATATCAAATTGCCTGACGTAACAGATTGAGTCCTGATCGGAAACCGGCCGACGTTGACATCAGGACACTCAAAATGACAGTCAGGTGATACCCTGAATTATTTGGTAAGCCAGTTCGTAAGCCGATGACGGAACGGACGTGTGCCAAGTCGCACTGGATTGATGACGAAGCGTTCGGCTGCCCAGCGTGGATAGAAGGTCAGCCGCGATTGTGCTTCTTCGGCAGGCGTGTACCAGCCGCTTTTCCAGAGCGCTTGATGCCACACCCGCCGCAGTGGAGAGGAATCGGTCCGGTGCCACGGTTTGTTGGGACCGGCATAGTGAATGATGCGAGCTGCTGCTGGCAGGCGCGTGCGAAGAGCTTGCATCTCACGAAGAAAATCGGAGTCAGCCCAGGCACGCACGTTACGTATCCAGTAAGGCGCTTGAATAAAGGACGGTACGTTCCAAATTACCGAAAGCGGTTTCCAGTCATGTGCTAATACTGCATTCAGCCCATCTTGGTCACCAAAGTGGTTCTCATGGGTATGGGCATGCAGGTAGTCCATAACCTGCTCACCTATGCGCTCGGTACGCCAGCGTGATAAATTCAACACCATCATCCCGGCATTGAAATAGGGTGACGTTGCGGAAAGGCCCATTGAACGGTAGGAGGGAATACCATGGCGGTGGGAAACATACGGGACGTTTGCATCCTGCACGGCCAGAATAGCGGCACTGTCGAAAGGCACCCGCCACATCTCCATAAGGTTACCCTGTACAACAAGATCACTATCCAGATACAGCGCCCGTGTGTAGTGGTCAGGCAAGACATCGGGGATGAGCAGCCGCAGGAATGTGGTATCGTTGAGCCAGGGAGCGGAATGCATGCCGTGTGGCACAGATTCGGGCATCGCAGGTATCCAGTTCATCTCAACATGAGGCGCAGCACGGAGGGCGATATGCTCCAAGCGTTGCTTGCTGCCTGAAGAGATGCCGCCATCTAAAATATACACGGCAACGGGCAGGTTCGCTGTGCAGTGTCTCAGCGACGAGTACAGTGTAACGGCCATCGGAACAGCGTAATTATCGTCACCGCCAAGAACAAGGACGAGCGGGTGATCTCGGACAGACATATAAAAGTAGACAGATTGTGTAGAGAAAAAAGCAATCGCCAGGACTCCAACGCATACGCAATTCCGAGCAGCCGGATAACACAGCAGTACACGAGATTTACACCGGCAGATACTCCGCAAGGCTCAGAATGCTACCCCGCGTAGCGACTCGGTGCTCGGAAAAGAAGGCAGAGTGCGGGCATGAACTCAGGATCAATCGCACATTCAGTAGAGAGAACAGAGAATCGTTCTATTTCATTAGTCGTCTAAGAACAACGTCTCATTCGTGATTTAATATACTGCATTCTTCACTGTAATAAGTAAGTTTGCGATCCTCCTATTTATGGGTGTGTGGAGGATTTGATGGCACCTAGTGGAGCGCCATTGGTAAAGCCAAATTGATATCTGTGTAGCCTACAGGGAGCATCCTGCGTCACATACCATCATTTGTGAAGGCACAAGACGGCTACGCCCGACACCAAACCGCCGACCCCGTAACGCCCCTGCATCATGCACGCCCTGCGCCTGTTCTTCCAGCTCCTTACCCCACGCGAGCGGCGACGGCTCTACGGGCTGTTTGCGGCCGTTGTCGTGATGGCGCTGCTGGAGGTGGTGAGCGTGGCCTCGATCATGCCGTTTCTATCGGTGGCAGCCGACCCCGCCCGTATCCACACGACGCCCTACCTGCAGTGGGCCTACGAGTCACTCGGGTTTGCAGATACGAATGCCTTCCTCATTGCGCTGGGATTCGCTGCGCTCGGGGCCATGCTCGTGAGCAACATCGTCATTGTGGCCACCACCTGGGCGATCTATCACTACGCCTGGATGTGGAACCACAACCTGTCGCGGCGGCTGTTGCAGCGCTACATGGAGCGTCCCTATGCCTACTTCCTGACGCGCAACAGCGCGGAGCTCGGCAAAAACGTGCTCGAAGAGATCCGCGAGGTCGTCAACGGCATGCTCGTGCCTGCGCTCAAAGGCGGGGCCAAAGCCGTTGTGGCGCTGTTCATTGCCGGATTTGTGGTCGCCTACGATCCGTGGGTCGCACTCATCGCAGCGTGTGTGCTGGGGAGCGCCTATGTCGTTATGTACATGGGCATCCGCCACCGCATCCGCCGCTATGGCGAGGAGCGCGTGCAGGCCAACAGCGCGCGCTATCAGCATGTAGCGGAAGCCTTTGGCAGCATCAAAGAGAGCAAGCTGCACAGCCCCCAGGCCGCCGAGCGCCTGCGTCGATACACGACACCCTCGGCGCAATATGCACGCTACCAGGCCCGCTACAGCGCATTGCAGCACATGCCTCGCTACGCGCTTGAGGTCGTCGCCTTTGGCGGCATTATCTTGATTGCCGTCTACCTGATTGCCGTGCAAGACACCCTGTCGAGCGTCATCCCTACGCTGGGCGTGTACGCCTTTGCCGGATACCGCCTCTTGCCTGCACTGCAAGGGGCGTTCAAGGGCGCAGCCAGCGTGCAGTTCAACACCGCGGCGCTGCGTGATCTGCGCGAAGGGCTTCAGGGGGAGGCGAAGGCCTCGGCCTCCCCAACATCTGCACCAGCCCCCAAGCCGCTCCCGCTGCACGAAGCCGTGACGTTCGACGCGGTCACGTTTCGCTACCCCGGTGCGCAGCGTCCCGCACTTCAGAACGTATCAATACGAATGGACACCGGGCAGACCGTCGGCATTGTGGGCGCCACCGGATCCGGAAAGACCACAGCCGTCGACCTGATGCTGGGCCTACTGGAGCCGCAGCAAGGCACGATTCGCGTTGATGGCGAGCCGCTCCGTGGCACGG
>CAZBTM010000138.1:0-1784 GCA_964494425.1 uncultured Rhodothermales bacterium | reverse complement strand
CGACTTTGTGGAGCAGGAGCTCCCCGAGCAGTGGCAGACGCCCGTGGGCGAGCGCGGCGTGGCCCTTTCGGGCGGACAGCAGCAGCGCATCGGGCTGGCACGGGCGCTGTACCGGCAGCCATCCGTGCTTGTCCTCGACGAAGCCACCAGTGCCCTGGACCACGCCACCGAAGCGCACGTCATGCAGGCCCTCCACAAGCGCGACGCACACCGCCTGATCGTCTGCATTGCGCACCGCATCCACACGCTCAAGCAGGCCGACCACATCATTCAGATCGAAGCGGGCCGCGTGGTGGCGCAGGGCTCCTACGATGCGCTGCACGCAGGCACCGGAGCGTTTGCCTCTGCATCCTCCTGAGCGCACAGGACAACCACGAGCCGGAACGTAGCCGAAGCCCCAAGATACACGTCCCGTTGCTGCACCAACGCTTCTGACGAGGCTCCCTCGTCGCATGGCTCCGCCGTGCGACGTAGGCTGTTCAGGGGCACTACAAGCATGACCCTTCGGGGCCCCTCTGCCCCGCTAATTTGGTAGTGGACACCGCCCAGGACGTCCTTCCGACCGCTGTCGGAATACCAGTCCCGGGCTACAAGTCGCTGAACACGTACTGTAGCTCGCTGCAGCAATGCTTCCAACCGGTCAAATCGGAGTAGATGCCCGCTGTGCACACATTCTTTGCCGGATTCCCCGCATAAACAGCAGGCCCCGTGTTGCAATCCGGTAGCGCCGCATCTACCTTTACATGCATCTGATAAGACACCAACCGCAGCGTATGTCAACCGACAAGCAAATCACGAGCAAAGTACCCAGCGATCGTCCCGGAGCCAGCGGCGAGCGCCCCGTGGCACTCGTCACCGGCGTAACCGGCCAAGACGGATCGTACCTGGCCGAACTGCTGCTCAATAAGGGATACGAAGTGCACGGCATCAAGCGGCGTGCGTCGCAGTTCAACACCGATCGCATCGACCACCTGTACACCGATCCGCACGAGGAAGAGGTGCGCTTTTTCCTCCACTACGGTGACATGACCGACTCGTCGAACCTGATTCGCATCGTGCAGGAGACGCAGCCGGATGAGATCTACAACCTGGCCGCGCAAAGCCACGTGCAGGTCAGCTTCGACAGTCCCGAGTACACCGCCGACGTAGACGCGCTGGGCACGCTGCGGCTGTTGGAAGCCATTCGCATCCTGGACCTGACCGACAAGACGCGGTTCTACCAGGCGTCGACCTCGTAGCTCTACGGCAAGGTGCAAGAAACACCGCAGAGCGAAACGACGCCGTTCTATCCGCGGAGTCCGTACGCCGCCGCCAAGCTCTACGCCTACTGGATTACGATCAACTACCGGGAGGCGTACGACATCCACGCCTCCAACGGGATTCTCTTTAACCATGAGAGTCCACGCCGTGGCGAGACCTTCGTGACGCGCAAGATCACCCGTGCCGCTGCGCGCATCAAACTCGGACTGCAAGAGACGACGTACCTGGGCAACCTCGATGCCAAGCGCGACTGGGGCCACGCCCGCGACTACGTGCAGGGCATGTACCTGATGCTCCAGCAAGACACGCCCGACGACTACGTGCTGGCCACGGGTCAGACCACAACCGTGCGCGACTTTGCGACGCTCGCCTTCAAAGCCGCCGACATCGACATCGTGTGGAAAGGCGAGGGCGAAGACGAAAAAGGATTCGACGCCGACACCGGACAGTGCGTGGTTGACATCGACCCACGCTACTACCGTCCGACCGAAGTCGACCTGCTCCTGGGCGACGCCGAGAAAGCC
>CAZBTM010000137.1:0-8083 GCA_964494425.1 uncultured Rhodothermales bacterium | reverse complement strand
GCATCGAGCCAGCTGGCGGCTCGTACTTCGAGCGCGACCCCGCCGACCGTCCGGCGCAAGCGCTGCTCCTCAGCACGGCGTTCGTGCGCCAGGTCGGCACGCCGAATGGGACGATTCCCGACGCCATCTTGAGCGGCTCCCAGCGCGTGGAGGTCTCCGGGGCGTTCGAGAGCATCAACTTCTTCTCGCTGCGTCAGGAGGCCGGGCCGCTCGCCATCGTGCCGCAAGCGGAGGTGGCCTACCCGAGCCGCGTGCTTATCCGCACGGCGCCGGGTGCCCTCTCCGAAACGGTGGATGCCGTCGAGCAGATCTGGCGCGAACTGGCACCCAACACGCCGCTGCAGTACACCTTCCTCGACGATCAGGTGGCGCAGCTGTACGCGCAAGACCGCCGATTCGCCGCGCTCAGCCTGGGCTTGGCCGGACTTGCCGGCATGCTGGCCGTGCTCGGGCTCACGGCCGTGGCTGCGTACATGGCGCGCCTCCGCGTGAAGGAAATCGGCATTCGGAAGGCGCTTGGCGCGAGCATTCCCGGCATCCTCCTGCTCTTGAATCGCGAGTTCGTGGTGCTGGTGGGCGTCGCGCTGGCGCTTGGCGCACCGCTGGCGTGGTGGGGCGTGGAGGCGTGGCTGTCGGGCTTTGCCTACCGTATCGACGTGTCGCCGCTCGTCTTCCTCGGCGTCGGGCTCGGCGCGCTGGGCCTCGCGGTGAGCGCTGTGTCGTGGCAGTCGCTGGAGGCCGCGCGCGTCGAACCGGCCACCGTGCTGCGCTCCGAATAGATCTGTCGCTCTTTCCCATCATCCATCCATCTACCCAATCATGACCATGACGCTTCGCTACGTTCACCGGCTGCTCGTCGCATCCGCGCTGAGCCTCCTCGCGGTGGCAGGCTGTGCCCCGACCGATGACGCGCCCCCGCCCTTCGCCTGGGCCGCGGCCACCGATTGCGACGTATTTCTGTCCATCGGGACATCGTCCCTGGTGTACCCGGCGGCGGGCCTCGCCGATCTCGCCAAGGCACGAGGGCACCGTCTCCCGCACGGGCGCCAACGTGTACGGCACCGCCTACACGCCCGGCGGCGATACGCTCTTCTTCCACACCACCGACCGCGGCGATGGGCAGAGCGGCATTGCCATGACCACGCGCACGGACACGGGCTGGACGGCGACGCGGCCCGCTCCGTTCGACACCGATCGGTACGGCGAGGGCCATCCCTCGATCACGCCAGATGGAATGCACGTCGTCTTCAGCTCGGACCGCACGGTAGACGGCACCGGCCCGCCGCGAGATGCCGACGAGTTCTACCGCGCCTCGCGAGCCTCCGGCTGGACCGACGTCACTCGCATGACCACCACCGAGCGCATCAGCGAGAAGCGCGGCAGCGTGGCCAACGACGGGACGATGTACTACTGGACGTACACCCGCGGCGAAGGCATGGGCTTCTACCGCGGCCAGATTGGCGCGGACGGCACCATCCGCGACACGGTGGATGCCGACCCGCTGCTCTTTCCAAACGACGGCGGCGAGAACAACCCGTACGTCGCCCCCGAGAAGCGCTTCATGCTCTTCGCCACGTGGGGCCGCGACGACGGCTATGGAAAGGAGGACCTGTACCTGACGACGCGGGAGGACGGCGGCTGGACGGCGCCGGTGAACCTCGGCCCCACGGTCAACTCGGACGGTAGCGATACGCATCCGTACGTGACGCCCGACGGCGAGCAGCTCTTCCTCACGTCGACCCGCCTGCGCTCCCCCGCAGACACGTCCGACAACTGGAACCACTACGTCATCCGCACCGACGCCGTCCCCGCCCTCCGCGCAGCGCTGCAATAATTTACCCTAACCAACCCAGCAACCGGATCACACCCCCGCCGCGATCCTCTCTGGTCGCGGGGCACCTCGTCACAAGCCCCCCTCGATCTGCGAATCGCCTGATTGCTTACCGCGTAGTACGTCATCCACACTGAACCATCGCACGTATGGGCAGCATGATGTCTTCTTCGTCCCGCTCGTTTCTGTCGTTTTGGACGCTTCACTTATGCGGATGGGCCGCGCTGGGGCTGTCAATGTGGATCGGCGTATTGTCGCACGTAGACGATCCGGGGCGGGCGTTTGTGGGAAAGATGATCTTCGCGATCGTGGGAGGCACACTGACGCTCGGACTCCGACCGCTCTACGGACGCTTGCACGAGCGGGGCGTTTCGATTCCCAAACTCATTGTTACGAGTGCCGTGTGCTCGTACCTGCTCACCGTAGTGTGGAGCATTCTGCATAAGGGGAGCGTGAGCCTGTTGTGGACGTGGGTTGATGGCGAGGTGCTGTCTCTCCCTCCGTTTGGATGGCTCATGAGCGGCACCCTGTTCTACACGTTTATCCCCATGGCGTGGAGCATGCTCTACTTTGGTATCAAATATCACCAGGACGCGCAGACCGAGCGCGAGCGGGCCCTGGCCGCAGAGAGCGAAGCCCACCGCGCTCGTCTCCAAGCCCTGCGGTATCAACTCAATCCGCACTTCCTCTTCAACACACTCAACGCGGTGTCGACCCTTATCGTCGAGCGCGAGAACCGGGATGCCGAACGCATGGTGGCGCGCCTCAGCGACTTTCTGCGACTGACGCTGGAGTGCAATTCGGATGTGGAGGTGCCTCTGGCTGACGAGCTCGACTTCGCCCGCCGCTACCTCGACATCGAGCAGATACGGTTTGGCGATCGCCTCGTTGTGCACGAAGACGTTGACCCCGAAACGCTGTCGGCGCAGGTGCCTCCACTACTCTTACAACCGCTGGTCGAAAACGCTGTGCGCCATGGCATTATGCCGCGTGAGGAGGGCGGTACGCTGCACATCGAGGCGCGGCGTGTGGGCACCCAACTGCTCCTGCGCGTGGTCGACGACGGCCCCGGCCCTGCACGCAGTGCAGACACAGCAGGCGGCGTGGGGCTTGCAAACACAAAAGCGCGCCTCGATAGCCTCTATGGCGACCAGCACCGCTTTGCGCTACGACGTGCCGACGGCGGCGGATGCATTGTCCGTATTGAGCTTCCGTTTCACACCGAATCCGACAATGCAGCGGCACGCCTTGACGCCGAAAGCACGCCGTGGACGCCTCCCGAGGCAGCCCCCGACGCCCGGCTCCCTGCGTCGCATGAGTAGCCTCCCTGACGCATCCTCCTGTTTATTCTAAAACGTTCTCTGTTGCCATGTCCGTTGCTGGTCCATTGCGTGTGTGCATTGTAGACGACGAAGAACTGGCCCGCCGCGGCATCCGGTCGCGCCTGGAGCGCCACAACGATGTAACTGTGGACGCTGAATGCCGAAGTGGGCGTGAGGCTGTGGAGGCCATCCGCACCACTGCGTTCGATCTTGTTTTCCTGGATGTGCAGATGCCCAGCCTCGATGGCTTTGATGTCGTTGAGACGGTGGGTATTGCAGCCATGCCCATGGTCATCTTCGTAACGGCGTACGACGAGCACGCGCTCCGGGCCTTCGAGGTACACGCGCTCGATTACTTGCTCAAACCGCTGGACGAGAAGCGCTTCACCGAAGCACTGGCGCATGCTCGTACGCGCATCGCCGAGCAGAGCGTTGGGCAGTTGGAAGACAAACTCACCCATCTGCTTGCGGGCCTCGACGCTACGTCGGCGCCGCAAGAAGCCACCCCACCGAATGGCGGGGCACCAACACGTTTTGCTGTTAAGGCGGGCGGGCGCGTTCGGTTTGTAAAACGGGCTGACATCCAGTGGGTGGAAGCTGCTGGCGACTACGTGAAGCTTCATACGACCAGCGCGAAGCACTTACTCCGAAAGACCATGAAGGAGATGGAGAAAGCCCTTGGTGACGAGCAATTTCTCCGCATCCACCGTTCTACCATCATCAACGTGGAGGCATTGCGGGAGATGCGTCCGTATGGGGCGAACGGAGAGTATATCGTCGTCTTACAAGACGGCACCACACGCAAACTAAGCCGCACCTACCGCGACCGCGCAGATCACTTCTTCGATGGCGCGCTGTAAGGTGTTAACGTAGGGCATGCCCTTCTTCTGTGGGCAATGCTGCCGAAGACAGACGCACTGGGCTGTGCGGACTTTTATCTGGATCCGGGGCAGATTGCCAGTACATTCACGAACTGATGTCGTGAGGCGCAATACTACATAATAGCATACACACGCAACACACACGGCACATGCTCTCGTCCCACCGCACCCATACCGACGCGACGCGCGCTCCACGCTGGAGCGTGTGGGTGCTGACGGTTGTCTTGCTTGCGGTAGGACCACTGTCGGGATGGAGCACGATTGTGACACACCTGAGTGCCGGACAAAGCGGACCGTGTCCGCACCATAGTAGCGGACCGCACGTCTGCCCGCACCATGCGGCCATGCAAGCGGCCCATGCCACCAAGCATGATGCCGATATGCCCGCGCCGCCTGAAGGCACTACGTTCTGCATGGATCATGCGGCGATGCCGCAGCACACCGACGCAACGCCCGACACACCACAGGTGCGCTGCACGTGCAATCATAACGACGACACCGCAGACGAAGCCGTGCGCGTGTTGGACAAATTCGTGCTGTCCACGCCTGGTCAGTTAGCTCGCCCGCTGTACACGTACGCGCTGAAGAGCGCCTGCACGTCTCTTGCGCCCACCGTCTGGGCCGATGATATTTTCCGCCCACCCCGCACGTAGACCGGCGGACTGGTTCGGGTGGACTGCACAGATGTATCGTTGCATCTGCACGCGATGCCGTGCCCTGTCGGGCCGTATCGTCCCCGTATGCCGTGCCCCGATCTGCCGCTTCTCTCTTTGGAGCCGCCGTGCTCCCACACCTATTCGGTCTACGTCACCTACTTTTTGTGTACCACATGGATACCTATATTCGAAGCGCACACATGCGCGTTCTCTCTGTTTTTACTCTATTTATTGTTCTTTTCTTCGGCCTGAGCAGCATACCCGCAGCGCAGGCCCAAGCCACCGGTAGCCTCAGCGGCACCGTAGTGCGTGCCGACACCGAGGCGCCCCTGCCCGGCGCCAACGTCGTGCTCTTGAACACGAATCGCGGCACTGCCACCGACAACGAAGGCGCGTTTTCGATACAAGACATCGAGCCCGGCACCTACACCGTGCGCGCCAGTGCAGTCGGGTACGAGGCTGCCGAGCAAGCCATCACCATCGAGGCGGGCGCACCGACAACCGTACAGCTGGCCCTGCGCCCGGCCCGCGTAGCGCTTGCCCAGGTGGATGTGACTGCGACCCCGCTGGAGTAGCGCCTCACCACGCGCATCCGCCCAAACGACTTGGAAAGCGCTCCGCTTCAGGATCTGGGCGAAGGGCTCTCTTCGGTGCCTGGCATCCGTCTGCAACGCCGCGGCGCGCTGGCACTCGACCCCAACGTGCGCGGCCTCACCGGCACGCAAGTCTCCACGTTTGTAGACGGCATGCGTAGCTTCGGCGGCGGCCCGGCCCGCATGGATACACCGCTTAGCCACGTCGACCCCAGCAGCATGCAGCGTATGGAGGTCGTGCGCGGCCCCTACGCGCTGGCCCAGGGCCCCAGCCTGAGCACCATTCGGGTGGATACGCGGGCGCCTGTCCCCACCACCCCGCTCGCCGGAACCGTACGCACCGGCTTCACCAGCAACCGCAACGCGCTCAACATCGACGGGCAGCTGCTGGGTCGTACCGGACGCACGTTCTACGACGTGAGCGCCGCCTACCGCACGGGCGACGACTACACCGCAGGCAACGACGCCACCGTGCCCGGCGAGTTTGCGTCTGCCGAGGTACGTAGCCGTGTGGGCATCAATCTAACTCCGGCATCGCGCCTGAGTGCACAAGTCAGCTACCAGGACCAGCGCGACATTAGCTATCCAGGCCGTCCGCTCGATGCGGCCTTCTTTGAGACGCTGCGTGGTACCCTGCGCTATGAATGGAGCGGCTCCAGCACGCTGCAACACTTTGAGGCGCAAGGATATGGCTACCAGACGCTGCACAGCATGACCAATGCCAACAAGCGCTCGGCCCAGCCCGATCCGAACCGCATGCCGCCGTTTCCGCTCGATATTACAGTGGATACGGAAGTGGCCACCTTCGGCGGCGACGTAACTGCCGATCTCCGGCTTGCGCCCGACGTCACCCTGAGCACGGGCCTCGCCGGATACTCGGCCTATCGCACCGCCACGCGCTTCCGCGACCGCCGCGATGACGGCCCCACCCCGCCTATGCTTCCGGCCACCGACATCATCTGGCCCGACGTGCGCACCACCGAAGTAGGCGGATTCGCCAAGATCGAACGCATCTTCGGACGCGCCCAAGCCACCGCCACAGGGCGCCTCGACGTGGTGCATGCCGATCCGCAACGCATCACCAGTGGTTTTCGCACCCGCGCCGAAACCGCTACCGGGCAAGCGCTCAGCAATGACCTGTCGGAGACCGATGTGCTGTGGAGCGTGGCGGCCAGTGGCACCGTGCCGCTTGTAGAGCCGCTGGCGCTCACACTCGGCGTCGGCTCTTCGGCTCGTGCGCCTGAGCCGCTGGAGCGCTATGGCGATCGCGTGGGCGCGACCCGCACGCAGCGCGGCAATGAGTTCATGGGCAACCCCACGCTCGACCCTGAGCGCACGTACCAGGCCGACCTCGGACTCGATCTGTCTACGCCGCGCCTCAGTGCATCGCTCACCGGGTTTGTGCGCTACCATGATAACTACATCACAATCGTAGACGCGCCAGGTGTGGACTCGGCGCTGCCGCTGACGCCCCCAGAGGTATTCACCTATGCAAACGGCGAAGCGCTCTTTTCAGGAGCCGAATTGGCCGCCTCGGTTCAGATGCATCCTACGCTACAGATGCGCCTGTCGGGCGAATACCTGTGGGGCCGCGATGCCTCGTTTGCCGATGACGAACCCGCATACGGCGTAGCACCGGCGCAGGCCCAACTGGGCACTCGCTGGACGCCCGGCCCGCGCGGCTTCTTCCTGGATGCATCGCTGCGTGCAGTGGCCGAGCAAGATCGTGTGTCCACGCTTCGCAATGAAGCTCCCACCGACGGCTTCGTCACTGTGGATCTGGGCACCGGCGTGTCGCTTCCCGGCGATGTGAATCTGCGCGCTGGGCTCTCAAACGTGTTCGATGCCACGTATCGCGAACATCTGAGTGCCCGCACGAACATGTTTGACCCGCTGGCGGCCCAGGAAGGACAGACGTTCATCCCCGAGCCCGGACGCAGCCTGTTCGTGCGTCTGCAATACGCGTTCTAAGGGCATACCCGTAGGGCCGTAATGGCGACCGAGGCCATGCGGCGCCCTATCGGATACACGACTTCGCCACGGAACGCACCGAAACCAGTGCAGGTCTAACCCACCTGCACTGGTTTTCTGCATTGCACTCCGCTTTCGCTATGGGCCTATTTACCGCTGGGCGAGGACCGCGCAGCTACGAGTACGAGCCGCGCCGCTACGACCCGTCCGACGATGACGACATCAAGCGCCGCATGCGCACCGGACGCCGCGACCGCCGGCGCCGTCCCACCGACCTGCTCTACCTGGCCGGACTGCTGGCGCTCTCGCTCTTTATCTACTTCTCGTTGTAGCGTCCCCACATGGCCGATTCTTCTGCACCAGATGCCCAAGATGCTACACCCGACGCGGGCAGTCCAGACACGGGCAACGACGGCCTCATTCGGCAGCTGCCCGACGTGCTCGCCAACAAGATTGCCGCGGGCGAGGTCGTGCAGCGCCCCGCCTCCGTCGTCAAAGAGCTAATCGAGAACGCGCTCGACGCCGGAGCGTCTCGCATCACCGTGCGCATCAAAGACGCCGGGCGCACGCTCATCCAGGTTACCGACGACGGCTGCGGCATGAGCCGGGCCGATGCCAAGCGCTGCTTCCAGCGCCACGCCACCAGCAAGATTCGGGGCATCGACGACCTGGAGCGCATCCGTACGCTCGGGTTTCGGGGCGAAGCCCTCGCTTCCATCGGCGCGGTGGCGCAGGAGCGCGAAACCGAGCGCCTGGAAGAGCTGATAGGGGAGCTGCTGGCCAGCCAGACCGCCCCCTCCGAGACCGCGGCCATCATCGTCGAGCCCGT
>CAZBTM010000136.1:3789-8111 GCA_964494425.1 uncultured Rhodothermales bacterium | reverse complement strand
GTGGTGGTCTTCCACCTGATGCATTTCCACGTGGCCAAGCGTGTGAGCCACATCGTACACCGTGCGCAAGCGATCGCCCAGTCCGCCAAGGGCGTCGTCTGCCGACTCGCGGACCCGGTGGGCCAGCACCTGACGGTTCGCGTATGCGTAGTTGGCGGCGGCCCGCATGGCCCCGATGTAGTCCTCGGCCTCCGACACGTCGAGCGGCATGTATGAGAGGTCGTCGGAGGGTGGGGTGGTGTCGTACTTGGAGCCGGCCTCGCGGAAGCGCTCGATGTAGTCGTCGCACACCTGGCGCCCGTATCCGCGCGAGCCGCAGTGGATGAGCACCGTAAGCCGTCCTTCGCGCAATCCCATAGTGAGTCCCGCTGCGCGATTGTATACCTCTTCGACTACGCCTACTTCAATAAAGTGCGCGCCGCTGCCCAGCGTACCCAGCTGGCGTGCGCCGGCAGCACGCGCTGCCGCACTTACCTTATCTGGGTTCGACTCGTTGAGGCGCCCGCCCTCTTCGGCACGCACCAGGTCATCCTGGCGGGCCATGTCGCTACGCAGCGCCCATTGGGCTCCGGACTGGGCCACATGGTCGACTTCGCTTTTGTTCAGATGCAAGGAGCCTTCGGCATCGTCGCCACAGGGAATGGCCTCGGACAGCGCATCGTGGAAGCTGTCGAGATCGCCCTCTACATCTGACAGGCGGATGGACGAGCCCAGCAGCCGCACGCCGGTGTTAATGTCGCGACCAATCGCAGCTGGGGCAATGGCTCCCACCGGATACTTGGACACTGCGACAATGCCCACCGGAGCCCCTTTTCCAGGCGACACATCAGGCATCACCATGAGGTGCCCCACCAGCCCCGGCAGGGACGCCGTCTGAACGATCTGGTCGGCTGTAGGGCCTAACAGGATTCGTTCGAGCAGCGCCTCGTTGGCCAGAAACCGCACCGGCACCCGCATGTCAGGGGCAGCAGAGGCCGGGAGCTCCCAGGTAAAATCATCGATTTGCGCCACATCAGAACGATCCATACGCATCAGCATACACGCGTCATGTCTGTGCTATACCACACAGGTAACGCGTGCGTATATTGGGTTATGAGCGAAATATCTACAGTCCGGTTTAACCTCTGTAACATTTTACGTGTTCCGTTCATAGCGGCATGTGCCCTGCCTTTGCACCTGGGAGATGTGCCGCCTTCACTGGCATTTAGCCCCCACTGTACGCCGTATGGATCTCTCGCTACCGCCTCGGTTTGAATCGGCCACGTTTGCGTCATATGTACCTGCGACGCCCTCGCAAGCAGAGGCGTGCCGTGCCGTCGAGACATTTGTGGACACTGCGCCGTGGGACGATAGCTGGATGCGGACGATCTGGAATCGCCATGTGGGCACCGTCCGGCAACGCGGACTCTATCTGGTGGGCCCTGTAGGCACCGGTAAAACGCATCTGATGGCGGCTGCGTACCAAGCGCTGCATCCGGCCACGCCTTGCGGATTTGTGCACAGCCGCGCGCTCTTTCAGCAGACGGCCCCACCCAAAGCAGTGGCCCGGTCGATTGCCGATCAATGCACGCTGCTCTGCCTCGACGAGGTGGAGATTGACGACCCCGCCAACGAGGCCCGCTTGGTGCATACCTTGCAGGCGCTCGACGATGCCGGCGTCTACCTGCTCGCCTCCAGCAACGTGCGGCCCGAGGCCTTCGCCAAAACCAACGTAGGACCCACACGCTTCGAGCACTTCTTGCGCAACGCCTTCGGACAGCGCTATGCCTTTCAGCCCGTAGAGGGCCCCGATTACCGCCGCGATAACGCGGCACAGCATGATCAGACCGGCACCATCTGGGTTGGGCCCCCCGATGCCACACGAAAGCAACTGGATGCGGCGTGCCAGACGCACGATACTGTGCTCCGCCTCTCGTTCGATGCGCTCCGCGAGCGCAGCCGCACCACGGCTCACGACGTGCTCGTTGACGAATTGGTGGCCCCCGACTGCTTGGCGGTCGAGAACGTAGTGCTCGCCTCAACCGACGACGCCCTGCGCCTGCTCCGCATTGTCGATGCGCTGTATACGCACGACGCCGCCCCGGTGCTCTACATGACTGCCCCAACACCGCCCGAGGACTGGTTCGCACCGGGGCAGTTTGCTGGACTGGCACAGGCTATTGCCGAGAAGTTTACGCGCACGGTCTCCCGCTTGCATGCGCTCTGCACGGTCGAGCACATGGCCCACGCATCCCCTGAACCAACAATAGACGAACTGTAAGAGATGCTATTCAGCCTCATCGACAGGCATGGCCTCCAGCAGGTCAATGGGCGTTCCCCACATGCGAATGGAGGGCTGGCCGGGCTTTTCCTCGCCCCGGAAGCGAATCTCAAGCCCATCGGTCTGGAGCGAATCGGGGAGCGAGCCGCCTGGGTCGTACCGCGTGCTGTCGGAGGCAATGATGCCCCAGAAGCCGCCCTCCATCTCCATAAACACAACAGTGCCGGTGGTGCTTACCAGCTGTTCGGGATTGGGGGCGTCTTCATTAGCAGGATTTGGAGGATCCGTAGGCATAGCGGTGTCGGGGGCCGAGGAGCCGCATCCGCCCAGTACGAGCAGAGCACCCAGCAGCGCAACCACGCAGAGCCAACTGGAGCGCGCAATGTAAACAGTCATGGTAGGGGATGCGAACGATGAATGCATACAACGAAAAGGAATAGTGTTCGTTAGGATACGGCGAAGCCGCTTAGGGCGCAAATCGTTTCGCGTTGTCGGTCATCATTCATTGGACCAGCTTGGTTTCACATTATGAGTCATTCGAATACGACAACACAGCGCTTGTCGGCACGCGTTACCGGACGCGTACAGGGCGTGGGCTTTCGTCACTTTACCCGCACCACCGCACAGCGGCACGGGCTTACCGGCTGGGTGCGCAACGAACCCGACGGTTCGGTTCGGCTGGAGGCCGAGGGGCCACGCGCTGATCTCGAAACGCTTCTGGATGCCGTACACGACGGACCGCGTCCGGCACGTGTCGAATCGGTCGAGGCGGAGTGGGCAGCAGCCACCGACACGTTCCAGCAGTTTGAGGTGCGGTACGCATGAGCACATCGTCTTCAGAGGATTTGGAGCTTTCGGCTGGATGTGCCGTGCATGAGGCGCTGCGCTGGGCGGCCCAGCATCTTGAGGCCGTCGACGGGCGGGCCCATCAGCAGGCGCGATGGCTTCTGGCCGAGGTCCGAGAGCAGTCGAGCACCCAGCTGGCTGCCGACGCGCGCGCTCCGCTCACCGAGGCCCAGCGTCAGCAGTTCACAGCGCTTGTGGCACGGCGCGTGCAGGGCGAGCCGCTCCAGCATGTGCTGGGCCACACTAACTTCTACGGGCTGCGCATCCAGGTCAGCCCCGACGTGCTCATTCCGCGTCCCGAGACCGAAGCCGTGGTCGAGCAGGCGCTGGCGCTCCTTGCCGACGTGGAGGCGCCGCGCATTTTCGATGCGGGTACCGGCAGCGGATGCATCGCCTGCGCGCTCAAGCATGAACGCCCGGACGCTGAGGTCGCCGCCGGAGATGTGTCAGAGGCAGCGCTCGATGTAGCACGCGCCAACGGCACAGCGCTCGGTCTCGACATCGCATGGCACCCCTTTGACATGGGCGCGCCCGATGCCGCTGATGCCGTGCCCAACGCGTTGGATTTGCTCATCTCGAATCCCCCGTACGTACCCGACCACGAAGCCGATACGCTCAACGCCGTGGTGCGCGACTACGACCCGCCCGAAGCGCTCTTCACTGGGCCCGATGCACTGCGCTTCTACCGCGCGCTGGCCCAGTGGGGAGACGCGGCCGTGCGCCCCGGCGGCCATCTGCTCGTGCACACGGATGGACCGATGTGCACCAAAAAAACGACTGGACGGGCCGTCCGCGCATGGTGTGGGGACGGCGTTCGTAGCTGGGCACGCTACGCCCCGTACACCCGTGCTCCAGAAGGAAGGGCGAACGGGAGACCGTTCGCCCCAGGAAGAGGCTTTGACACTTGGTAGACGACCCAATTCGCAGATCACCCAAGTTGGGAGACATAGCACAAGACTCTCTACTTTTTCTCCTGCATCCAACGGTCCCCCGTTGGATGCACGCAGGGACGCTCCTGCGTCCGTAGTGAATGGGCAGTGTCTATTGTTGTACGTTGCTCAACTACTGGTAAGGTCACGCCCCATATACCCGTGCTGCTTCGCGATGCATGATCGCGTGCAGATCAGCCGTGGCGGCAGGCGTCTCCGCGTATCCCCCTGAAAGCAGGAGCACCGCCGCCAAGTCGCGCTGATGGACCTGCTCCAGCACATAGCCA
>CAZBTM010000136.1:0-3666 GCA_964494425.1 uncultured Rhodothermales bacterium | reverse complement strand
GCGGTGTCGGAGCAGCCGTCGGGCAGCGGCACATCGTGGGTCGAGGGCGGCTTTTTGAACGGGTAGTTCTTCGCGCCATGTACCGAGAAGGTGTAGACCTCGGGCATATCGGCAAAGAACGCCGCGTTGCCATTGCCCTGATGCACATCCAGATCCACGATGCAGACGCGCTGAATCCAGCACGCTTGTTGCAGCACGCGGATGGCCACCGCCACATCGTTGAGCACGCAGAAGCCCTCGCCATGGCCCGGCATGGCATGGTGGGTGCCGCCCGCCAGATTCGCTGCAACGCCGTCTTCGAGTGCCATCATGGCCGCGTTGAGGGTGCCTTGTACGGCCACTCGCGAGCGATAGACGAGCCGCTCCGACCAGGGCAATCCCATGCGGCGTTCGGCGCGATCGGAGAGCATGCCCGCCGCCAGTGCGTTTAGGTATTCGGCAGTGTGCACATGTTGCAAGTCGGCCCAGTCGGCCTGACGCGGGGGCACAACTTCGTGGGGATGCAGCAGTCCCTCACGGAGCAGCAGGTCGTGCAGCGCCGGAAACTTGCCCATCGGAAACGGATGGCCTTCGGGCAGCGGCACGTAGTAGCCCTCTTGGTAGCTGACGCGCATCGACAAAGACAGGGGGATACAGAAAGAAAGGGCAGGCCATACATGCAGCTACTGGTCCGCAAACGCATCGAGCGACTGGTCACGAAAGGCGCCAGTGCCCACGTAGCGCATAAGCAGCATAAAATCGTCGCGCTCTACCGCCCCGGGCAGTGTGCCAATGATCTCGCCCGAGGGCTCCATGAAGGCAAGCGTCGGGAAGCCCCGTGCGCCCAGCGTATCCATGAGGGCTGGTGACGCCACCGCCTCCCCCCGGAACTGATGGGTTTCTTCCGGGTCATCGCCGTTCACGCGCACCATCACGAAATGCTCGTTCATGAGCTGCTGCACATCTGCATCGGTATACACGTCTTGCTCAATGCGCTGACAGTACGGACACCAAGGCGCATACACATACACGAAGATGAACTTATCCGCAGCCGCGGCTGCGTCGAATGCATCCGCCATCGTGTGCACCGGCAGCTTGTCGACCCAGGCATCAGGGTCGGATTGCGCGTGGCTTGGACGCGCAAGCAGAAGCGTGGGCACCACAAGTAGAAGAAGAAGGGGGCGAAACACAGTCGTCATGGAGCCGGAAGCATGAGAGGCAGGTCCAGTGCAGGGCCGTTGGGTTCAGAACGTCCCGTGTGTGTGGGATGGGTGGCTACACCACAGGGTTCCTGTACAGGAATGGAAGCAGGTGGCATGGCGGCATCGGAATGCATAGTGCGCACCACCCTATGCATCCCATAGTGCCATCCGTCTAATTTCTTAACGCGTGCTGCTGCTGGTGTACAGGACCGAGGCAATGGTGCCCAGCACTGCCGTGTAGGCCGACGAACCGAGCCACAGCGCATTTACCAGAAAGGTGTTTGTCGTTTGTGCTTGTAGTGCCAGCAGAATGACGAGGAGTCCGTTGTGCATGAGCGTGAGCACGAGTCCGCCCAGAAAGGCCTGCTGGGGTTGGATGAGCACGGCGTTGCGCTCTTCAGTGACGGGGATGCTGCCTAAAAGAAACCCAGTAATGGTTTTAACGATCATGTGCAACCCCCAGGTGCCGTAGGCGATGTCGAGCGCTGCGCCCAGTGCAAAGCCGGCGCCGGCTGCCGTGTGGCGGCGCATATACAGAGCCATCCACCCCAAAAACAAAAGCACCACGTCGGGGGTGGCGCCCCAGAGCGACAGGTGTTGAAGGACCAGCCACTGCGCCAAGACCAGTCCGGCCCCAATCCCAAGATAGCGAAGCTGTGCAGACATGGCAGGTCAAGCAGGATGCGAAAGCGTAGTGGCGGGAGCAGTAGATAGAGCCAGCTACAGCACAGTGGATTCCGTAAGCGTTTTCACAATCTCATCCATCGTGCGGCGCACGCGCCACGAGCTGCCTTCGTAGTTGTTGGCCATCATGGAAAAGGCCACGCGCGAGCCGTTAGGACGCTCCGCATAGCCGCTAAGCGCGCGCACATACCGTAGCGATCCGGTCTTTGCACGTATCGGGGAGCGCGACAGGCGATAGCGCGTCACGCCGGCGCGGCGGAGCAGCTGCTGAATGCGTTGTGCTCCGCCCTCCACCGAGCCGCCCCATCCAATGGTGCGCAAGACCTGCTCGGCGTAGAAGTTGTTCGACTTTTTGTTGATAAGTGCTACGATGTCCGCCAGTGGCGGCGAAAGCGAGACAAACAGCAGCGTGCCGCGGTCGGGCACCGTGCCCAGCGTATCTGCATTGACGCGGGCGAGGTCGGTCGTAATGCCTTCGTCTTCGAGCGCCAGCACCAGGCTGCGCATCGCAAAGTCGGCTGGTTCGGTAACGGGCACGTTCACGGTGCCAATATACGACCGGGCCACGGAGCCGTGGAGCCGAATCGTGTTCGACTCGAACGAGCGGTCCAGCTGAAGCGCGTTTCCGCGCCATCGGCTGCTGGTCGTGGCCTCGTTGCGAAGCGTGATGGCGTCGTTGGGGTAGGCGCGTAGCTCGGGTGGCTGACCGGGTTCGCGGGCCCGAATCTGCACCGACATGACGTTGTCGCTGTACGAGAGCGCGCTGCTGGCGGTGCCAATGTAGCGGCTGGCCTGCCGCGTCACATAGCCAATGTCCCATCCCTCGGGGTAGGCCACCCCGTCAAACTGACGGGCATCGCCAATGAGCCGTCCTTCGATGCGTTCTACGCCCTGCGCGGCCAGCTGCTCAGCCCAGTCTTGCAACGGGTCCGCACGGCGCAGTTCGTCGCTTCCAAACGTGGGATCGCCCGAGCCGCGCATCGTCAGATCACCCCGCATCACACCGTCTTCGGTGGTGCCATTGAAGTGCAGTTCGGTCTCGTATCGGTACGAGCTGCCCAGCCGGTCGAGTGCAGCACTTGTGGTGAGCAGCTTTTGGGTTGAGGCTGGAATCAGCCGGTGGTCGCCCTGGTGGCTGTACAGCACAGCCCCGCTCTCTACGTCAACAACATGCACGCCCCAGAAGGCAGGCGACGAAGCAGTGTGTGCGTCAAGCAGCCGATCAATCTCAGCAGTGAGTGCCGAGGGTGCGCCGGTCTGTTGCGCGTGCACCAGGCCGGTGCATCCCACCAGCAGAAGTATGGTGAGCACGAGGGCATGCCAGGAGCGCATGGGAGAGCCAGAAAAGCGTATCATGGTGAACCAACAAGCTCGCAACAAGGAACAGAGCGACAGAAAAGCTGCATTCCTCCCATACCCAGGCCACTGGAAGCGGGTCCCCAGTAAGGCTTCCTTGCGCGGAACTGCACAGCCTACGCAAGGTTGGGGCGCGTGCCTGTTGTCTGTACCAAGATAAATCTGCGCTATTATGCCTCGCACCTCGCGTTCGCGCCGCCGCCCGGCTCCGCCTGTCTTGCGCCGCACCAACTATCAGTTGCTTGGAGTAGGCGTAGCGGCCATTGCGATTGGATTTTTGCTTATGTACATGGAGGGCGCGCTGGACGGTGTGCTTTCGCTCTACGTGAGCCCGCTCCTCATTATGGGCGGATACGCCGAGATCATCTACGCCCTGCTGTGGCGGCCCAGCGATGCGGATGGGCCTGAGCCGCCGTCTGTTGCGGATAGCGACGACGCAGACGCC
>CAZBTM010000135.1:0-8123 GCA_964494425.1 uncultured Rhodothermales bacterium | reverse complement strand
CGTCGCTCTGAGCGCTCTGCTCGGGGCGACGGTTTTTTGATTTCGGATTTTGAATTGCGGATTGTGGAGCTGGTCTATGGCGCAGGTGTGGGTGCTGTGGCGTAGAGAGGATGGACGGCGCTGCTACAGCGTCTCAGGCGGCACACCTCCACATTACATCTCGGCCAGACCATGCGGGGCTTGCTTCAGCCGTGCCAACGGCAACGTCAAGTTTAATCTGAATCACGAGTTCTCCCGCGGCCAAAGTGTCGTTTTCAATTTCAGCCAGCTCTGTATCAGCAGGAAAATCGGCATCTGGATCGACCTGCAACGCATCGCTTTTGAATCCAGATGTTACAGCAAACTGTGTGTCAAACGCTACCTGGTTAACCGGTGATCTGGCTAAAAGGCGATCCCCATAACGACCACGATCGCATTATTGCGCACTGTTTGAGGCACATCGGAAGGAAAGGAGTCGGTAAAGTCAACGTCGTAGTGGCTTTCGATGAACAGGTGGAGGGAAGACAGGTGGGTTTCCACTCCAATTCCCACTGTTCCCCCTAATGCCGTTGAGTCATAGAAATCAGCGATCTCGCTTTCCACGAGAGTGCCGTCTGAAAACTCAAAATCCTCTGCATCACGATTCAGCAAAATGTCAAGGCGGGGCCCGGCCAGCGCGTATACAGCGGCAGGAGACGTGTCGTATACAAGTTTAGCCAGAAGCGGAATCGTCAGATAGTCGAACTGGGTTTCAGCTTCTACTACAGAAAGCAATGTACCATCGGCATCGATTTCTTCCTGTGTATCTACAAAACCGCGCTGGATATAGCCTACCTCGCTTCGCACAGACAACGCAGGGAGCACGCGTTTTTCTATGAATGCCGAGGCTGCCCACCCTGATCGCCGCTCCAGATCAAACTGGTCCATGTTGTCGGTGGCATGAGCCGATACAAAGCCGCCTGATAGACCTACGCGGTCGATGAACTGTGCCTTGCTCGGTGTGAGGGCAACAAGGCCCATGAGGACAGGCATCAGGAGAAGGTGCCGTAACGTCATCTCAAAAGGGGACTAAGTATCAAGAAACGTAAGAAGTGGACAGGTACTTTGTTAAGCGTCCATTTACGTTTAATTAGGTACGATACTGCCTACGCAATCGCAAGCGAGTACGCGATGCGATCGCCATGCCCCCTGGCCGATCCTGCCCCCTGGCCGATTCGTTGCAGTTTTCGCGTATGTCTTATACGGTGCGTAGTGTGCCGTTTTATCATCATAATTAGACTAAACGGTGGAATGAAGCGGGTTATTTTCGCAGGTTTGGGACTCGTTATAGCTCTGGGCGTCGGCGTGTGGCTTAATTACATCAGCTTCGATCGCATTTACGCGCTCCCAAGTCGCGGCAGCCCGCAGTTATCTATCGCTATGTTGTGGAGGTCGAGGAGGAGGATTCCGATGGCGATACGTATTGGCGCACCGTGCGTGATGAGACGCGGTATACCGACACCTTCTGGATTGAGGATGAAACAGGCCGCGTGCAGGTGCGCCCCACAGATGACGTGGATTACCAGCTGAGGCGAGACTATCGGAGCGAGAGTGGATCTCGGCGCTACACTGAATACCGCATCGAACCCGGCGATGAGGTCTTTCTATTTGGGTATGCCTCGCGCTCTGGATCGACCTATCATGTTGGATTCGAAGCCGATGGGAGCTATCGTCCCATCCTCTCGGACTGGTCGGCCTTTCGGGCACGAGCGGCTCTCGCTGAGCAAAGTGCCCTCTTTTTGCTGGCTGGACTCGCTGCTCTTGCCGTAGTCGTGCTGCTGGGACTATGGCTCGTTCGCGTTCACGACTCGGCCACCTATCTCGTCGGACTGTCAACCGTAATGATTGTGGCGCTTCTTGTGCAGGGCCTCTGGATGATGAATCAGGATCTTGCGGACACCGCTCAGCGCGCCGAGCGCACCCTGCACCAAACTACTGCGGTAGCCGATTACCTGCTGGATGCGCACGGAGTGTCGTGGAATGGCGACTGGGACGAGTTGGGGGCGCTGGATGATGCCTCGTACCGGATGCTTCCCGACTCTACACAGGAAAAACTCAACACCCTGCGCATCAATCTGTCGCGTTCGATAGACCGGTCGCGTGCCCACCTGAGCGGGGGGCTGGAATCCATACTCGCCTGGTCTATGGGACTCGATGCGCCTGCTCCGATTCCGCTTCCCGATACGCTGGCCCAGAAAGCCCAGCAGCACGAGGCCACCTTCAAACCGACTCGACTGGTGCGCTGGCGTGCTTTCTTGTTCTTGCTTGTGGCAGCGCTCGTGGGATACATAGCCAGCCGAAATGGCATAAGCACAATCAAAGTAAAACGACTCATTGAGCATCTCCCCACCACATCCATCGACGGTGTGGTGTACGGGCTCTCCGAAATCAAGGGGACTGCCGAGCTGCATGACAGCACAGGGCTCCTTACTGCTCCACTTAGTGAAGAAACCTGTATCTACTACTTTTATCAGGAGAAGAAGAAAGACGGCGACACGTGGAAAACCGTGCGTCAGGAAGAGCAGAGCGTTCCGTTCCGCTGCCGCGATGAATCGGGATCTATTGTCGTGGATGCGAGCGAATACGACCCGCACCAACACGGAGCATCGGGGTCTGCAGGGGGCACTATGCATGCCGAGTTTATCGCTGCGACGACCGTCTCACGCAAACGGGGGTCGCGTAAGTACCGAGAGCAGCGCATCGAACCGGGCGATTCGCTCTATGTGCTTGGTCCGGCGACTATCAACACGGATACCCACGACCGGCTGCTCATCACAAACACCGAAACGGATGCCGAGGACGACCTTCCCTTCATCGTGAGCAATCGGTCCGAAAAGGAGGTGATGCTCCACAAGGCATTCAGCGCGTTTATTCTCCTCGCAGTAGGGGTGGTGGCCACCGTCGGCATTGGACTGGCAACCGCCGGGATGGTCACTTCCTTCGGACCCGCGCTGTATGTCACAACTACGGGATTTGCCCTAACCTATCTGCTGGTCAGCCTTGGTATCATGTATTACAACGACCTCGTATTCTTAAAGCGCCGCGTAGACCGGAACTGGTCGAACATTGATGTGGCCCTGGCCAAACGATTCGACTTGATTACGCAGCTCGTAGAAGTCGTACAAGGCTATCTCGACCACGAAGCCGAAGTGATAGACACGATCAGCGAGGCACGTGGGCTGCACCAGCAGGATACCCCAGCTGACCCGTCCGATGCGCGCCTAAACGCCGAAGAGCACGTTCGCGATGTCATCACTGCAACAATTGAAGACACCCCGGCTCTGCATGGCCACGATGCAGCTGTGGAGCTTATGGATACCCTGGACGAGGTGGAGACCGAGGTTGCTCTCATGCGCGACGGCTACAACGCCATCGTAGAGCACTACAATGCTCGCTGTCGCCGCCTTCCAGAGATGCTCATTGCCCGGCTGGCGGGGTTTGCTCCGGTGCCGTACTACACCGCCGAAACCAACTCGTTGCCCGTATCCTCCTCAAATTAGGGGGCCAGGGCAGTGACACCAACTCCGCATGCTCCGACTACAATGCTGCACCGCGATCGTATCCCGCATGCTAAGAATGGCGGATAGATACAGACGCAGGAGAACGCCCCGCTCCATGCTGCCACAACCCAAAATCGCCTACGGGTGCAGGCGGCCAATCGTGCGGGGGAAGGGAATGGCTTCGCGCACATGCTCGCGCCCGCAGATCCACGACACCACGCGCTCCAGACCCAGGCCGAACCCGCTGTGCGGCACCGCGCCAAACTTGCGGAGGTCCAGGTACCAGTCGAACGCCTCCTCGGGCAGTCCGTGGGCCTCAATCTGCTCCTGCAGGAAGTCCAGATCCGTGGCGCGCTCGCCGCCGCCCACAATCTCGCCATAGCCCTCGGGCGCCAGCACGTCCATGCCCAGTGCCAGACGATCGTCGTGCGGATCGCGCTTCATGTAGAAGGCCTTGATCTTGGCCGGAAAGCGGTGCACAATGATCGGACGATCAAAGTGCCACGTCAGCACCGTCTCATCGCTTCCGCCAAAGTCGGAGCCCCACTCAAAGGTCTGTGCCGACGCCTTCCAGTCGGGCAGGTTGCGCAGTTCCTCCTCAATCTCGTTGATGCGCTTGTTGATCTCAATCTCGCGCGCATCGATCTGGCGCTTGATGTGCTTCTTCGCCTGCCCACGTCGCTTCTGGTTCTCTTCGCGCTCGGTCTCAAGCTCGGCTTGCTCCTCGTGCAGCCCCGCAATGCGCTCGTCAATCAGCTCCGCCGTGGTGTCGCTGCGCAAGAGCTCCACCGCCTCGTCGTAACTAATGCGCGGGAAGGGCGTCTCCACCTGCTGCAGCGCCGTCGTGTCGCGCTCCAGCGTCTCCAGCTCGCGCTCGCAGTTTGTAAGCACATCCTGCACGATATGCGACACAAAACGCTCGGCCAGCGTCATGTTCATATCCAAGTCGTAGAACGCCATCTCCGGCTCAATCATCCAGAACTCCGTGAGGTGACGCCGCGTCTTCGACTTCTCGGCGCGGAAGGTCGGCCCAAAGGTGTAGATCTTGCCGAACGCCATCGCCATCGCCTCGCCGTGCAGCTGACCGCTCTGCGTGAGGTAGGCCGACTCGTCGTCGAAATAGTCGAGCTCAAACAGCGTCGAGGTACCCTCCACGGCGTTGCCCGTCAGCACCGGCGCATCGGTCTGGATGAAGCCGCGCTCCTGAAAGAAGTCGTGCACCGCCTTCTGCACGCGATTGCGTACCCGCAGCACAGCCCACTGCGACTCGCTGCGCAGCCACAGATGGCGCCGGTTCATCAGAAAGTCAATGCCGTGCTCCTTCGGCGTAATCGGATAGCCGTCCGAATCCCCAATCGTCTCTACCGCATCCACCTGCATCTCATAGCCGCCGGGCGCGCGGTCATCCGCCGAGACGGTGCCCGTAATCGACAGCGCCGTCTCCTGACTTGCGTTGTCGGCCGCAGCCCAGCTGGCCTCGTCCACATCGCCCTCGCTCACCACGCACTGCACAAAGCCCGACCCATCGCGCACAATCAAGAAATACAGACTCTTGGAGCCGCGCTTATTGTGAAGCCAGCCCTTCAGCGTCACGGTGTCGCCGTCGTGATCGGGCAAAGCGTCGATGCGAACGAAGTCTTCGATAGGCGCTTCCGTGGAGGCAGCGTCGGTAGATGCGGCGTCGTCGGCCATGAACAGCGGAGAATACCATGAAACGGATACAGGAACGAAGGCATGATACCACATCGCATCCACAGGTTCCAGCGCAGGACCGGACGTGCCCCCCCGCGCAGCCCGGATTTCAGCCGGTTTGCATGGAGGCGTTTTTTGGAGATGCGAAGGCATGTCTTTATTTCTGCCATCTGGTTGCAGCTATGCAGGTTTTATCCATGCACGCAGACCCGGACTCGGACGCATAGCTTTTGTCCCCACGAAATACGAATCGCAGCACATGGGTCTCCGCCTCCCGCAACCACCGCGGGGACGCCCGCTCGGACGCCCCCGCAAGAGGTAATTCAAAGCCGATGTGTGTAAGCGACTTCTGTTACCGCACCACGGTGAGGCGCTGCGTGGGCGTGCCAGCGCGTTCATGCACGGTCTGCCAGCCCACCCGCGTCCGAAGGAGAATGTGGAGGAACGCCTCCCCAAAACCTGGACGCAGCTTTGCCGGTTTACGTTTAGTGCTACAGTTTCCCCTCGTAACCGAAAGTGCCACGATGGCCCGCCTTCTCTGCTTCAGCGACGTACACTCCAACCACCGCGCCGCCCGTGCCCTCGTGCAGCGTGCCCCCAAGGCCGACATCGTCGTGGGCGCCGGCGACTTCTGCGACATGCGCCGCGGCCTGGACCGCACCATCGGCATCTTGTCCGCAATCAATACGCCTACCGTGCTCGTACCCGGCAACGCCGAGAGCGCTGACGAACTGCGCACCGCCTGTGCCAATTGGGAGGCCGCCGATGTGCTGCATGGCAACGGAGCCACCATCAGCGGGATCTCGTTCTACGGCATTGGCGGCGGCATCCCGGTTACACCCTTCGGCGCGTGGAGCTGGGACCTCACCGAAGCACAGGCCGCCGAGTTGCTTGCCGACTGCCCCGACGATGCCGTGCTCATTACGCACTCCCCACCCAACCGCTGCGTCGACCAGGATTCCAGCGGACGCCACCTCGGCAGCACGTCCATTCGCGATGCCATTCAGCGCACGGCACCGCGCCTGGTGGTGTGCGGGCACATCCATAGTAGCTGGACGCAAACCGGCACCATTGGCGAAACAACGGTGCTGAACGCCGGCCCCGAAGGCGTAATGCGAGAGGTGTGATTGGGGGTGATTTATGAAGCAACGGAGTTCGCTATTTCGATCCCTGCAGCCTCCCGTCGCGCACAGTTAGAACGAACCAACCAGACCGTCTCACCGTAGATGGGCGCGTAAATTACCATCAAAATAAAATATTATGGATCTCTCTTATCCCCCCGAGTACCTGCAACACCTGTACGAACAGATCGCCTCTATCGCAGCGGTTCTGGGGGGATTCTCCATCACAACGCTTGCAGTACTGCTCACAGCAACCCCTGACCGGTCGATTGCATCGTGGGCTGCTGCCGTGTCCGGCATTGCAGCAGGACTGCTTACGGGCACCACCTTTCTCGCCAGCATCCTCGCCTCCGACGCGCTCAAAACCAACGCGACCACGTTTAGCGGCCTTACCCCGAGCATACAGCCTCTGGTTGGCATTGTAAGCCTGTCGTTTCTGATCGGATTCTACATGCTGCTCATCAGCCTGGGCATGGCCGGGTGGATTCGGTCGCGGCGCACAGGCATCGCCACCACATTAGCAGCAACGGTCGGCGCGCTGCTTGTCACTATTGGATATCTGGCAACGACGTAGGCTGCGCTGCGGGCGGAGCGTGCCGAGGTTGCATGGCGGATGAATCTGCGCCATATCGATGTTGAGATGTCATGTAGATATAGAGAAAGCATGCACGTAACGTAACAGGCATGCGCCGAAGCTGCAAGGTTGCGGATCTGTTGCGTTATCTGCTTGCATTCACCGGGGGCGCTGCATCACATTGTGCAATCCAATTGTGTTAAATAAGTTGTTCAAGGTTGTGGCTCCTGTTGCTTCCTCCCCACTAAACGCCCGCCTGGCTCGCTGGGCCGCGCTGCACGCGGTGTTGCTGCTTGCGGCCACCGCCACGGCGCTCGCCACAGATGCGCTGTGGCCCGTCGCCCTTGTCGGTGCGGCGTCGTTTGTGGGATTTGCAGTCGCGTTTCGTCATCACTGGACGCCCACCGGCGCGTTCGGCGCCGCCAACACGCTCACCGCTTGTCGTCTGGGCGGCCTCCTCGCCCTGGCGCTCTGGCCCATGCCTACGCTTTGGATCGCAGGAGGGGCGGCCGCGCTTCTGCTTCTCGATGGCGCCGACGGCTGGCTCGCCCGCCGTTTCGATCAGGCGTCTGACTTTGGGGCCTTCTTCGATAAGGAAGTGGATGCCTTTGCGCTCTTGGTGCTGTGCCTGCTTGCCGTGCAGTATCAGGGCATTGCGCCGCTCCTCATTACCGCTGGACTGCTGCGCTACGTGTTTGCTGTGCTGATGCACTTGGGCAATCCCCCCGCGCGCACCGAACCGCGCACCAACGCCGCCCGCTACCTGTACGTGTTTATGATGGGGGCCGTCCTGCTGCCTTTCCTTCCGCTTCCCGCCTGGTCGCAGGTCGTTCTCTGGACCGCCGTAGCGGGCCTCGTCGCCTCATTCTTGCCGTACTTCGCCTGGGCGCTGCGCCTCCCCCAGCGCCTGGCCGGACTCCGGCGCGCCCTCTCGTAATCACCCCTCTGTTGCGTATGCATCGCCTCTTTGCATGTCTGCTGGTGCTTGTTGGATGCGGACCCATCACAGCGCAAGCACAAACCCCATCCTGGCAGGTGCGGGCTCCGGCTCCATTCCAGATGGACGCCGACGCCCTGGCCGCGGCATTCAACGAAGCCGCCGACATGGCTCCGCTGAACAGCCTCCTCATCGCCCGGGGCGACTCGCTGGTAGCCGCCCAGGCCTTCCGCGGCATGACGCTCGACCAGCCCACCAACATCAAGTCCGCCAGCAAAACC
>CAZBTM010000134.1:0-8130 GCA_964494425.1 uncultured Rhodothermales bacterium | reverse complement strand
TGATTCAAGAGGCATTCATGGAGCGCACGCCCCGCGGGCGGGTGGCTCTGAAGCGGGCGTATAAGCACTTCGACCGCGATCGGCCCTCGGCCTCGGGCGATCTGTTTGAGGGCGAGTAAGGCTGTGTCACAGTTAATGTTTGAGGAGCAACGTACCCCTCTCAGGTGCTGCTTTCTTGAGTAGATACCGCCCGGGACGTCCGCCCCGCTCCCAGTCCCGGGCTACAAGTCCCCCCACAGGGATGTCATTTTGAGCGGCGCAGATGCACCAAGCATCTGCAGAGTCGAAAAATCTCCTTATCGCATCTGTTTTGCTCTCAGTGGAGGAGATTCCTGCAGGGGATGACGGGTTGGCCCCTGTGTACAACAGGCATGACCTGCGGCCCGCGCTTCGCTCCTCCAGAATGACAAAATGTGGAGGATTGGTGCCGTACCTCGCAACTTGGATTCTCTACTCCGGAATGTCCCACAGCGCCGCGCGCGGCACGAGCACATGCCAAGTGGCAGGATGCTGCATGCGTCCGGCGCGGGTTTCGGCATCGGGGCCGTGGCCCCAGAACACATCACCGCGGAGCGGGCCGCGGATAGCGCCACCGGTGTCTTGGGCAATCATCAGCCGCTGAAAGGGGACCGTACTGCTGTCGTCGGTGGCGGTGGGGGCGGTGCCGTCGATCCAGACGGGCATGCCCATCGGGATCACCTCGGGGTCTACGGCAAGCGAGTGCTCAGCGGTGAGCGGTACGCCCTGCGAGCCGATAGGCCCCGCCTCAGGATCGAGATCGGTGCGCTCCTGAAAGAAGATGTACGAGGCGTTGCGGTTCATGAGGTCGTCGGCGCGGTTGGGGTGGTCGGCCATCCACTGGCGGATGCGCTGCATCGACATCTCGGAGCGAGGCACTTCGCCCATCTCAATCAGGTCGCGGCCAATGGCGCGGTAAGGCTGCCCGTTCTGTCCGGCATAGCCGACGCGCGTCATGGTGCCATTCGGCAATTGGATGCGCCCAGAGCCCTGAATCTGTAGGAAGAACTTGTCGATGCGGCTGTCGACCCAGAGAAACGCAAGGTTCTGATCATCGAGCGCGCCACTGCGGATGGATTCGCGGTCGTAGTACGGCACCACGCGGTTGCCTTCTCGGCGCCCGATGAGCGTTTCGCCCTCAAAGCGCTCGCGGAATGCGCCCAGGTCAATGCGCAGCAGGTCGCCAGGCACGCGGCGCAGCGGCACGTTATAGCGGGATGAGGGGGCTTGTGCCCCCTGCAGAATCGGTCGCTCTGCGAGGCGGCGACAGGCGTGCTGCCAGTCGCCCATGGTGCCGAACCAGGCGCGTTCGGGATGCATGGGCTGGTCGGGATCGGCGTCGTCCCAGGTGGAGCAGGAGCGCTGGAAGGCTTGCGCCGGGGGAGCGAAGTTGGCGGAGGCGCGTCCGGGCAGGGCATGCCAGGGCACCGACGCGGCGGTGAGTGTGGGGGCCTCGCTGGATTCGTCGGCGGCGGGCCGTTCCGAGCATCCAGATGCAAGCACGAGCCCCAAAAGGGCCAAGACGCTCCATGCGAATACAGCAGCAACACGGCGTATCCCCCAAAACAAAAACATAGAGTCGGTAGCAGATTCAATAGGCGCGAAGAACGAGCAGATCGACGTACGGCTTACTCCGCTGCGTCTTTGGAGCCGGGTGCGATGTGCTCATCGGTCAGCAGCAGGCGCGCGGTAGATTCGTTGGTGGCGAGCGGGACATTTTTGACGACGCAGGCGCGCATGAGCGTCTGAATGTCGGGTTCGTGCGGGTGTTTGCCCTGGGGATCGATGAAGAAGATGACGGCATCGACGGTGTTCTCGATCACGCCCGCGGCAATCTGCACATCGCCACCGAGCGGACCTGATTCTTTGCGCGTGACGGACAGGGCGAGCTCCTTGTGTAGCAGGCCGCCGGTGGTGCCGGTGGCGATGAGATCGAACTGGCGCAGGCGGTCGGCATGGTGGTGCGCAAACGAAATGAGGTCGGCTTTCTTGCCGTCGTGGGCGATGAGGGCCAGGGTAGCAGGCATAGGTGGACGCTAAAAGTGCGAGGAGCGAAAAGCCGCGGTGGGGATACCGTGTAATGGTGCCGCAACGGGGCGGGTGGGGCTGGAACTGCACAGAAGATACAGATTAAGACGCATCCGAATCAACCACTGGATGTCCCTTATTTCGCGTTTCATGCCGTACGTCGTTACCGAACCCTGCATCAACTGTAAGTACACCGACTGCGTAGAGGTGTGCCCTGTCGACTGCTTCTACGAGGGCCCCAACTTCTTGGCGATTCAGCCGGAAGAATGCATCGACTGCAACGCCTGCGTGCCGGTGTGCCCGGTCGAGGCGATCTATCCCGATGACGAGCTGCCCCAGGAGTATGCCCACTACATTCAGTGGAACGAGTATCTGGCCAATCAGTGGCGCGAGATGGGATACAACATCACGGAAATGAAGGAGCCGCCCGAAGATGCCAAGGAGTGGGAGACCAAAGAGAAATCGGAAGAAGACATCCTGACGTGGGATGTGTGACCAGGGATGCGTCCCATTGGTACTGAGCAGAAGCAGGCAGATATGGACTTTCCGTGTCTGCCTGCTTCTGTATGGGGCCCTGATACGAAAGCGCTTTGTAAAAAGTCATTAACAAAGGAGAAAGACAGTGGCATCCGTTCTGTGGAACCAGTATGTTCGTTGCTGAAACGTGCATGCGACTCTATCCTCCGTATCTTTTTTCCTTCACGACCCGACTAACGCCATGTTGAACCGACTTATGAAAGGGTCGCGAGCCCTAACGTATGTGCTCGCCCTGGCCCTTGTGTTTTCCCTCACCGCCTGCGATGACAACGGCGGCGGAATGGATGATGATGACGACGATAACGGCGACGAGCCCACGCTGCTCTCAGATATCTTGGGAGAGCGGGATGACCTGAGCACGCTGTTTCAGGCCGTGGATGCCTCTGGGCAGCTCAACCTGACGGAAGATCCGAACGCTGACATCACGGTCTTTGCGCCGAATAATAGCGCGTTTGCGGACATCAATCTGGAAGCGGCGCTGTCTGACGACAACTCGGCACTGCTTGAGGAAGTGGTGCAGTACCACGTGCTCCCACAGTCTGTGCTTTCGAGTGGGTTGAGTGAGGGTACGGTGGAAACGGCCCTGGGCGATGAGATCCTGATTACCACAGATGACAACGGCAACTTCCTCGTCAACGGCAATTCCATCACCACGGCTGACCTTGAAGCCGACAATGGCGTGCTGCATGTGATTGATGGGCTGCTGCTGGAGAACCGCACGCTCTTGCAACGGCTCGGCTTGACAAGCTCCACGCAGGCACTTCTCGGAATCGCCAGTGAGGCGAATCTGGGCGACGCGTTCTCGACTGCCGAAAACTGGACCGTGTTTGCTCCTATCAACGGCGCGCTTGACGAGGTGAATCCTGCGGACTTCAGCCAGGAGCAGCTGCAGCAGATTCTGCAGTACCATGTAATCGTTGACGAAAACGGTCCGATTGATGCTGCTACGCTGCAAACCCTGCTGGCCGACAATGGTGGTGAGGTTGAAGTAGAAACAGCGCAGGGTGAGCCGATCACGTTCACCGAGACAGATGATGGCAATATTGTGCTCAACGACGGCGCGGCTCTCGTTGACGGCGGTACGGACCGCTTTGCAGGTGGCGTCAATGAAACGGACGATGGCTTCGTTAACGTCTTCCACCTGATTGATGGCCTGCTTATGCCGCCGAGCATGCAAGAGACAACCACGATTGCCGATGTGGTTGCAAATGACGATAGCTTCTCCACCCTGCTTACTGCCTTGCAGCAAGCGGGCCTTGCTGATGCCCTTGGCAATGAAGAAGCCACCTTCACTGTATTTGCTCCGAACAACGACGCGTTTGGTCCCATCAACACCGATGTGCTGCTGGGACAAGCGGATGCGCTCGAAGCCGTACTCGGTTACCATGTTGTGCCGGACCAAGCGCTTGCTGCCAGTGACTTGGCTGAAGGCGAGAATACGGTCACAACTCTTGCTGGTGACGAACTGACGGTTGTCCGTAACGGAGACAATGTGTTCGTCGAAGGCTCGCAAGTGGTGGATGCCGACAACGAAACTGATAACGGCATCATCCACGTGATCGACCGTGCGCTCTTGGGCAACCAGAATCTGGCGAACACGGCCTGGTTTGTGAGCGAGACCGAACAGCTCTATAACACGGTGGTTGACTTTGGACTGGCCGATGCCTTTGTGAATGCCAGCGGCTGGACGGTATTTGGCCCGAACAACGCCACGTTCGAAAACGCCGACCTGAGCGGATTCTCTGAGGAGGAGGTCCAGCAGGTGCTTCAGTACCATGTCTATGCCGAAAGTGTCGTAGACTCTGGAGGACTGGTGGGCTTGCTGGAAGATAACAGCGGTACTGTCACCATCCCAACGCTCCAGGGCGAAGACCTGACGATCGCGCAGGATGGCGATCAGATCGTGTTCAACGATGGCCAGGCTACGCTCGACATGGCGAATCTGGACTACGCCGCCAGCAATGGTGTTCTGCACGTGATCAATGGCCTTCTGCTCCCACCGAGCTTTACTGAAGCTGAAGCCATCTCCATCGCTGACGCGCGTGAGCAAGGCGTGGATGCTGAAGTCACCATCGAAGGTACGGTTACCCGCGCCTTTGGCGACTTTGTACGCATCCAGGATGGCAGTGGTGACCTGGGCGCCAGCGGTATGGTGATCCGTCAAACCGGCGGCAGTTTCAATGATGAGATTGCCGATGGAACGATCACAGAAGGCACCACCCTGCGGATAACGGGCACGATCAGTGAGTTCAACGGGCTCCTTCAAATTAACGAAGGCGACCTGGCCTCGTACGAAATCACTGGCGAAGCATCGGTACCGGAGCCGATTACCATTACACTCACGGAGCTGGCCAACAGCGGCTTAGATTACGAGAGCGTACTGGTTCGGATCAACGGACTGACGTTGAACACCGAAGACACGGAGTTCAGTAACGGTACATCGTACACGGCTGCAGACGGTGACGGAAATGAGGGTGTTTTCCGTGTTCAGCAAGAAGGGGAAACCCAGCTTATCGGAGAGCCGGTTCCTTCGGGTTCCTTCGATTACGAAGGCGTCATTGGCCAATTCCAAGGCGAGCCGCAGATGATTCCGGTAGAGGTGTCGGATATCATTCAGGAGTAAGCGCCTGGTCTTAGCCACAACAGCGAAGCCGAAGTTCAATCTTCCGGCTTCACACTGAAAACGGGCAGTCCCTTCGTGGGACTGTCCGTTTTTGTTTGTACAACAACGCTTCCACTGTTCTACTTCCCGCCTGTCGTGAGGCTCTGCTCAAGGAGGCGGCTTTTCATTTTGTGCATCATGTAGATTCACTGGATACACAGCGCAACTTCCCCAAAAGCCGCAACTCTTTGTGCGTCTCTTCTCACTACGACCGGCGTAGGGACACGGCGCGCCGTGTCCCTACCTAACGGGGAGCGGCGTTTTGAACGCATCAGACTGAACCCACCACATATTACAGATCGAGTCGATGGTGGTCTGCTTTTGATGAAGACAACACGTCACCGCTGGGTTCGAAGACATTCCCGCAACGGATGACCTGTCGGCCCCTTCGTACAACAGGCATGACCTACGGCCCTCGCTACGCTCCTCAGAATGACGAAAATCCGGGCGTGTGAAGGGCCATGTGAGTTTTGTCATGTGCCATGGGGCGGAGCCCCTAAAAAAGTGCGTCGCACGGCAGAGCCATGCGACGAGGCCTAAAGCAGATAACCCTTAGCCCGGGATCAGGAGCGAAGCGCTGGGATGCCGACCGCTATCGGCAGACCGAGTACTCCTGGGGTGCGCATATCCCGGGCGATCTTCTTTGACGACCGCTAAACAGATACGCGCTGCGTGTCTCTACTCACACCGCAAAGAAGGCCAACCCCGTGTAGGCCGCCGCAGCCAGGAGTCCGGCCATGAGCGCAAGTGGAAACTGGCTGTAGACATGGTCCATCAGGTCGGTGCCGGTGGCAAGCGACGACAGAATCGTGGTGTCTGAAATGGGCGAGCACTGGTCGCCGAATACGCTGCCGCCAATCACCGCGCCAAAGCAGAGCGTGATGAAGAACGGTTCCGGCGCAACCGCCCACGCCAACGGCATGGCCACCGGAAAGACCACCGCGTACGTGCCCCACGAGGTGCCCGTGGAAAACGCAATGAGCAGGCAGAGGCCCATCAGCAAGGCGGGCAAGGTGACGGGCAGCAGCACATCGCCCAGCGCCGCAACGACGTAATCGGCCGTGCCCACGGCATCAGCCACCTCCTTGAGCGTGACGGCCAGCGCCAGAATGATGGCGCCGATGGTGACACCGCGACAGCCATCCACAAAGCCGTCGATGGCATCCTGCAGATCCATGCCTTTGGCCAGGGCAATGCCCATCCCCGCCAGCACCGCCAGCACGAACGCCTCGGCAATGAGCAGCGTGGGGTCGTCGGTGCGGCCCAGGTAGAAGTACGTCACCATGTACGGAATGATGGCCACGCCCAGCAAGAGCCCAATCGGACCAAAGAAGTCGACCAGGCCCGGCTGATAGCGCTCGGGCACTTTCATGTTGGTGAGGTCGTCCGCAGCGAGCGGGTTGGCGTCGTCGCGGTCGAGTTTGCCGGTGGAGCGGGATCGGTCCATGGCCGCGCGCATCTGCTTTCCGGGAATGAACGGAAGCTTCTCCCACGCAAACAAGAGCGTGATGCCCACCGCAAAGATTGCGTAGAAGTTGTACGGGAGCGCCGAAAAGAAAAAGGCGATGCCCTCCTGTGAGGTCTCGAAGAGCGGAATCGTGCCCGCGACGAGTCCGCCCACGTAGATGGGCCACACGTTAAACGGAATAAGCGTGGCCGCAGGCGAGGCCGTCGAATCCACCATGTACGACAGCTCCTCGTGCGACACGTTGTGCTCGTCGGCGATGGGGCGGACGGTGGCGCCGGTGAGGACGGTGCTTACGGTGCCGCCCTGGTGGAAGACGAGGCCCATGATCCACGCGAAGAACTTCGCCGAGCGGGGGCCGCGCACGATGAACCCGCTGGCCCAGCGCGCAAAGCGAAGCGCCCCGCCGGTGCGCGTCCATAGCCCAATGAGTCCGCCCAGCGCCCACAGGTACACCAGCAGGATCAGTGCGAAGTCTTCGGTGCCAATGGCCGGGATGAGAAACGATTGCACCACGTTCAACTCACCGGCCACCACGCCCCCAACGGCAATTCCCAGAAACAAGGCGCTGACGACCTCACGCGTGTAGAACGCCATTACGATGGCCACGAGCGGTGGAAGCAGCGACCAGAACCCGTAGTGGCCATCGGTTTGTGGGAGGTGACCGCTCACTCCAACGGCCCCGCCAACAAGCAGCACGGCACACGCAACAAAGAGCCACCGCATACGAGAAGACGCCGGATCGTCATTAGACGAAGCAAACAGAAGCATGAAACCAGAGCATAAACACAGAAAGCACGACGCCCCATAGTAACAGATGCTCGGCGGCATGTCCAGGACCGCACGTTGTTTTCCCTACAGATAGCGTAAAAGTGTAACGCATCTGCTATAGCATGCTGAAAGCGGATAGAGGTAACAGGGCCGTTGAATGAATCGTGAACGAGGTTGCAGAGGGGACGTGATGGGGTACCGGATACCAAAAACGCCGGCCACAAGTCGGCACACGCGTTTATTTCCCTAACACCTCCCAACAGTTATGCTTCGCTCAAAACTTGTACTTTGGACCGTGTTGGCGGGCCTCTTCTTGGGGCTGGCGGCCTGCGACGACGACAACCCGGTCAGCGATGATCCGGGCGAGGACCCAGACCCCGATCCTACGCAAACGATCGGTGACATCGTGGGCGATGACGACAACTTTTCTACGCTGCTTGCGGCGCTTGAGGAGGCCGGACTCGCCAGCACACTCGCAGATGAAGAAGACACCTTCACGGTGTTCGCCCCGAACAACGACGCATTTGGTGCCATCAACACGGACGTGTTGCTTGGGCAGTCGGATGCGCTGGAAGCCGTGCTCGGCTATCACGTGATTCCAGACCAAGCGCTGAACGCGTCTGACCTTCAGGAGGGCGAGAACACCGTA
>CAZBTM010000133.1:7523-8132 GCA_964494425.1 uncultured Rhodothermales bacterium | reverse complement strand
ACTCGCCGGGCGCCTGGTGGCGCCACGAGCCCAGGTGCAGCTCGTAGATGGAAATGGGTTCGTTGAGCGAGTCGGGGCCAGACCGGTCGGCCATCCAATCGGCATCGGCCCAGGTGTAGTCGTCCAGGTCGACCACGATGGAGGCGATGCCCTCGTAGGTGTTCTCGGCGGGCGGCTCCAGCGCAAACGCGAACGGGTCGGTGCGGTCGAGCGCTTCGCCATTGGCGTTGAGGCGATACTTATAGCGCGCGCCGGGCTGGGCCGAGCGAATGTGCGCCTCCCAGAGTCCGCCTCCTGCATCACGCATGGGATGCGCTTCCGACGACCAGTCGTTGAAATCGCCCATCACCGCCACGGCATCGGCGTTCGGTGCCCACACGCGAAACCAGGTGCCCGTTGGGGTGGTCTGCGCGCCCATCCACGTGTAGCACTGGTAGTCGGTGCCTTCATTCCAGAGATAGCGTTGGTCGGCGGTGAGACGAGACATAGGCGGAGGAGGCTACGCAAAAAGCAGGAAACAGATAGTGCTTCAAGATACACGCTGTGCATCCATTGTCAACCGTGTTGGGACAATGCCAGGGCAGGCTTCGCGTTTTTTTGTGTTTCATG
>CAZBTM010000133.1:4784-7477 GCA_964494425.1 uncultured Rhodothermales bacterium | reverse complement strand
CCGTGTGCAGGTGTATGTTGGCGGCAGCCCCACGTATCCATTCAGTACCTCCGAGTTTGAAGACTTTTATCAGACGGGGTATACCTTCATAGGCGGGGTCGGCATTACGCTGACCCCTGAGTGGGAATTGTCTTTTCAAGGGGCATATAGCCACTTCGGATTGGATGATACGCTTCTTCCAGGCGGAGAAGGGACGCTTTCGGTCTATGCAGCCACAATGAATCTGAAGCATCTCTTTCGGAAAGAAGGCCGGTGGATCCCCTATTTTTCAGCAGGATTTGGCGTCTTTCACCGAGAAGAAGATGACGTCACATTCGACTTTGCGCCTCGCCTCGGTGCTCCCCGTAGCGACGCCACTTTAGGCGGTGCCCATATGGGCGCGGGGCTCGCCGTTCGCATGATTGATGCGATGAGTCTGTTTATTGAACCGCGCTACACCGCCACCGCCAGCTTCCAAAACACCGATGAATCCACGGTTGACTATGCCGAGGTACGCATGGGACTGATCGTGGCGCCGTTTTGAGATCGCTCTGAGTTGAAGTCGTGCGGAAGCAGAAGCCCGCATCCAAACCATGTATCCATGCCGCGTCTGATATCATGAAGCGGTCGTTGTGGAAACGATTCCAGCCCCCTGCGGCTTCATAGAAGGTAGACCTTTTTCCCTTGACACGCTTTTGCTCTTTATGCTTCACCGACTGCTTGCCGCGTGTGCGGTGGCGGCCCTGTTGTTTACCGGGTGCGCCTCCTCACAATCTGCGGCTGTTTCTGATGACGAATCATCCTCTGCATCCCCCTATGAAGAAATTGTAACAGACGCTGAGTCCGACGAGGGCCTCTTCACAACGCACGTGAACGAGGAGAAGCTCTACTATGAGATTCCGGACTCGCTGCTGGGCACCGAGATGCTCATGGTAACGCGCATTGCGCAGACCGCCACCGACATGGGCTTCGGCGGCGAGAAGGCGCAGACGCAGGTTCTCCGTTGGGAGCAGCAGAACGACCGCGTGCTGCTACGCCGCGTGAGCTATGAGAATGTGGCCGACGAAGACGAGCCGATCTACGAGGCCGTACGCAACGCCAACTTCGAGCCGATCATCATGTCGTTCGACATCGAAGCGCACAACGCTGATAGCTCGGCGGTAGTCATTGACACCACGCCGCTGTTTACGAGCGACGTACCTGCGCTGGGCTTGCAGCAGAGCCGCCGCGAGCAATATCAGGTGCGCAGCCTGGATGGAGACCGCACGTTCTTTGAGCGCGCGGCCAGCTATCCCGAAAACATCGAGGTGCGCAACGTGCTCACGTATAATGCACAGGAGCCCCCCTCAAACAGCTCAACCAACTCGATCTCGATCCAGATGAACCACTCCATGGTGCTCTTGCCCGAAGAGCCCATGCAGGCCCGCCTCTGCGACGAACGGGTGGGCTACTTCAATGTGGAGCAGGTCGACTACGGACGCGACGAGCATCGTGCGGTGGAGCGCTGCTACATTACACGCTGGCGCCTGGAGCCGTCGGATCCCGAGGCGTACGCCAACGGCGAACTGGTAGAGCCGGTGGAGCCGATTGTCTTTTACATCGACCGCGCGACGCCCGAGCGCTACCGCGAGTATCTGAAGCAGGGCGTGGAGGACTGGCAGGTGGCCTTTGAAGCAGCGGGCTTCAAGAATGCGATCATCGCCCGAGATGCACCCACCGAAGAGGAAGACCCGGAGTACAGTCCGGAAGACATCCGCTACTCGGTGATTCGGTACTTCCCGTCCGAGATTCCGAACGCCTACGGTCCGCACGTGCATGATCCACGCAGCGGCGAGATCTTGAAGAGCCACATCGGCTGGTACCACAACGTGGCGAACCTGCTGCGCAACTGGTACTTCATTCAGACTGCGGCGGCCAACCCCGATGCGCGCGCCGTCAACTTTGAGGACGATGTGATGGGCGAGCTCATCCGTTTTGTATCCGCCCACGAGGTCGGACACACGCTGGGGCTTCCGCACAACTGGGGCTCCTCGCATGCGGTGCCGGTTGACTCGCTCCGTTCGCCCACCTACACGGCCGAGAATGGCACGGCAGCGTCCATTATGGACTATGCGCGCTTTAACTACATTGCGCAGCCCGGCGATGGCGTAGATAGCTTCGACCCCAAAGTGGGACCGTACGACATCTGGTCGGTGAAGTGGGGCTACTCGGCGCTGCCTGAGTATGACTCGCCTGATGCAGAAGAGGCTGTGCTCAACGAGTGGATTCGTGAGCGCGCCGGTGAGCCCGAGTACTTCTTTGGCGGTTCTAACTCGCTGGGTGCCGACCCGCGCTCGCAGCGCGAGGCCCTCGGCGATGACAACATGGAAGCCGGCGAACTCGGCATTGCCAACCTGGAGCGCATCGTGCCGAACCTGATCGACTGGACGTACCGCGAGGGCGAGTCCTACGAGCAGCTCGATGAGCTCTATGGCGAAGTCGTGACGCAGTGGAATCGCTACCTGGGGCACGTCACCCGCAACCTGGGCGGCGTCTTCGAAACGCACAAGTCCTACGACCAGGACGGCATGGTATACAAAGTTGTGCCTGCTGAGCAGCAGCAGCGTGCCATGGAGTTCCTCGGTACCTACGCATTCGACACGCCCGAGTGGCTGCTCGAAGAAGACGTGCTGCGCCGCAAGGAAGCCACCGGCCGCGACATCTTCACCCACCAC
>CAZBTM010000133.1:0-4733 GCA_964494425.1 uncultured Rhodothermales bacterium | reverse complement strand
GAGGCCATGCACGGCGCCGACGAGGTGTACACGGCACTCGACCTGTTTGAAGGCCTGCGTGCCAACGTGTGGTCGGAGCTGGCACAGGGCCAGCCCATCGACGCCTACCGCCGCTCCTTGCAGCGCGGCTACCTCGACCGCATGCACTATCTGCTCAACGAAGAGCCGGACATGCCGTCGGATGCGCTCGCGGAGTACTTTGACCTTACCCCGGTGGAGGTCGCGCAGTCCGACATCCGCCCGTACGTGCGGGGCGAGTTGCGCACCCTGGAGGAAGACATCCAGCGCGCTCTGAACCGCACCACCGATCGCAGCACCGAACTGCACCTACAAGATGCGCTCAGCCGCATCGAGTCGATCCTCGACGCCTAACATTGCGTCGTATGTGCTGCATAGCACGCGCCCCTCGGGCCTTCTGGGCCGGAGGGGCGCTTTTTTTGGTTGGTGGAATGTGTTTATTTGCGGATGCGTGGTTGAACGGAGGACCGTTCAACCCAGGCTGGATGTTGTCCCCGTATGTAGGGGCACGGCGCGCCGTGTGCCTACGCGCGGTGTGGCGCCAACATGCATCATCCCCCAAAGAGCAAGCGCACCGCGTACACGGAAGCAATGACGCCCACGCCATCGGCAAACAGGCCCGCGGGCACTGCATGCCGCGTCTTGCGGATGTTGACGGCCCCGAAGTACACCGCAATCACGTAGAATGTGGTTTCCGTCGATCCAAACATGGTGGCTACCATCTTCACGATGAGCGCATCCTCGCCGTACTGCGCCACCATATCCGCGACAAGCGCTGCCGACCCGGATCCCGTAAGCGGGCGCATAATCGCCATCGGCAGCACCTCAGCCGGAATCCCAACCCACGCGAGCACGGGGTCGAGCGTGTTCACCAGAAAGTCCATGGCTCCTGATGCACGAAACATGCCAATAGCAAATAGGATAGCGACCAGGTACGGAATGATCATCACGGCGATCTCGAAGCCTTCCTTGGCGCCCTCCACGAAGACCTCGTAGACCCGTACGCCCTTAATCAGGCCGTACAGCGGGAAGCCGACCAGAATGGCCGGAAGCACAAAATACGAAAGGATGCTAACAATGCTGCGAATGGTCTCAAGCATAGGACGTCGCTATTACGTTATAAAACAGGAGGATGCAGAGCAGATTTTCTCTATGAGGGGTCGTTCATCGGATTGGAGTCGGCAAAGCGTTTCATGCGACTCAAGAATATCGCCCCCGCAATACCGGCTACCGTGGTGCAGGCCGTAGCCAGCGCAATCGAGAATACCAGCTCATTCACCTGCAGACCCATAATCGCAATAAGCAGCACCGGCGGCACCAGCTGTACGCTCGACGTGTTCAGCGCCAGCAGCATCACCATGGAGTTCGTCGCGGTTTCCTCGGATGGGTTCGCCTTCTGCAAGTCCTCCATCGCCTTGATACCCAGCGGGGTGGCCGCGTTGCCCAGCCCGAATACATTCGCCAGCAGGTTCAGCGCAATGGTGCCCATAGCGGGATGATCTTTCGGCAGTTCCGGAAAGAGCGGGCGCAGCACCGGCTGCACAAAGCGCGTAAGCGAGTGGATGAGTCCGCCCTCCTCGCCAATCTTAAGGAGGCCCAGCACCAGCGCCAGCACGCCAATGAGTCCCAGCGCCAGCGAGGCTGCGGTTTCGGCGAAGTCGAGCGCCGCCGCGGCAATGTCGTTCAGCTTCCGAAAGTGCACCGGCTCAAACGTGAGGCGCGCCTGCGTAACGGCGCCCGCTACTGCGTTGAGCTGGGCCTCGGCGCGAATCGGATCGCTGGTTTCGTCGCCGTAGAAGTCGCGCATGTCCTGCCACGGCTGCGGCAACTCCGTGCCACTTCCAAGCACGATCTGGTTGCCATCTTGGGTTTGCACCAGCTGCCCCTCGTAGCGCGCCTCGGGCGTCGTTGCGTCCGGATAGAACGCCTGAAACGCCGTCGTGTCAAGGTTCACCGTCACCGGCTGACGGCGAGCATCGGCGTCGTACTCTTCAGAAAACGACACGGTAACGGGCAGGGCGTCGCCGTTGCGGTAGCGATCCGACGACAGCTCTTGCACGTCGGTCGAAAGGGCAAACACCAGACTGAAAATGATCAGCCCGGCCCAGATGTAGTTGAGCATGAGCAGGTGGGGCAGATGCGTGACAAGGGCACGTAACAGGAATGCACAGCACACAGCATACGGAACGATGCCCCCCAATCGCTACCGGGGCGCAATTAAAGACATGGGGGCAGGGACACAGCGCGCTGCGTCCCTATGGTTGATGTGCGGCTGAATGTGGTACGATGCGGTAGAGCGTGCGTGCTGTGCATCAATGCTGTACGAGGTGATACGCTACGCCTCTGCCGGTTTCTCCTCGCGGTAGAAGTCGGTCACTTTTTGGGCTTTGGCGGGGCCTACCACGTCGGCGAGCGCCTCCATATCCGCCTGTTTAACCTGCTTGAGTGAGCCGAACTCGCGGAGCAGCGTCTGTGCGGTCTTTTCGCCGATGCCGTGGATGTCCAGCAGCTCAGAGCGCAGCGTCTTCTTCTTGCGACGCTTACGCTGGTACGTGACGGCAAAGCGGTGGGCCTCGTTGCGCAGATTCTGCAGCAGCTTCAGCGACGGGTGGTCTTTGCCCAAGTAGAGCGGGTCGGGGTCGCCGGGGCGGAAGATTTCTTCCAGCCGCTTGGCGATGCCGATGACTGGAAACAGGCCGTACACATCCAGTTCCTTGAGCACGGTTACGGTGCTCGAGAGCTGTCCTTTGCCGCCATCTACCACGAGCAGATCGGGCCACGGGCCGCCCTCCTTGACCATGCGTTTGTAGCGCCGACGTACAACCTCGCGCATCGACTTGAAGTCGTCGGGCGTGCCGTCTTCGACGGAGCGAATTTTGTAGGTGCGGTACTCGCTTTTGCGCGGTGTGCCGTTCAGGAAGACGACGCACGAGGCCACGGTTTCGGTGCCCCCCAGATGCGAGATGTCGATCCCGTCGATGCGCTTCGGCAGGTCATCCATCTGCAGCGCCTCGCCGAGCTGCTTCACGGCTTCGGGAATGCGGTCGCGCTCCCGCTTCATGCGCTGCAGCTTGTACTCGTTTACGAGGAGCTTGGCGTTGGAGCATGCCATACGCACCAGACTGGCCTTATCGCCGCGCTGGGGCACCCGAATCGGCACCTGACGGCCTTTTTCCTGGCGAAGAAGCTCCTCCAGCGGCACGGTGTCTTGGGTCGGATGGTCGTTTGGGTCGACCGCCAGGAGCACCTCGTTCGGGTAGAAATGGGCGGATGCGTAGTAGTCTTCTACGAACGAGAGCATGAGCTCCTCATCCGTGCGGCCCTCAATCTGGTGCAGGTAAGTGTGGCGGCGGCCAATCATCTTGCCCTCCCGCACACGAAAGAGCGTGCCGCAGCCCACGCCCTCCTCGCGATCCACGTGCAGCCCAAAGATGTCGCGGTCCTCAAAGTCTTGACTGACGATCTTCTGCTGCTCGGAATAGGTCTCCAGCGCCTGAATCTGATCGCGTAGGCGGGCGGCTTCCTCAAAGTCGAGGGTGGCCGAGGCGGCCTCCATCTGCTCTTTCAGATGCGACGTGAGCGCCTTGGTGTGCCCGTTCAGCAACTGCTCCACCTGATCGATCGTCTCCTGGTAGTCGGCCTCCGACTGCTCGCCCACGCACGGGCCCTGGCAGTTGTCGATGTGATACTGCAGGCAGACCTCGTGCGTGCCGGCGTCGATCTTTTCTTCCGACAGGTCGAGCTTGCAGGTGCGCAGCTGAAAGACCGACCGAATCGCGTCCATCATCTGATTGAGCTGCTTCACATCGGTGTACGGGCCGAAGTACTTCGAGCCGTCGTTGCGCACCGAGCGCGTTTTGAAGACGCGCGGGAAGCGCTCGTTCTTGATGCAGATGTACGGGTAGGTCTTGTCGTCGCGCAGGTTGACGTTGTAGCGCGGCTGCAGCTCTTTGATGAGGTTGTTTTCGAGGATAAGCGCCTCGACCTCGGTGTCGGTCACGATCACCTCCACATCGGCGATCTTCTTCACCATCACCTCAATGCGCCCTGAGCGCTTGCGCCCGTTCTGGAAGTAGGAGCGCACGCGGGGGCGCAGGCTCTTGGCTTTGCCCACGTACAGCACCGATCCGCTGTCGTCGAGATGCTTGTACACCCCCGGCTCCGTGGGCAGGTGATCGAGTTTTTTTTCGAGCGTCTCGGTCATGAGGCCGCGCATTATTGGACATACAACGCGGCCTTAAAACGCCGAGTTGAACGCGTGTGATTCCGAGGCAGCGTGCGTATCCTGCAACCAATGATGGAAAGGGAGCAACACCGGTCATTCACGTGCCGCACACATACCGTTGGGTCAGACCTGACAGGTCTCGCAAGACCTGTCAGGTCTTTTCTTTGATGTAGGCGTCATCCAACTCACGGCGTGTCAATGAACAGCGGTGCTTCGGGACCGAGGGGAATGCCGAAGAAAATCCAGATGGCCAGCACCAGGGTGCTCACGATGCCAAAGACAATCGAGTAGGGCAACATAACTGCCACAATGCTCCCGATGCCCGCCTTCTTGTCGTAGCGCTGCGCAAACACGATGATGAGCGGAAAGTAGGGCAGCAGCGGCGTCAGGATGTTCGTGAACGAGTCGCCGACGCGATAGGCCGCCTGCGTGAGCTCGGGCGAGTAGCCCATCAGCATGAGCATGGGCACGAACGTGGGCCCCATGATGG
>CAZBTM010000132.1:0-8145 GCA_964494425.1 uncultured Rhodothermales bacterium | reverse complement strand
GATGACGCCGCCTCATCACCCTGCCGTTGTAACGACGACAGCCCGCGCTATCATGGATACCGCGAGCACGTCAGAAACGACCCAGTGGCGCCATGCTGTAGCGCCGGTCCCCTCCCCGAAGTCGGCCCCGCCATTGGGCGTTATTGAGGCGATGACACCTGCCTCCGAGAGCAGTTTGCCTGCCCATCGTTTTAATGAGCGTCCGGTCGATGCCTCAAGTGAGATCGGGCTGCTGGAGCGATTAGGCGACTGTGCAGCGCTTGTTGTAACCGAACTGCAGCATCGCTACAATGCGCTCCGCCATACGCAAACTGAGGAGCACCTGCACCAGGTTGCTGCGAACGTGAACAGTGGGCTCTACCGAAGCACGCCGGAAGACGGCATTATCTATGCCAATCAGGCATTTATTGACCTGTTTGGTTACGACACGCTTGACGAGGTTTTGGCCCTTCCGGCAACGGCACTGTACGCGACCCCTGCAGAGCAAGAGCGCCTGCTACGGGCAGAACAGGCCGGCAACGGCTATCGAGTTGCGCCGTCGCGACCGAACCACCTTTAGCGCACGCATCAGCAGCACAATTAAACGGGATGTGCACGGAAACGTGCTCTACTACGATGGAATCGTGACCGACGTCACCGAACAGCAAGCGACCGAGCAGGCACTGCGGCGTCAGGAAGAACTGTTTCGCATTCTGGCCGAGAACGCACAACCGGTTGTCTTTGTGCTGGATGCCGAGGGCACGTTTCTGCTTGCCGAGGGGCGTGACCTAACCGCTGTTGGGCTGGAGGCTGAAGATGTAGTGGGTACTTCGGTCTTCGATCGCTATGTAGACTTCCCGAAAGTGCTTCGTGGTTTGCGGCGTGCGCTGGATGGTAAGGAAGTGCGCGACACCATTCAAATCAGCGGCCACGTGTTCGACGTGTGGTACTCGCCACTATACAATGAGGGAGATACGGTCGTGGGATGCGTGGGCATGGTTGCTGATGTGACTGAGCATCGCGCAGCTGAAGAGGCGCGTCTGCGCAGTGCCGAGCGATGGGAGCGCCTGGTAGAGGCTCACCCCGACCCCATTGTGGTAAGCACGCAGGGCCGCATCCGGTACATCAACCCAGCGGGGGTGCAGGTGCTTGGGGCATCACATGCAGATCAACTCATTGGGAGCGAACTGTTCGAGTTTGTGGTCGATGAGGAGAAGCGCATGCGGGCTGTTGAGCGACTACGGCGTGTTTATAAAGGCACCAGTTCGTCTCTACCCACCGAGTACGTCATTCAGTGGAAAGACCAAGCCCCACGTACGGTTGAGGTGCGGTCGGTGCCAATCACGTACAACAGCGAACCAGCGGCACAGACTATTGTGCGCGATATTACGCGCCGCCGTGAGGTCGAGCAGACGCTTCGGTCTGAGCGCGATCTTCTGGAGCGTATCTTCAACACGAGCGCAGCCGCCATCACAGTCACGAATGCGCACGGTACGATCGTAGAGGCCAATGAGCGAGCCGAAGACGTGTTGGGGCTCTCGCGTTGTACGCTGAAAGGACGTGCGTATAACGCGCCCACATGGCAGATCAAATCGGTCAGTGGAGAGCCTTTTCCCGAAAACCGATTGCCCTTTCGCCAGATCAAAGAGGAAGACCAGCCCATCTATGACATACAGCATGCCCTGCATTGGCCCGACGGCACACGAAAGGTGGTGTCCATCAACGGGGCGCCCCTTTATGATGAAGACGGGGCGTTCGCAGGCGGTGTGTTTACCGTCATCGACATTACCGATCGAGTACAGGCGGAGCACGAGCTGCGTACGGCTAAGCGCGAGGCCGAAGCGGCAGCCCGTCTTAAAACAGCTATGCTGGCTAACATGAGTCACGAGGTGCGCACGCCGCTCACCTCAATTATGGGGTTCGCAGAGATTCTAACTGAAGAGATTACGGGCCAGCCTCAACGCTTTGCTGATCTCATTACGAAAAGCGCAGATCGCCTTCTTACGACGCTTGACTCGGTGCTGCGCCTTGCTAAGCTTGAAGCAGGGACCGAGGTCCTTACTCCTAAAACTTTGGAGTTGCGTGAGCTCGTAGAAAACATTGTGCAGGAGAAGCAGCAGCAGGCGGCTGAGAAGAACATTGCCCTCCAGCTTACATGCTATGCGCCAATGGTGCATGCGCACGGCGGACATGGGGCAATGCAGCGTGTCGTGTACAATCTGCTGAGTAACGCCATCAAGTTTACCGCGAGCGGCGGGACCGTTAGCCTCCATCTTGCCCAGGGGCCGAAGGCTGTGCTGCTTGAGGTCATGGACACAGGCATTGGTATGACACAAAACTTCCAGGCGCGGATGTTTAAAGCGTTTACGCAGGAGTCAGAAGGGCTGGCACGTGAGCACGAGGGCAGTGGGCTGGGGCTCGCCATTGTGCACGAGCTTGTAGATCTGATGCAGGGGGCCATCGAGGTTGAGTCAACCCGGGGGCAGGGTACACGTATCGCTGTGTTTTTGCCGCGGGCGTCTCAAGAGACTGTGCCGCGGGCGTGACACTGAATTAGCCTGCGATAGCGTCTGTGGTAGGTGGTTCTACGGGGGGAAGCGGATGCCCAGCTACGTCGTGTAGCCAACGGCTGTATCCCATCGACGTATCGCGCGAGAAGGGTAGATCGGGGACCTGCTCCATCCACATGTACTTGGCATGGCCGAGCGCATCCTGCAGCGGCTGAGTGGGCGACTCTGTTTCTGCTTCAATGCATACGCTCCACCCGGCCTCGCCGCAGGCCTCCACACGCGTCAGTTCAATCTTGACGACGATGCCGTTCGGCAAGTCGCGCTCAATCTGCTGGCGGACTTTATGCACCGGAATCCACAGATTGTCGTCGCGCTCAGGGGGCGTATCGCCGGTGCCAAAGCTCCACTTGTGCCAGCACTCGTGCCAGCCCCTGAATCCTGTAGGCGTGTGGGCACGTGTGGGCGCACGCATGCGGCGCTTAGTTTGAATCTTGCCGCTACGCCACTTCACGTTGCAGGCGGGCGACCCGGTAAGCAGGTACATATCGTTGCGCTCCTTGGTCGAAGCGTCGCCCAGCGTGTCGAACCAGTCCTGGGCAGCGTCGGGAGTCGCGGCATCGATAAACCAGCGGAGTTCCAGCGTGCGATCCATAAAAGCTGCAGAGTAAGGAGAGAAAAGGGGCCGATTGGCCATCTATTGTGGAGAGCTACCCGTAACGAGAGCTAAACAGGTGCGATACGGAGATCACGGTATCTGAAATATCATCGCCACGCCTGGGTCGCCCGCTGCGCGGCAAAGCGGTGTTACGCATCAGACGAGGCGCGCTGCGTGGCGTCGTGCATGAGGCGCCACTGCAGCGCCGAGGCCGAGCGAGACGTATCGGGGGGAGGAGTGCGCTGCACGTAGCGCCCATCGGGGTGTAACTCCCATGCAGCATACTGGTCCTGGCAGGCATAATCAAGGATGCGCGTTGTGCGGTCGCGCAGCGCCTCGTCGTGAATCTCGACAATGGCCTCCACACGCCGATTCAGGTTGCGGCTCATCCAGTCGGCGCTGCCCATGAAGACGCGCGGGCTGCCGTTATTGCCGAAGTAGTAGATGCGCGTGTGCTCCAGGAAGCGATCCAGGATGCTAATCACACGAATGTTCTCGCTGATGCCCTCCAGGCCAGGGCGCAGGCGGCAGTGCCCACGCACTACCAGGTCGATGGAGACGCCGGCCTGCGAAGCCGCATAGAGCGTGCTAATCATGTCGGCGTCGTTCAGCGCATTCATCTTGGCAATGATGCGCCCGGTGCCGTGCTCCTGCTGATGCGCAATCTCCTGGTCAATGAGCGCTTCGAAGCGGCGACGCATGGTGTGCGGGGCCACCAGCAATTCGTTATACGACTGCTCGGGCGCGTATCCGGTAAGATAATGGAACAGGTTCATCACGTCTTCGCCAAGGGCCGGAGCGCACGTAAACAGGCCCAGATCGGTGTAGGCGCGAGCCGTTTTTGCGTTGTAGTTGCCCGTGCCAATGTGACAATAGAGGCGCAGCGCCTCGCCCTCTTCGCGGACGACCAGCGTAACCTTGGTGTGCGTTTTGAGTCCGACCAGTCCGTACGCCACGTGCACGCCCGATTCTTCGAGCGTACGCCCCCACTCAATGTTGTTGGCCTCGTCGAAGCGGGCTTTTACTTCTACGAGCACAGCTACCTGCTTACCCTGTTCAGCAGCGCGTACCAGCGAGGCCACAATCGGGGAGTCGTCGGAGGTGCGATAGAGCGTCTGTTTGATCGCCAGCACGTTGGGGTCGTCAGCGGCTTCTTCGACGAAGCGCTGTACGCTCGCATCGAACGACTCGTACGGATGATGCACCAGTACATCCGCCTCCCGAATAATGTCGAATATGTTGTCGTTTCCAGAGGAATTGTCATCCTGAAGTAGTGATGGACGCTGGGCTGGCGTGTGCAGACGCGGCGGCGTAACGGGCGTCCACGTCGGGTAGTGATGCGCCGGAGCGTCTATGCTGCTCAGGGCCATCAGATCGGTGTGGCCGAGCAGGGCGGGCGCGGTGTAAAGGGCGTCGTCACTCAGCGAAAGCTCACTCGCTAAGAACGAGCGCATCGCCTCGGGCATGTCGGTCTGCACCTCCAGCCGTACGACGGGAGCAAAGCGGCGCTCGCGCAGCTCTTCGGAGATGAGTTTGAGCAGGTCGTTGGCCTCCTCTTCGTCGCGGCGGATGTCAGCGTTGCGCGTCACGCGAAAGGCATGCACGCCTTGCACCTGCATGCCTTTGAAGAGAGCCCCTGCATTGTGGGCGATGACCTGCTCCAGCGGCACGTAATGCTGCGACGTAGGCAACTCAACCCAGCGCGACTGATTATCGGGCACCTTCAGGCGCGCAAAGCGATCCTCGCCTGTGGCTGGATGGAGCAGACGCACAGCCAGCGACAGGCTCAGGTTCGAGAGGAACGGAAACGGATGCCCAGGGTCTACCGCGAGCGGGGTAAGGACTGGAAATACGTGCTCCTCGAAGTACGCATCAGCATGCGCCTGTTCCGCCTCGGTAAGCTCGTCGTAGTCGTGTACATGCACATCGGCCTCGGTGCGCAAGAGCGGACGCAGGGTGTCCTCCCAGCAGTGTGCCAGCGCGTCGTACAGGCGCCGCGCTGCGGTGTGCACCAGCGCCAGCTGCTCGGTGGGCGTGCGTCCGTCGGTCGAGAGCGACGACACTCCTGCAGCCTGCTGTCGCTTGAGTCCGCCCACGCGCTTGCGGAAAAACTCGTCGAGGTTGCTGCCGGTAATGGCGCAGAAGAACACGCGCTCCAGCAGGGGGATGCGCTCATCGAGCGCCTGGTGCAGCACACGCTGATGAAAATCGAGCGTGCTCAGCTCGCGGTTAAAAAAGAGCGCGGGGGCGTCGAGGGGCGTGTTAGGCGACACCGCACGCGGGGCCACCGACGGCGGAAACGTGCGGGCATCCGTCTGGTCCGTCTGGGGGGCGGCGGTGTTCATAAGCTGTAGGTTCACATTGGGAGACGCAGTTTGTATCTTGCGGTATGAAATAAAGCGGCTCGTTTGTCAGCAAGGTTCCTTTTCATGATCAGTTTTTTTGTGATGCGCGTTCTGGCCTGCACGAAGCGCATAGTCCATCGCATCCCCTGGTGTGCTGCCCTCGTCGTTGCCGTGCTTGTGGGAGGCGCCGTGCAGACCAGCTATGGCCAGCAGATTGGGCGCATCCCCGGCGTGTATGATGTCGTTACGCGGCCCGATTCGGCGTCGTATCGTACGTTTTCAACGGGCGAGTATCAGCTCATCTACCCCGCCGATGCCCGCAACGAAGCCGAACAGATGGCGCAGATCCTGCGCGACAGCGCCGCCACCACGCACGACATTGTTGGGCAGGCCAAGCCGCGACGTCCCATGCCCATCGTGCTAAACGGCTATAACGACCGCGCCAACGGGTTTGTGCGTCCACTGCCGTTTAAGCAGGAGATTGAGATCCCGAGTACGCGTACGCCGCCCCTCACGGCGCGGTATGCATCATGGTTCGAAGCGGTGGGGCCCCATGAGCTCACGCACGCGCTGCAGGCCGAATACCGGGGTGGGGTTGGTGTAGGACGGGTCATCGACTGGTTTGCCCCGGATGTGACGCGGGCGCTGAATTTGGGCGCCCCCCGTGGGTGGGTTGAAGGGGCCGCCGTATATCGCGAGAGCCAAAACGACCGTGGGGCAGGACGTTTGGAACTGCCGGTAGCGCTCATGCCGTACCGCGCCGCCATGGGAAGCGATGATCCGTGGAAGATGGCTCATGCGTTGCATCCGCCCCGCTACACGCAGCCGTTCGACCGCCACTACCTGGGCGGCGGGCAGGTCTTTCAGCATCTGGTGGAACACGCCGACAATCCGGATGAGCCGTACGCGTTTTTCCACCGCGCGCTGGCCTGGAACTACCGGTTTCCATTGTTGGGATATGGAGCGGCCATCTGGTACGGCACGAAAACGCCCATCAGCCGTCTGTCGGACGAGTTCATTGCGGCGGAGCAAGACCGCGAGGCGGAGCGCATCGAGGCGCTGGGTGCACTCACCGAAGCCACGCCCGTCACTGCATCACGGCGCGGGCTGAACCACCGTCGTCCGCTGTGGACCCATCCGGATACGCTTGTGGCCTACCGGTCGGGCTACCGCACGGTGCCGGGCGTGTACCGCGTGCACGTGCCCTCGGGCCGAGCCGAGCGCGTGGCCGCCCACGCCCGCACCGCCGATGCCCACCTGCACCTGGCCCCCGACAGCCAGGCGGTGTGGATGAGTCGGCTGCGTCCGGCCCGCACCGTGCCCACACAGTCGATAGCGGATGCCGAGACGCTCAATCTGCGCACGGGCACACGCACGCCACAGTCCGAACGAGCGCGTCTGTTCGCGCCGGCACCGGCCTCGGACGAGGCGTTCTGGGCTGCGCAGGTCAACGGACCGGTGCATCGCCTTGTGCGCTGGCCTGCCGGTAGCGAGGCTGAGGCGAAGCCCATCGCCACGGCGGAGCTGCCACCGCGCACGCGCATTCAGCAGGTGGCTACGCATCCCACGACAAACCAGACCGTGGCGCTCCTCAACCGTGCGGGGCACCACGCACTTTACACCGTGACGTATGATGCGGAGGCTCGGCGCATTGACATCGACCCGCTGTTCAGATTCGAGGATGCGGCGATGTATGACGTGAGTTGGGCCCCCGAGGGCAACCGGCTGGCGATCAGTGCCGACCCAACGGGTGTGCCCAACGTGTTTGTGCTCGACCTGGACGCCGAAACCGCTCATCGCGTCACCAACGAGCCGTACGGCGCACTGGAGCCTGCCCTTGATCCTGCCGGACAGCGCCTTGCCTATGTGCGCTATGCCTATCAGCGCCACGACCTGGTAACGGTGCCGGTGGCGCCCACCGAGTGGACGCAGTGGCCGGGCGGATTCTGGAACGACGACGCCCCTGCGCATCCCCCTGAACATGCAGCGTCTGTAGCGGCAGATCCCTCCGCAATCGACGACGATATTGCCCGTGCCGACGACCGACCGTACCGGGCCCGTCGGCATATGCGTCCGCGTATGGTGTATCCCACGGTCCAATTCGACCTGGACGAACTCGAATCGCCGCCGCCGGGCACGCAGTTGGGACTGGGCATTGGGATGGGCATAGCCGGGGCCGACCCGTTGCAGCGGTGGGCCTACCGCGCTGAGATGTATTACCAAGCAGGCGATGTGTGGGGCGAGGCGCGCCTGCAGACGGGCCGCTGGTGGGGGCAGCCCAGCCTGAGCGCGTACCGGCGCCCGTACACGACCACGGTGGGGGTACGGCAAGAAAACCCTACCGCCGTTGTACCACGGCAAGCTGGAGTGGAGGAGCGTGGTGTTGAGTTGGCGTTCTGGCAGCCATACACGCTGCGCTCAAACGTGTATCGGTCGCTGGTGCAGGTGCAGTGGCGCAGCGAGTTTCGGCAGACGCGTCTGTTTGCCGACTTCATCGAAGAGCAGCCGCTTCGGAGCCGCGTCACCCTGCGTCCGCAACTGCTGTACGCCTATCGCCTCCAGCAGAATACCCGCGATCTCATTCCGCGTACGGGGTGGGTGGTGTCGGCCAGTCCCTTTGTGGATGCGTGGACCGATGGCGTTACGGCGGGGCGGG
>CAZBTM010000131.1:5806-8210 GCA_964494425.1 uncultured Rhodothermales bacterium | reverse complement strand
GATGGTGTCGAGCTGGAGGTCGCTCAGCGTCTCTTCCAGCGCCGGACGCACGTCTTTGGGCGCGTGGGCATCATTCCAGAGCTTGGACGTCACCCACACATCCTCGCGATCGACCACGCCGTGTTCGAACGATTCGGTGAGCGCACGCCCTACTTCGGCTTCGTTGCCGTAGATGAGCGCACAGTCGATGTGGCGGTATCCGGCCTGCAGCGCTACCTTCACCGCGTTGTACACCTCGCCGGGGGCCGACTTCCAGGTGCCCAGTCCAAGAATCGGCATCTCATCGTCGTTGCGGAAGGAAAGAGTTTGCATACGATCGGGAGTGGTCAGGAGAAAAACAGCGCGGAATGCTGGATGTCCATAGCATGCGCTGCAACAAGGAGTTTCGCCGCACGCTGCAGCTTCAGACAATTGTAACGGTCAGGAGATGGAGCGATGAAGATGCTTGGGCGATGCATCCAGAGTGGACGGGGATCGGCCATTTCTTGCACCAGCGGGGCACCGTTGGTTCGAGGCCCTGTGGTGAATCTCACAGCATCACACTGCCGCGTGATGTGGCTGTTTGAGGGCTCTACCCTGGAGTCAATCCAAGAACATCAAAGCAATGTAAAATGCAAACGAACCGTTAGGGCAAAAACATGGAAGAGCTATGATAATAAACAGTTTGACTGCATCCTTTTGTTTTTACATAACAGCTCTCTTCATGACGCACGAGCGATTCAGCGCGGAAGCACTATACGATGCCTCGAACATTGATCCATATGACTTCCCAAAATACACGACGCAGCTTCTGAATCTCGCAAACCAGAATAGTCAGGCAACACGCCCAAAGGTGGTGGGCCAAATGTCAGAACTAATCCAGAAGACGGATGCACAGACTTTTGAGGAGTGGAGAGCCTGGTATCTCGATCAGCATCCAGATGCAGTTGAAACAGCCAAGCAAAAGGTCAAAAACCACATTGAAAAGCTCAGAGCAGCGATTGAAAAGATTGATGAAGAGATGATAGAGGCTTGGCTTGAGGATCTCATCCTGGTAAAAACTGCCGAGGGGCTCCTTATTCAGCAGGCGATCTTAGAGCATCTATCAGAGCAGTTTGGGCTTTCGTATGCAGTAGCCTCTGCTGAAGATGAGGCGAAAGGTGTTGACGGGTATTTGGGAGAAACGCCCGTTTCCATAAAACCGGAAAGCTACAAACAAAAAACCTCTGTCCAGCACGAGGAGATAGGCGCAGCCATCATCTTCTACAAGAAAACCCGTAAGTACGTCCACATCGAGTACGATGAAAACGCATTTGCGTGAAGGCTACGATGCAAACAGTTCCGTCTGTACCCCATGGGGCTGATACGCAAAACCGTACTGATTGGGGGCCGTGCGGGTCACGTCGTCCACATCGTGGAGGACCAGTTCGGTTTCCTGCTTGGTGATGACCCCAAAGTCGTAGAATGTATTCGTATGCTTGCACGGGGGGTCGCGCTCACGCAAAAAGCGGCGGTGCCGCTCGATGCGGGCTGCGTTATAACGATGAGATCGCTCGGGCAGCGTGTGTACCGCATCCTGAAATACGGCGGCGAAGCCTGGCTCCAGTTCGTATCCGACTGAGTTACGGCGGAGCATAGCGGCAGCCAGCGAGGTAGTGCCGGTGCCCCAAAACGGATCGAGTACGGTGTCGCCGGCAATAGAGTACATATTGATGAGGCGAACCGGAAGAGCCAGCGGGAAGGCCGCAGAGCGACTGCGCAGATCGGCATGGCCCGTTGTAAGCGACTGCGTGGTGCCGCTCAGATCCGTCCACACATCCGAAAACCAGCGGTTGCGCTCCTCCCAAAAATAGGCACTTTCATAGCGGTTGCTCCGGCGCTCTGGCTGTACGGTGCGCTTGTCTTCCTTGCGGAAGATCAGGATATGCTCGTGCTCAAGCGTCACGTACGCATTGGGCGGGATCATGCCAGATCCCATAAACTTGTTCGGTTTGTTGGTCGACTTGCGCCACAGAATCCCAGGCAACTGGTGGAGCCCGTGCGCTGTCACATCTTGGACCGTACGGGCATGATTGGGATACAGTTGGAAGGTGCCGCCCGTGGTGCGTGTCGCATCCCCCATGTTGATACAGCAGATGCCACCGGTGCGCAAGACGCGTGCACACTCTGCCCACACGGCGTTAAGGGCCTGATGCATGACGTTGAAAGCGGCATCCGGGTCACCATCCGTCAGTGCCTGCTTGCTCGCGGGCACCCACTCCGCAAACAGGTCGTCCCACATCTCAATCATGGGATACGGCGGTGATGTCACGATCAGGTCAATCGAGGCATCGTCGATCGCCTCCATCTGTGCTGCGTTGCCGATGTGGAGCTGTGTTGTCGTTGTCATGAAGCAGGAGCTGAAAGAGCAAAACCAAAGCATGTC
>CAZBTM010000131.1:1556-5796 GCA_964494425.1 uncultured Rhodothermales bacterium | reverse complement strand
AGTGCAACGTGATTAACTGGTGCTTCGTTAACCTAAGAAAAAAAATTGGAATGAATGTCACATCAAATTAGGCGCTCGCTAAAGCAAATGGAAAGCTGTCATTATGCAAGGTAGCCAACCACGCATTCTCCGTCAATGCCAAAGGCCGCTTTCTTCTTTACCGGCTTTTCGGAATGGAACGGCCACCGTGCGTTGCATCCGGCGTGTGGTCTTGGTAGGCTGGATATGCTACAGATCCGTCTGGCATACTGCCACTACCGACCCGCCTGCCCATGTTTGCTGACTTCATCCCGCTGTTTGTCATTATTGCCATCGCGTTGGGGCTTGCCCTTACGCTGCTGGCAGCAGCGTCGTGGATTGGACCCAAGCGGCCCAATAAGATTAAGCGCACGCCGTACGAGAGCGGAATGGACCCGATTGGGTCGGCGCGTGAGCGCTACTCGGTCAAGTTTTACCTGGTAGCCATGATCTTCATCGTGTTCGATGTGGAGGTCGTGTTCATGTATCCGTGGGCCGTGAGTTTCCACGACTTCATCGATGCCGGCCTCGTGGCTACCGTCGGTGTAATGACGGTGGTCGGGCTGTTCGTGGCTATTCTCACGCTGGGGCTGGTCTACGACATCAAGAAAGGCGGACTGGAGTTCGACTGAGCGGCTAAACCTGGTTCTGGCGTCTCCAACAGGCAGGTTGGAGACAGGCTGGGAGATGGTGTACACCCGGCGTTTCGCACGGCGCAAACATCTCCACTGTGCATAGATGGGCGCATGAAGCAAGCCCGCGTTAAAAAGAAGGACGGGATTGTGCCCGCCTTGCAATAATTTAAGGGATGCGCGGTCGTGTACTGAAACAGGGCGCGCGCCTCTGCCATTAGAACCGATACGAAAATCGATTAGGGCGTGCGTTCTGCAGTCCGCCTGTTTCTCCACAGATTTCAACGTTTGTCATGGCTGGTTCCTCCCCGTTTGGCGGTGAAAACTTCTTCACGACGCGCGTGGATGCGGTCGTGAACTGGGCCCGCTCCAACTCACTGATGCCCATGCCCATGGGGCTGGCCTGCTGCGCTATCGAAATGATGGCCTTTGCGGGACCGAAGTACGACTCGGCGCGCTTTGGGAGCGAAGCCATGCGCTTCTCGCCTCGCCAAGCCGATCTTATGATCGTGGCGGGCTGGGTCTCCTACAAAATGAGTCATGCCGTGCGCCGCGTATGGGATCAGATGGCGGATCCGAAGTGGTGCATTGCAATGGGCGCCTGTGCCTCCACGGGCGGCATGCATCGCTGCTACGGTGTAGTGCAGGGCTGCGACAACTTCCTGCCGGTCGATGTCTACATCCCCGGCTGCCCGCCGCGTCCGGAGGCGGTGCTGCATGCGCTCATGGACATCCAAGAGAAGGTGCGCAACGAGTATTCCATCACGCAAGACTACACGCACGGCGACCCGTACAAAAACGCGCCCTTGATTCCGGAGAACACAATTCAGTATCCCGGACAGCTCGAAAAACCCAACACGCCTTCAGCGCCGGTCACGCCCGTTGCCGCATAGCCTGTTGCGTAAGGCCTCTGCCTGCTGCTCTATTTCCTTGTCTCGCTGCTGTGCCCCATGCCTGCTGACGAAGCCCCGAACGCGCCTTCCACGTCGGAGGCCCTCAAGTTTCACTACACCCCGGCCGATACGGCCATTTCGGGAAGTGAAGACAACCCACACGCCAAGGCCACCACGCACACCCCGGCGGTCATTAACGCAATGACCGAAGCCTTTGGCGACGAGGTCATCGGTCCGGTTGAGACGTATGCCAACGAAGACACGGTGTATGTGTCCAAGGATCGCATTGCTGACGTGTGCCGCTTCCTCAAGGAAGAACAAGGCTTTAACTACCTGGCCGACCTGGGCGGCATCGACCGGTTTACGCAGGAGGGGCGCTTTGAGGTGTTCTACAACGTGGTTAATATGGAGGCGAAGCAGCGCCTCCGCCTGAAGGTGCGTGTCGACGAAGAGAACCTGCACGTGCCCACCGTTAGCTCGGTCTACCGCTCGGCCAACTGGAACGAGCGCGAAGCCTACGACATGCTCGGGCTCATCTTCGACGGCCACCCTGACCTGCGGCGCATGTACATGCCCGAGGACTTTGATTACTACCCGCTGCGCAAAGAATTTCCGCAGCTCGGCGTGCCGGGTTCACTGCCGCTGCCGCCTCAGGCGCCCGACGGCGAGCTTACGATGGATCCGTTTGCTGCAGCGCATGGCTCCAAGCCCGCCAAAAGCTACAACGAACCTGAGATCGAAGACGAGTAGCACGCTGGCGCGTTCCTCTGCCTCCCCCTACCTCTTTCTTGCCCCGCTGTTATGGCTGAAGCTCCGTCTTTTCCTGGACTCGACTTAGGCGACAAGTTTCGGTTCTGGCCGAAGCACAATGAGAAGATCTACGAGCGGCTGGAGAGCAAGCACGCCTGGATCGAAGAGAAGCGTGCGGCTGCCGAAGCTGCAGGCGACGGATCGCCTGAAGCCCTGACGACGCAGCCCTCGGGCGACGGCGCTGCTGTGGATGCCGATCCGCTCGACCATCAGATGACGCTCAACATTGGGCCGCAGCATCCGGCCACGCACGGCGTACTGCGCTGTGTGGTGAAGCTCGATGGCGAAACCATCGAGAAGGCCGTGCTTGATATTGGCTACCTGCACCGCGGCATCGAGAAGCTCGCGGAGCACAAGACGTACCAGGAGTTCATGCCGTATACCGACCGCATGGACTACCTCTCGCCCTACTCTAACAATGTGGCATGGTGCCTGGCAGTCGAGAAGCTCGCCAGCATCGAGGTGCCCGAGCGCGCGCAGTGGATTCGCATGATCATGTGCGAATTGGCGCGCATCTCCTCGCACTGCCTGTGGCTGGGCGTGGGGCTTATGGATGCCGGGGCGGTGTCGGGCTTCCTGTGGACGTTCCAGCAGCGCGAGGACATCTACTCCATCTTCGACGAGGTGGCTGGAGCGCGCTTTACCGTAAGCCACAGCCGCATTGGCGGTGTAGCCAGCGATCTTTCGGCCGAGGCCTTCCGACGCATCCGCGCCTTCACCGAGAGCTTCCGCACCGAACTGGGACGCTGGGAAGACTTCCTGAACCGCAACCGCATCTGGGTCGATCGCAACAAAGACGTAGGGCGCATCACCCGCGAGGAGGCGCTCGAACTGGGCATGACCGGTCCAAACCTACGTGGATCTGGCGTCGACTACGACCTGCGCCGCTTCGAGCCCTACCTGAAGTATGACGAGGTCGACTTCAACGTGCCGACCCGCGAAGAGGGCGACTGCCTGGCGCGCTATTTCTTGCGCATGGAAGAGATGCGCGAGAGCGTGCGCATCATCGAGCAATGCCTGGAACGGATTCCGGAAGGCCCCATCCGCTCCGATGATGCCAAGCAGGCATACCCCTCGAAAGAGGAGGTTTATTACAGCATGGAGGGCATGATTCATGACTTCATGTACACCGACGTAGGCACGGTGGCCCCGAAAGGAGCGCACGCCTACCACGCCATCGAAAGCCCCAAAGGCGAACTCGGCTTCTACCTGACCTCCGACGGCACCGGGCGTCCGGCCCGCATGCGTGTGAACGCGCCGTCGTTTACGAACCTGCAGGGCATGGAATACATCATGGAAGGTTCGCTCGTGGCCGACACCGTCGTCATTATCGGGTCGATGGATCCGGTGATGGGCGAAGCCGACAAGTAAGGCGGGAAGCATGCCAAGGATGGGCGTGCGAACGTGCGCACGTCCATACGTCCATCCACTCCACACACTGATACACCGAACATGTCACACTTTGACATCGAGCGCCCCATCGTAAAGCTGCCCGAGCAGCAGCCCGAGCAGCAGATTCCCGATGAGGAGCTGGTCTGGACTGATGAGGAGCAGGAACGCATCGAGGAGCGCAAAGCCAAGTATCCCGACCCGAAGTCGGCCATCATGGATCTGCTCTGGATGGCACAAGAGAAGTACGGCTACCTGCCGCCCGAAGCCATTCGGTTGTGTGCCGACACGCTCGACATGGACTACGCGCGTGCCTACGGCGTGGCGACCTTCTACACGCAATACTACAAAGAGGAGAAGGGGAAATTCGTGCTCGATGTGTGCACGTGCTTCTCCTGCCAGGTCACCGGCGGCTACGACATGGGGGTCAAGGTCGTCGACAACTGCCAGATGATCAGCCACGTCGCCAATATCGGCGACACCCGCACGCTGATCATC
>CAZBTM010000131.1:0-1546 GCA_964494425.1 uncultured Rhodothermales bacterium | reverse complement strand
CCAGATGATGGGCGGATACGACATCCTCCATTACCTGGAAGAAAAGCTTGGTATCCATAAAGGGGAAACGACCGACGACGGCATGTTCACCGTCGAAGAGGTGGAGTGCCTGGGCTGCTGCGGCTCGGCGCCCATGATGCAGGTGACCAACGGCCCGTATGTGCACAACCTGACCAAAGATAAGGTAGATACGCTGCTCGACGACCTGAAAGACGGGAAGATGCCGCCGTTTGTGTCGGTGACACTGCCGCAAGACGAAGACGAGATGGGCGGCAACCGGCGCTCCGACGTAGAGGCCACGGAAACGTATCAAACACCGCCCCGCTCAGAAGCGGTTAAGTAAGTTGCGCCCTCGATAGCCGCTCGTCTCTGCCCCACCTGCCTGATAGCCTGCTGCCCGCAATGGATGCTCCCAGCTCGCTTCCTGATGCACTGTTGCGCAGGCTGTCGCGGCGCGAACAGGCGCTGGTGCAGCGACAAGGCCACCGTGCCGTGGCGCAGCTTCGAAGCGCATGGTATGAGCAGCGCACCTGGCTCTACGGGCTGGGCAGCGTAATGGCGCTGCTGGCTGTCGTGCTGCCCACCGGGCTCATGCACCAGTACCTGACCGAGGCCCGTTCACTGTCGTCGCTCCATGTGCTGGGTGTCATGGCAGCTGCGTGTAGCTTTGCGGCCCTGCACGGGGCCGGAGCGGTGTACTTCTTCATGCACTGGGCTCGGCGTGCCCGCACGCTCGACCTGCTGCACGCTTGGACACGGCCGCCCTCTGCGGTTTCTGACGAGTAGCATACTGTTTCTGTGCGCTGCGCACTACCACGTGTACAGCATCTATTAGTTAAGCAGCGTTCCCTGCTCTTTTCGCATCTGTTATCGTTCACCCGGCTGGCAGCCCCTCGCTGCGTGCCGCCTAACCCCCGAATCCCTTATGGAACTGACCAACGGAGCCACCAAAGCGGGCGACTGGCGCAACTACGAGCGCGTTCTGCTGCCCCCCATTCGCGATCTGCATAAGCTGGAGGTCTACGAAAACAAGGCCAACGGCTACAACCGCCTGCGTGACGTCCTCGAAAACGACGACTGGACACCGGAGTCGGTCACGAACGAGGTGAAAACCTCGAACCTGCGTGGACGCGGAGGCGCGGGCTTTCCGACCGGATTGAAGTGGAGCTTCATGCCCGAGCCTGACGATCGCCCGCGCTACCTGGCCTGCAACGCCGACGAGAGCGAGCCGGGCACGTTCAAAGACCGGCAGATCATGGAGTACAACCCGCACCTCATGTTTGAGGGCATTCTGATTGCGGGCTACGCTATGCAACTCGACGCCTGCTACGTGTACATCCGCGGCGAATATGCCGACTGGATCCGCCACATGGAAGCCCAGCTCCAAAAAGCCTACGACAACGGCTATGTGGGCGACAACATCATGGGGACGGACTTTTCCATGGATATCGTTCTCCACAAAGGTGCCGGGGCCTACATCTGTGGCGAGGAAACGAGCCTGATGGAAAGCCTGGAAGGCAAGCGCGGCTATCCGCGGTACAAACCG
>CAZBTM010000130.1:0-8288 GCA_964494425.1 uncultured Rhodothermales bacterium | reverse complement strand
GAGAAGCTGGCGTATCAACTCCAGACCGAATACGACATCAACCCGGGCGATCGCATTGGCATCCTCGCCGAAAACAGCGTCGAGCACGTGCAGCTGTTCATCGCCGCCCAAAAGGCTGGATTTGGGCTCGTACCGCTCAACTACCGGCTCACCGCCTCAGAGCTGCAGTATCTGGTAGACGACAGCGCGCCCTCCGTTCTGTTTGTGGGAGACGCCCAGGCCGCAATCGCCCCCCATCTCGATGCAGCTGGGCCGCCCATTCCTCTCACCAAGGTGGCCGCCCTCATCGACAACGCCCCGGCGCACGCACAGCACCCCGATGCATCCCCCACGCTCCATGATCCGCTGATGATTCTCTACACCTCGGGCACGACCGGACGCCCGAAAGGCGCGATCATCTCGCACGGGATGCTCTTTTGGAACGCCGTAAACACCGAAATGCGCCTGGACCTCACCAGCGCCGACCGCTCGTTCAACGCCGCTCCGTTCTACCACACCGGCGGCTGGAACGTGCTGCTTACGCCCTTCCTCTTACACGGCGCCACTACGCACCTGTATCCCGACTTCGATGCCGACACGCTCCTCCGCGACTGCGACACCGAAGCCTACACGATTCTGTGGGGCGTGCCCACCATGCTCAAACTCATGTCCGACAGCACTGTCTTCGACGAGGCCACGCTCGACACCATCCGCTACGCCATCGTCGGCGGCGAGGCGATGCCCGAACCGCTGATTCGCACGTGGCAGGCCAAAGGCGTGCCCATCCGGCAGGGCTTCGGCATGACCGAGGTCGGCGTAAACTGCTTCTCGCTGCCCGCCCGCGACGCCCTCCGCAAGATCGGCTCCATCGGCTTCCCCAACTTCTACATCGACACCAAGGTGGTCGACGATGCGGGCGCAGAGGTGCCCCCCAACACCACCGGCGAACTGCTCATGCGTGGCCCGGTCGTCACCCCTGGCTACTGGCAGAACGCCGACGCCACCGCCGACGCCATCGACGCCGACGGCTGGTTTCACACCGGCGATCTGGTCGAAGTAGACGAGGAGGGCTACTTCTTTGTGGTGGGACGCAAGAAAGAGATGTACATCAGCGGCGGCGAGAACGTGTACCCAGCCGAAATCGAGGCCGTGCTGCACGAACACGACGGCGTGGAGGAAGCCGCCGTCGTAGGCGTGCCCGACGACCAGTGGGGCGAGGTCGGCGCTGCGTTTGTATCTGGTGCGCAACTGGATCCCGACGCACTCCGCACGCACTGCACGACGCGCCTGGCACGCTACAAAGTGCCCAAATACATCGAGATCCACGATGCCCTCCCCAAAGGCCACAGCGGCAAGATCCAGAAAACCGATCTGCGCGAGCAGTTTTCGGCAGCGCAAACGTGACGGCATCCCAGCCAAGTCATTCCGATCCCGACAGCAGTCGGGAGAGGAATCTCCTGCACCCATGATTTGCTCAGATGCGTCGTCGTATCAACCGCCCAGGGAGATGGTTCCTCCGACAGTGGTCGGAGCCACAGGGGGCGGGGCTACGCACCCCAGGAGCACTTCCTCCCTTCGGTCAGGGCGCTCACCATGACAGGCTTCGTCGGAAGAAAACCGCCTACCCTCATGATTTTCCGGTAGCAGGTAGACGTTAAGGGACAGCGCTCCGGATCCCAGGCTAAGGAAGCCCATAGCCGGGTAACCTGTGCCGACCACTGTCGGTACCGCTTGCGTCCCCGGCGCACCTCGTAAGCCTTCCTCCCTGAACGCTCCCGCGTCCACCACACGCTAATTTTGCTCCCCTTCACCTCCATAAAACCCAACGCACCCATGCTTCGCCTTGCGTTCCTTCTTATCGGATGCACCGCCCTGCTCGCCATGCCTGCCCCCGCCCAGTCGCCCGACGTGGCGCCGCTGCCGCACTACCCGGAGCACACGCTCGAAACCGTCACGGTCGACGATGACACCCTCGCCTATCTCGACACCGGCGGCGACGGGCCGCCGCTCGTGCTGGTGCACGGGCTTGGCTCCAACCTCTCGCTCTGGCGCGACCACATCGAACCACTCTCTGCAGCGCATCGCGTGCTGGCGCTCGACCTGCCCGGATTTGGCGTGTCGAGCAAGCACGACGTATCGGGCCGTATGACCGACTTTGCGGATGCGGTGCGTGGGTTTGTGGATGCGCTGGACCTGGCGCCCATCACGTACGTGGGCGTGTCGATGGGCGGACAGATTGGGCTCACCCTTGCGCTGGAGGCCCCCGAAGTCGTGGAGCGCTTGGTCCTGGTGGCGCCTGCCGGCATCGAGACGTTCACCGACCAACAGGCCGCAGCGCTGCGCCAGACGATGACGCCGCAAGCCATCGCCAGCGCCGACTCGTCAGCCATCCAGCAGAACACCGCTGCCAACTTCGCACACTGGTCCGACGACTACGCCTGGCTCATCGAGCAGCGCCATGCCCTATCCGAGCGCGATGACTTTATGGCGTATACGCGCGCTAATGCGGCTTCGGTCGCCGGGATGGTCGACGAGCCCGTGTACGACCGCCTTGGCGATGTAGATCAGCCGACGCTTGTGCTCTATGGCACCGGCGACAAGCTCATCCCCAACCCGTACCTGAACCCGCAGTGGGATACGCAAGCCATTGCCCAGCGCGCCGAGGAGGCGCTGCCGAATGCAGATGTGCATTTGGTCGACAACGCCGGGCACTTGCTCATGATGGAGCAGCCTGAAGTTTTTCGGGAGCATGTGCAGGCATTTCTGGAGGCGCAGGAGTAGCCTCAACGCAGCTTGCCAATGACGAGTCCAACGGTTGCGCCAGCGAAGGAGTCCTCAGGGTTGAGGTTAGCGTGCCCGCCAATCTTGAGGCCCAGCCAGTCGATTGGGCGGTAGGGAATCGTAAGGTAAAGGGTAGCCTGAACGGGCACCCCAACCGTGGTCCAGTTGACCGGTCCAGAGCCAGATAACGAGCCCTCTCGCTCCCATACCACGGCGACGCCAGTCCCGGCAGAGACATGCCCCCAGTCCCAGTTTACCATTCTTCCGTACAAGGGAGCGAGCTCAGACCGACTATCTAAAAATAACCCTTCAGTCACCCCGGTAAAACGAAGTCCAAAGAGATGGGACGAACGGGCGTAGTTCAGGCTCAGAATTACCGCACCCTCGTTGGGAGTTGTAGGTCCGCCTTCGAAACTGAGCCACGCCCGAATATCTTTGTTATTCTGCGAGGGGACCGAGGTAGAATCTTGAGCCGATGCCACGCTCGTGCCTCCCATAAAGATGATGATTGAGATCGCTAAAGCGGTGTTCTTTACACATGAACTCATATCAACGTGCAGAACATCAAGAAAAGTAAGCTATGAGCTAATCAGCCGGGAAAACGGGTTCCACATCCAATGTCTTAAGGTCAACTGTGTACAAGCTACTTACTCGCTGGTAGCCTGTGTAGTAAGCCCGTTCAAAAACTATTTTTTCTTCAGTGGGATGCCAAGCAGGTCTTTGATCACTGCCATCCTTTCCTCCCGTAATTTGGCGAAGGTTTGAGCCGTCTGCGTTCATCACATACAGATTTCGTAGTCCTTCGTCTCCACCGTATGCAAATACGATCTGCGTCCCGTCTGGAGACACACTCGGATCAGTTGTGTCTGAGTTCGGAAGGTCAGTGATCTTCTCTGCACCCGACCCATCCGCATTGGCTACGTAGATCTGTTTACGGCGGCCCGGGTCTTCCTCGTTCATGTCCCAATTGACGTAGACAACGCGCTCCCCATCTGGAAACCAGTCCCCCTGCACGCCATACGGGATGACAATCTCGGCCTCTGTTCCATCCGGGTTCATCATAGAAAGCCCACGCGGCTCCCCCGCAGAGCGGGTATACAGGATGCGGTCTCCGCTTGGGCTCCACCGGCCCACAATAGTCGCATCCAGATCGGGATTGGGAGAATCGGGCCCGGTCAGGGCAACCAGCGAGTCGCTCTCAAGGTGCAGTTTATACAGGTGGGAAAACTGCGCACGCGAGTGAAATACGACCCACTCTTCATCGGGACTTACATCAGGCGTTGTTAACCGTCCCGGAGCCACCTGCTCGCGGTTGCCTGTGCTAAGATTCACCTTCCAAAGCTGGTTGAAGCGCCCAGGATTGGCATCTGTCCCTTCACGGGTATGGAGAAAGAAAAGCTCCTCCCCGTCAGCGGTCCACACAGGAGCCTCGGCATCGAAGTCTTCACTTTCTGGAATATCAGTATCCCAGGGCGGAGTGTCATCGTTCTCCATCAATGAGCAGCCCCCGAACACCGTGAGGCTTACAAGCAGCCCTCCAAAGAAAAGAAGCCTACATCGCAACCAGGCAGACCAGAGCGAGGATGCGGTATATACCACGTCTTGAGTGAAGCGCAAATAAGACATGTCAGGAAGGGACACCAACAACGGGGACAGAAAGGAACACGCTGACTACGCAGGAAGCGAGAGGATGTATGGGAGGCTTGCCTGTGAGGTGGAAGCGTGTACTGTATTCTACACTGCACATTCATCGTACGCAGTATCATCGACATTGTAAAATTGCCCCCCGATGGTCACATAAACTTAACGTTTTTGTTCGCTCGGGGCATCCGCGTTGCTCCCCGTTCCGAGCTGCGAGACGTTTTCCTATTCCAAGGGAGCCCAACAAAAAAACCGCCGGAGCATCGCCTGTGCGGCGGCCCTCCGGCGGTCGGTATGTATGCAGCGGACGAGTGGAACCGCTGCGTATCCGTTAAAACCAAGCGTTAGAACGTTTCGAGGTAGCGCTCCAGCTCCCAGCCGGATACGGAGGCGAGGTACTCAGTGTATTCGACGGTTTTCGCCTCAATAAACTTCTCGCTCACGTGCGATCCGAGAGCGTCGAGGATGACGTCGTCGTCTTTGAGTGCATTGACGGCCTGCCCAAGCGTGCTGGGCAGCGTTTCGATGCCGCGCTCGATGCGGTCGGCCTCGGTGAAGTCGTAGATGTTTTCGCGGACCGGTCCCGGTGCCTCCATGCCCTTCTCGATGCCGTCGAGTCCAGCATGCAGCATCACGGCGAGCGCGAGGTACGGGTTGCACGAGGGATCGGGCGAGCGCAGTTCGATGCGCGAGGCGGCGGGCACGCGGGCTGCGGGCTTACGCACGAGGGCCGAGCGGTTCACGTCGCTCCATGCAATGTAGATGGGCGCTTCGTAGCCGGGCACAAGCCGCTTGTACGAGTTGACCGTGGGGTTGCAGATGGCCGTAATCGCAGGCGCATGCTCCAGAATCCCACCGAGGAAGGCGTATGCCTCTTCGCTCAGGTTGAACTCGTCGTCATCGTCGTGGAAGAGGTTGGTGCCGCCCTGAAAGAGCGACAGGTGCGTGTGCATGCCCGACCCGTTGATGCCGGAAATAGGCTTCGGCATAAAGGTGGCGTGCACGCCGTGGAGTCCGGCCACCGCACGCACCACCGCGCGGAACGTGGCGATGTTATCGGCAGTGGTGAGGGCATCGTCGTACTTGAAGTCGATTTCGTGCTGCCCGCGCGCCACCTCGTGATGACTGGCCTCGACCTCGAAGCCCATCGCTTGCAGCATGTAGATAATCTCGGCGCGAATCTCCTGCGCCATGTCTTTCGGGCCCAGGTCGAAGTAGCCGCCCGCGTCGTGCGTCTTAGTGGTAGCGCGGCCGTCCTCATCCTGCTCGAAGATGAAAAACTCCGGCTCCGGCCCGGCATTCAGCTCGTAGCCCATGTCCTCGGCCCGCTGGATGGCGCGACGCAACACAAAGCGCGGATCGCCCACAAAGGGTTCGCCGGTGGTGGTGTTGATTACGTCGCAGATGAGCCGGGCCGACACGGTGCCGTCGGAGCGGCGGCTGCGCCAGGGCAGCACCGCAAAGGTGTCGGGGTCGGGCTCCAGGCGCATGTCGGATTCCTGAATCCGCACAAAGCCCTCAATCGAGGAGCCGTCGAAGTAGATGCCCTCGCTGAATGCCTTCTCGGCCTGACCTGCTGGAATCGAGACGTTCTTGACGGTCCCGAGAATGTCGGTGAACTGCAGGCGCAGAAAGTCTACGCCCTCTTCGTCGATGCGATCTAAGATATCGGCTTTGGTCATCATACGTGGCGTGTAGTCGTAAGGAATGCGAAAACAGGAGGATGCGCAGGGTGCGCATCATGAGTCGGAGTCGTTGGGCGCAAATGCGTCCATGGGTTCGGTGGGCACAGCACGGGTTTCCTTAAAGGAACTCAGCACAATGCTCGTGGAGGTGCCCGACACGCCCGGCAGCGCCTGTATTTGGGAGAGAAAGCGCTCCAGCGTGGTGGTGTTTTTCGTGCGGATCTTGAGCACGTGCGACCCTTCGCCGGTGATGGAGTGCACCTCCAGCACTTCGGGCATGTCCGTAACCTCGTCGACAAACCGGTCGTAGTGCTCGGAGCCGTCTACGCGTACGCGGATGAACGCGGTGATGTCAAGGCGCAGGCGCTTGGCGTCGATCACCGCATGGTAGCCCTTGATGATGCCGTGGGCTTCCAGCTTCCGCATCCGCTCGCTCACTGCCGACACCGACAGCCCCACCTCGTCGGAGATGGCGTTGCGCTGCATGCGTCCGTTGCGCTGCAAGAGCGCCAGGATCTGCGCGTCGATCGTGTCGAGGCTGTATCCCATGAACCGTTTGCTTTATTATTTTTGGTTACAGGCTAACTATACACGATTATTTTTGGCTTGTCAAGCGCAAACAGAAAAAATATTGTGCAAAGGATTTGGTAGCGCTTCCAAAAGGGACTCGTGTCACAACGATGTAAGATGTGGGGGCTTGTGGATGCATAGCAGCGCCGTTGTGCGTGGCGGTGCCGGTGCGGACGTCCCCGGCAAGACTGACGGGAGCAACCGGGGGACCGTTCACCTTAGGGGATGGACGTGTGAAGGGGGGACGCCCATCCGTCCATCCTTCCACCCGTCTATCCCCACACGAGGCCGAAGGGCGACTGACGAAGTATATCTGGTTGCAAAGAAGCCACACTGCAATGATGCAACCGGATTTGGTATCATACGACCCATGCACGACGCCAAACTTCAACACTCTCGAGTCCCTTCTCCCTCGGGGAGAAGGACAGGATGAGGGGTGTATTTCTTCTGATTTGCAACTCCTGCCCACTGGCAGCCTGATTCCCCTCACCCTTGTTCCCTCTCCCCGGAGGAGAGGGAGACATTCAATCGGGAGAATAGCTGGCTTCCAGGCTCCGAGCCCCGACCGGAGACCCAGCGCCGCTGGAAGGGACCCCGAGTGAGAAGATTAAAGGGGGCGGTGTGAAGCGGTAGTCGAGTATGTATCATACAACGCAAACGTCGAGGCTTTCTAATGAGCAGCGGCGTTCCGGGGGGCAGCATGATGCGAAGTGTGAGCACAACCCGATAGCCGGAGACGGGAAGCGCTGAGACCGTCCTCATTTTGGATTTGCGGTTTGGGATTTGCGATTAGGACGCGTGTCGGCTTGTGCCTTCACAGCCATCCACCACCTACCATCTTCTACGAAGCAGATGGTGTGAGGAGCATTCCCTTCCAACATCCAAAATCATCAATTTGCAATGGAGCCCTCCGCACAGGCCAGCCCTTGCGTTTTGATGGCCGCGATGGAGGCGGTGGCGAGTCCGTCAACGCGGGCCAGGTCGTCGAGACTACGGAAGGGGCGCGCGGAAATAATGCCCTGCGCGGTGGCCGGGCCCACATTGGTGATCCGCACGAGCTCGTCGGGGGCCGCGCGGTTCACGTTGACGCAGCGCGCTTCGATGATTGCGGCCACGCTCATGGCAGGCTCCACCTCGTAGGTGCCGTCGGGGTAGGCGCGCAGGCGGATCGTGCCGTGCCGGTCGGTGCGGTAGACGGTGGCGCCGATGCGATCGTAGCGCAGCAGCGCTTCATCGTGCGGATGCCCGTAGCGGTTGTCGGCCCCCAGGCTGGCAAGCACCACCTCGGGCCGAATCTTCTCCAGCACGGACGCGACATCGCCGTTGCGGCTGGCGTGGTGACTGGATTTATGTACCTGGACGTTCGGGAAGAGGTCGGGATGCGTATCCAACAGCCACTCAAACTGATCGCGCTCGGCATCGCCATACGACGACATCAGAAAGTCGCCATAGCGCAGCAGGAAGCCCACGCTGTTGTCGTTTTGGCCGAAGGATTCGTCTCCAGGCGGCGGGACCACCTCCAGTGCAACCGGGCCAAACTCGATGGTCTGGCGCTCGGGCGGGATGAGTTGCGATCCGGCGTCTTCGATCGCATCCAGGTAGCGCTCGTAGGTCTGCGTGGTATGAGCAAGA
>CAZBTM010000129.1:4088-8334 GCA_964494425.1 uncultured Rhodothermales bacterium | reverse complement strand
GTGGAAGTCGGCGTGCGTACGTGCCACCTGCCGCACCGCAATGCCGGGCGGGGTGAGCGCATTCAGGCTGCGGCGCAGTCGATACGGATCGGTGCCGTCGGGCACATCGACATGGGCCACTTGGCCGCGCGCGTGGACGCCGGCATCGGTGCGTCCCGAGCCCGTTAGGCGGGGCGCTGAGTCGAGCACCGTATCAAGTGCCTCCTCCAGTGCGCCCTGCACCGTAGGCACCTCCGGCTGCACCTGCCACCCATGAAAGTTGGTGCCATCATATTCGATACAGAGGCGCAGGCGCGGCATGTCAGCAGGCTAATGGGGAAAGCAAACGAACGGATAGATCGCTATGGCATACACCGCGTGTACGTTCCACGCGCTCTCTTACCTCCTGACACCAACTCATGCGCATCTACCTTACCGGTTTTATGGGAAGCGGCAAATCGACCGTTGGTAAGCTACTCGCTACCGACCTGGGCTGGCCCTTTATGGATACGGATGCCTGGATCGAGGAGCAGATTGGCATGCGCATCCCCCAGTATTTTGCGCAGGAAGGCGAAGCGGCGTTTCGGAGGCGCGAGGCCGATGCGCTGCTTGCTACAGCATCGCATCGCCACGCGGTAGTCGCCACCGGTGGCGGTATGCTGGTCGATCCCGACCGTATGCAGCATGCACAGCAGTTGGGCACGGTCGTATATCTATGCGTAGATGCCGAGACGCTCTACCACCGCCTGGCCCCCGGCGCCGCTCACCGCCCCTTGCTGTGGAGTAACGATGGCACACCGCTTGAGGGAGCTGCGCTGTATCGCCATATCGCCCGCCTGCTGAACCGCCGTCGAGCCGCCTACGAGCAGGCTCCCTTCCAGGTTGATGCCGACTCATCTCCTGAAGCCGTCGTCCAACACGTTCGCAGTCTGCTTGGCAGCTAACCATGTCTGGGCAAGTGCTCTCCCGCCTCCCCCCGTATGCCACCTGCTTTTCTATACTTTAAAGTTACACTTTTATCCATTTTAGTAATCTTTTACACGTCTCGCAAATTTTTCGGGATACCCAGATAAGCATCTGACATTTTGATTGTTTATACTTGGTGTTGTATAAATTCGACATTGAGGCCAACTGCGCCCCGTTTGCAGGCCGGCGCCGGGTGTCGTGCAGTTCTTCCAAGACTTACTGCTTTCTATGCTTTCCCATGTGCTTCTTGTTGGCACGAACACCACCTATACCACCCTGCTGCGCTACCGGCTGGAAACGACGCTCTCGGTTGAGCTCAAGCAAGTTAATACTGGACGCGAAGCACTCAGTGCTATCAACAAAGCAACCACGCTTGTGGTAGTCGCGCCGACCCTACCCGACGGCGACGGCTTGCAACTCATTGCCTCAATGCGTGCGGGCTGGGACGATATCCCCCTCCTGCTGGTGGTGCCCCCTGAGGAAACAGAAGCCGCGCACGATGCCCTTGCGCACGGGGCAACCGATGTCGTGGTAGCGGGTCGCAGCGACCTCGACCGCATGGAATGGTGGATTGCCCAATCGCGAAGTAACACGGCTACGGTTGCGCCTCCGATAGCTCCTCCACACAGCCTTTTCCTAATTGGAAACAGCCTTGCCATTCGGCGCACGCGCTCCCACCTCCGCCACGCTCAGCAAACCGACACTCCGGTGCTACTTCAGACTGAGTCGGGACTGGAACCGGAGGCGTGGGCCCGGCGCCTGCATGAAGGCAGTCTACGTGCCGATGCGCCCTTCATTGCATTCGATGGTGCCGTCCTCTCCGATCAGGCCGTTTACGATACGCTCTTCGGCACGGCCACTACGCCGGGGGCGTGTGCTCGTGCTGAAGCGGGTACGTTGTTTATCGATAACGTCAGCCTACTGCCTGCTGACGTACAGCACGCGCTTTACACCCTGGCCGAAACCGGTACCCTTCCTGCCCATGCAGAACGCACCGATGTTCCATTTGCTACTCGCCTTGTGTTTGGGACCTGCCATTCCCTTGAAGAGCTGGACAACGACGACTCATTTTCCGCAGATCTCTACGATCTGATTGCGCAGCACGTCATCTCTCTGCCCGCTCTGCGTACCCGTACTGAAGATCTGCTGCTGATCGCGCAGCAGCTTCTACGCGAGAAAACCCACGCAGCCGCAGGCGCCCCCATCTCGTTTTCCGTTCCGGCGATACAGTACCTCATAGGATACGACTGGCCGGGCAACTACCGCGAACTCGAAGCAGCCATCGACCGCGGGCTGCGCACCGCTCAAGGATTCGAACTTACGGTGGATGACCTTTTCCCTCATGAGGACGAGGAGGATCTGCCGGAGGACGCCCCTGCGATGCCTCCGGCCTCTTCCCCAGTAGAAAAGCAGCCTCCAGTGTCTCTTGCAGATGAGGAGCACGAAAGCGACGCGCCCTCCGACGCCCTTCCACGTTCCCTGTTCGATCTACAGGCGTTCACGGTATCTGCCGTCGATGCGCCCCCGCCCGATACCTCTACCAAGACGCGACGCAAAACCCCACTTGAACGCGTCGCACTCCGGGCTCCCGATGCCATCATACCAATGGAAGAGCTACAAATTTTTGCGATCGAGCACGCACTGGACGTGTGTGAGGGCGACATCAAACAGGCCGCCCGAGCGCTGGGCATTTCTCCTGCCACCGTTTCACATGTAGCCAGCCACCTGAACCCCGATAGGTCTACTCCACATTGATTCCTGGTGTCTTTTGCTTAGATCTTGCTGTACTGATGAATGTTGCTTCTATGAAGTGTGATAGCTATTATGTTTTCAAGTCGTGTTGATTCTATGCATTATTCTTCGTCTTCTATGTCTCCCTTTCTACAAAGATGGGCTCTTCGGGCGAGCAGGTGATGTACGTGAAAGGTCAGGCCGAGTGTCAGGGGAAAAACTGCCCCCCCGATTCCGTACGTATTTTACTCTCCAGCGCTACCCGCAATGTGAGCTGGCTCGACTACGACAACGTCACAATCTCCACGGATAGCTGGAGCCGAACGTGGAATAACGTATCGACACGTGAGGATCCGGAGCTTGTAGGCATTGGCGAGTTCATGCGCTTGGCGATGCCGACGGCCGAGTTTCGCCAGTTGCTACAGAGCCGTGGCATGTCAATCCAGATTGGCAGTACCGACATCAACCTGTCATTTAGCCAGATGCGTCCCCTTCGCGAAATGATGGTCGCGATGACTCCCGGCCAGTACGATAGCACAGATGATGTGGCGAACGGCGAAAACGAGGAGGATGTCGTGTAGGCCTACCCACGTGCCCCATTTGGGAAAGTGCGCGATTTTATGCCGAGGGCTAACGGGGAGTGCCGCTTTAGGGCGGAACTCCCCGTCCCTATCTTCTGGTGTTCACACGGCATCGTTTAGCGTTACACCGTACTCCGTTAGCGTCTCGTCGGGCTCGGGGGCAGCGGGAGCTCGCTGTCAAGCGCACGCCGAACCGCTTCGTCTCGGTCATACACATCGTTGCGAAAGTGCACTGCACCGTTCGTGCCGGCCCAGGCGGTGCTGTATAGCAGATGGACCGGCACCCGCTCGGGCAATACAACGGCTGTCTCCTTGGTGCCTTGTGCGCTGCGATCGATGCGCGCACGGTCCCATCCGGGCACATCGCTAAGTAAGTACGCCGCCAACTCCATCGCATGCTCCAGTCGGATGCATCCTGAGCTAAACCCGCGCTCGGCCTGTGTGAAGGTGCTGCGGGTGGGCGTGTCGTGCAGATAGACATTGTGCGGGTTTGGAAACATAAACTTGACGCGTCCCAACGCATTGGCGGGGCCGGGATTCTGACGTAGCCGATAGGGGAATGTGTGTTCTGAAAGCTCGTCCCAGTTAATAGCAAGCGGATCGAGCGGCTGCGCGTGAGCGCTCCAGCTGTCGAACACCTGAAATCCCTGACGCGCAACCAGCGACGGATCGCGCTGAAACTCGGGCAGTTTGTCGCGGGTGGCAATGCTGTGTGGCACGTGCCAGTACGGATTCAGCACCAGGTATGAAATGGCATCCGAAAAGATGGGGGTTTGGCGATAGGGGCGCCCTACTACAACTCGCATGTCGAGCACGCGCTCTGCATCTTCAATCACCTCCAATTCGAACGCCGCAATGTTCACCCGCACATGCCGTGCTCCCAGGTTGGTAGGCAGCCACCGCCAGCGCTCCAGGTTGGCCCGAGCCTGGTCGATGCGATCCGCCGGCCCGCGGTTCATCTCGGCCAGGGTGACGGGCCCCACGATGCC
>CAZBTM010000129.1:0-4078 GCA_964494425.1 uncultured Rhodothermales bacterium | reverse complement strand
CGCCAGCGCTCCAAGTTGACGCGTACTTGCTCCGCCCGCGCCTCCGCTGATATGTTGAGCGCGCGCAAGGTGGCGGGTCCAACAACCCCATCGGGGGTGAGTCCGTGCCGCACCTGAAACGCCACAACGGCCTCATGAAGCCCTTCGCTGAAGTATGCATCGGTAGAGTCGGGATTCGTGGTGTCGGAAACAGGAGCATCGGTTATCGCCAAGCGGGCACGCAGTTGAGCTACACGAGCGTGCTCATCTCCCTGCTCCAGTCGTGGTCCGGGCGCAATGGGGCCCCAGCCTCCTTCCTCCGCATATCCACGATACGTACGCAGCGCCTCGACCAGTGCGTCGTATCCCTGATCGTCCGGGCGCAGCGTGTCGAGTGCATGATGCACGCGCTGCTGCCCTGTTGCAATGGCGTCCAGCACAGCAACCAGGTCGGCGCGGCGCGGCTGGATATTCCAGGAAGGCGTAAGCTCCTCTGGATCCACCCGCCCCGTTAGTAGGTGCATGCCGTATAGCAGGAATGCCTCTGTCGCCTGAATTTCCAGCTCAACCAGCAGCACTTGACGCCGGTTCGGATCCTCTTCGGTGCGCAGTTCGGCCAGCGCCGTCCCCAGCGCCTCAACGTGGTAGTCCGCAGGTGAAAGCCCCTCCCGGTCTGCACGCCGAAGCGCATTGCGCAGGCTGTGCACCCGCATACGCGGCCCGCGCTCGGTGACCCATACAGGTGCAAAGTCGTGTGTGGCATAGTAAGCGGTTAGCAGAGCCGCTGTGTAGATGGGATTCGCTGCAGCATCAAGTTGCGCGGCCGGGCTGTGCTGAAGCACTTCTGTGCGAGCGCGGAGTGCATCGCGAAAATCAGAGGGGGGTGCGTCTTTAGACGACTGAGCGTACAACGACTCTGTGCCCATCGGGCCCACTCCGACAAGCATCCCTACAAGCCCAACGGCCATGATGTAACGCGCTATGTGCATGCGGTTCACTTCTTGATTCGAGATGCAAATGTACTGTCGAATGTACAAACAAGCACGCTTTTGTGCCATCGCACCGAGTACGCACACGGAACCGGATGTGCGTCGGTGGGGTGGAGCATAAAGCCCCTTTTCCTCATTTGCCTATCCGCAATACGATGCATCAGACGTGTTCCGTTTGGATCTTTTTTGTCGGGATGGTCTGGGTCTTGGGAGGGGCAGGGCCCCTTGCTGCTTCCCCCATAGCTGTGCAACCAGCTGATCCTGCATCTCCTTTCACAGTCCGCTTCGGCAACCACACCATCAGCGCTTCCGTGATGGCCGTGACCGTTATGCCGGGCGATACGGTACCGGTTTCGGTGGAAGGACGCGACGTCTCGTCTTCCTACCGCATTGAAGCGCCAACCAACACCACGACATGGGCACCCGGCGATACGCCGTGGTCATTCACCGCGCCCGATGCTCCGGGCCTGTATCCACTTGTCGTGCACGGTGCAGACGATGCCTCCGTTCAGCTTCAGGTGTTTGTGCTGGAGCCGTGGGATCATGACGGCACGTACCTTGACGGCTACCGCATCGGGCGCTACGAATCGGAGCCGCGCCGTGGGCTGGAAACGTATGAACGCCCCGAGGGCTTCATTCGGGTCACCAAAGAAACGCGCACCACACAGGTAGCGCCGCACTTCCGCCTGGAGCAGTTCTTGTGCAAACAGACCGATGCCCTCCCACAGTTTGTACTCCTTGACACCCGCCTGTTGCAGCTTCTGGAGGACGTACTTGCCACCGTGCGCGAACGGGGCCACAGCGTGCCGACGCTGCACATCATGAGCGGGTTTCGAACGCCGCACTACAACCGGTCCATTGGCAACACGACCGCGTACAGCCGCCACCTGTACGGCGATGCCGCCGATATTTTTGTGGATGCCACCGGCAATGCCCGCATGGACGACCTCACCGGCACCGGACGCGTCACCCAGGCCGACGCTGCACTTCTGGCTGATATCGTAGACGCGGTGAAAGCCGACAACGGCACAGCGTACGTGGGCGGCATGGGCGTGTATGGTCCGGCCCCGCATCGGGGCCCATTTGTGCATGTGGATCTGCGTGGTCAGCGCGCTCGCTGGTAACGCGGCTTCCTAAATGGGCAGATCCAGTCGCTCAGCCGGCAGCCATGCCCACTGCGCAGCAGCCTGCACCACCGTGGTGTCGTCCATCATCAGGTCGACCGGCACATCCACCCGTCCAATGGGGCGCTTCTGCAAGCGTGAGCGCGTCTCGGTATCGAGCGTAGCGGTAGCTGTAAGGGATGCAGAAGCCGGGCGCTGAAAGTCCACGTTCAACGTGCGCACCACGGGCACACTCTCCTCCGATATGTTCAGCGCCACCACCAGCCCCGATGCCGTCTCGGCCAGCAGTGCCAACGCCGCGGCATGAATCGTGCCGATGTGATTCGCCACGCGCCGCTCGGCCTCCAGCTGCACCGTCACCTCCTCTTGCGTGTACGTGTGGATGCGCAGCCCGGCGGTGTCTACAAACGGAATGGCATCGCCAATGGCCTGTGTGAGGCCCTCGGGGCGCAGGTCGTCGGGGCAGGGCGCAAAGCGGCGAGCAATGGCGGGAAAAGGATTAGACATACGGGAGCCGTCAAGATGATGAATAGCGTGCAGGGTTAGACCAAGCTGTTACGAACGATGGCGCTGCCGCGAAGCCGATTGGGTTGGCGACGGACCATCGGTCCGCTCGTCGTCAATTTCTATCGACCGAGGGGGACTCGCCTGAGGATCAGCCTGGAAATCAGCCTGGGTGTTAGATCCGGCTGGCATGCTGTTGGCAGCCTGCAAGAGCGCAATCCGCTCCACCGCTTTATCGATGCGTTGTTGGGTGGTCTCCAGTTCATTGCGATGCATGTGGTAGTAGTACGCTGCAGCGCTTCCGCCCCCAAGTAGCAACCCAAGAGGCACCAGAAAGAGCGCCAGCGGAGACGCGTTCAACGTGAACACGATGGTCGTCACGATTGCAGCGAGCAGAAACACCGCCGCCATGCCAGGCCCTTCCCACAGGCGCGCCTCAGGCATGCGATACGTAGCGGTCAGACGCGTGCCACCGCCGTCAGGCTTTGCTTCCACGTGTACCGGGCTACGCGTCTTGTTGCTCGTTAGGTTGAGGCCTTCCATCATGGTGTACCACGTGTCATCGGCCAGGAGCGCCTGGTAGTCGAACCCCGACGACGTAAAGGCACTCCACTCTCGAATGGGGCCAATCGTCTCGGCCTGTCCCCGTGTGTTGAAGATCGATCGTAGCGTTTCGACGGCATCGTTCCAGATCGCGTCATCCATGCGCCCTGGAAGCATACGCTCTACCTGAATGGTGGCCGATCGTCCGTAGAACCGCTCCACGCCTGTTGGGGAAGGCGCTCCCTCCACTCCGTGCGCGATGTCGTGCGCAGCCGCCTCAATGTGTGCCGGGTCGATCCCAGACTCATCCCCAATGCGCTTCAGTTCATCAAGCGTAAGCCCCTCACGTGGAGCCTGCGTGCTTGCTGCTTCCTGCCGCTCGGTGGCCCGGCGGAAGATCGCCTGGATTTCCTGCTCTGAGTAATGCCGCATAAGTGATTCTGCGTTATTGTTTGCTGGATGCTCACGCTTCTGGCTCCGCCGCGAACGGTCCGCCTCCCTAAAAAAGATCTGCCACATCGACCTCGAACCCATTGATAACGGTAGAGGCGACCGCCCCCGCCTCCACCACACGCGCATGCTGTGTGTATCCGGCGTCGGTGTTTACGTGCACTTCAACCGCCTGCGACTCCGGGTCGAGCGTCCAGTATTCGCGTACGCCGTGCTGCTCGTACAGCCGCTTCTTAGAACCTGTTTTGATTTTTTACTTTGGGCTGCGAGCGGCTTCAATGGGCTGCAAATTGGCCCCGATCTCGGCCCGTAGCCCCGGCTACGAACCCCCATCGCGGTCCCATTTTCGCCGCATTGCTGCTCGCTCTCGCCTGCAAACCAAAACCCAAACAGGCTCTTAATCCCTACATCGCGGTGCGCGGTAGATGGAGACAAGATCTCAGCAATGAGATCAGGAGCCCCTTCAATCCGCTGTTCGCCAATGATCTC
>CAZBTM010000128.1:4003-8438 GCA_964494425.1 uncultured Rhodothermales bacterium | reverse complement strand
GCCGTGTTCGGCTCGAACGCCGTAGCGGGCGAAGGCGATATCATCGTGATCGAGGCCGACGAGTACGACCGCACGTTCCTGCGGCTTACGCCCTCGCTCGCAGTCATTACCAGCATCGATGTCGACCACCTCGACATCTACGACGACCTCGACGACATCAAGCAGGCGTTTGTGCAGTACGCCAACAGCGTGCCGTTCTTTGGCGCGGCCATTGTCTGCCTCGACGACCCCAACGTGCAGTCGATTGTAGGCCAGATTGAGCGGCGCGTGATTACCTACGGCACCACCCGGCAAGCGCAGATTCGATCGGAAGACATTGTCTACGACGGGCTGCAGGCGTCGTTTACGGTGATGCGAGAGAGCGAGGCGCTGGGCCGCATTCAGCTCGCCGTGCCGGGCGCCTACAACATCCAGAATGCCCTGGCTGCCGTTGCCATAGGATGCGAGCTCGACATTCCGTTCGAGCACATCCGCGACGGTCTGGCGCGGTTTTCGGGGGTGCAGCGACGGTTTGAAAAAGTGGGCGAGGCAGGTGGCATCACCGTCATCGATGACTACGCGCACCACCCCACCGCGCTACGCGGTACGCTCAATGCTGCCAGTGACGGCTTTCCGGATCGGCGCCTAATTGCCGTCTTTCAGCCACACTTGTACTCGCGCACCCGCGACCTGCTCGACGAATTTGCGCGCTCGTTCTTCAATGCCGATGTGCTCGTGCTCACCGAAATCTACGGAGCTCGCGAATCGCCCATCGATGGCGTGAGCGGACGGCGCTTGGCTGAGCAGGCCCGGGCCTTCGGGCATCAGAATGTGCAGTGGGTACCCAGCCTGTCGGACCTGCCCAGCCGCCTGCTCGACCTGACGCGTTCAGGCGATGTGGTGCTCATGCTGGGGGCCGGAGACATCTGGCGTGCCAGCCGTACGTTTGTGGAGTGCCTCAACGAACGCCATGCTGCCCACTCCTCGGAGGCCTCATGAAGCTGTCTGTTCGTCATCTGCTTCGAGGCAATGCGTCGTGGCCTGCTACCGCTGCCACAGGTGTTGTAGTGCTGGCTGTGCTGGTACTGGTGGGGGCTCTTACCTGGCGCTGGGTTGCCGGAGGCACTGTTAGAGCCGTACACGTGTCCGGGCATGCCGTGCTCTCAGCCGACTCGGTGCGCACGCTGGCCGACTTGCAAATTGGCCAGCCGCTTCGTACGGTTGAACCAGAACGCACGGCAGCCCGTCTCACGGAGCATCCCTGGATTGCCGAGAGCACCGTGCATACGCGCCCCTTTCGCAATCGTATTGATATCAAGGTTCAGGAGCATAGGCCCTACGGACGCTGGGTTACTTCCAGGGGCTCCCCCCGCTTCTTTTTGGATGCCGATGGCCATGCGCTGCCGGCACGCTCCGATACCACTTTTGACGTACCATTGGTGTACGACGATTCCGTTTCGTATCATACCACTAAACCCGTGGTGCGTCCGGCCACGCAACAGATACTGCGCGCCTTGGCCACCGCCGACACGGCACGCGCTCTAATTTCGGGCCTCCGTACAAATTCTGACCACGCCGTCGATCTGTACGTAACACACCCCGAAGGGTACACCATGACGGTGCACATGGGCCACACCCGTTATCCCAACAAACTTCAACGCCTTGAGGCGTTTCATACGCATGTGCTCCCGTATACCGATGGCCCCATTCGCACCATCGACCTGCGGTTTAAGGAGCAGGTTATTACGCAGCCGTAGCTGGTACTCCCCATCGCATGTCGGACCCGTTTCTTTTGTACGATGCAACAGCACACGCACCTATGGATGAACATATCGTAGTAGGAGTTGACATTGGAACGACGAAAGTCTGTGCCGTTGTAGCGGCCAAGAATGAACTGGGGCAGATCAACATTCTGGGAATGGGCATGGCCGCCTCTGACGGCCTCAACCGTGGCGTCGTTGTCAACATCGACCGCACGGTTAACGCAGTGCGTAAAGCCATTGAAGAGGCCGAACGGGCCGCTGGCGTTGAGGTCCACAATGTAATTGTCGGCATTGCAGGGGACCATGTGCAGAGCTTTCAGAGCCGGGGCGTTGTAACCATCCGCTCAGGCGAGATCACGCAGCAAGACGTGCAGCGCCTGCTCGAAGACACCATGCAAGTGTCGCTGCCCGCCGACCGTGAGATTCTGCACGTCATTCCCCAAGAGTTTATTGTAGATGGCCAAGATGGTGTTGCCGACCCAGTGGGAATGAGTGGTGTCCGAATGGAAGCCAACGTTCACATCATTACCGGCTTAATTTCTGCAGCTAAGAACATCTACCGGTGCATCGAGAAGGCAGGCTTTCAAGTGGCCGACATTGTACTGGAGCCGTTGGCCTCCTCGTTTGCCGTATTGCACGACGACGAGAAAGAAGTAGGGGTTGCCCTCATCGATATTGGGGGGGGCACAACCGACATTGCTGTCTTTGAGGATCACACCATCCGCCACACCGCGGTAATCGCCGTTGCCGGTAACAAAGTGACAGACGACATCGGCAAGGGCATGAGCGTGATGCGCGATCAGGCCGAGCAGTTGAAACGGCAGTTTGGCACGGCACTCGTTGATGTGGCCGACCCGAATGAGCAGATCGAAATTCCAGGCATTGGTGGGCGGCCCGAAAAAACCATTGGCCGCGACGCCTTGGCGCAGGTCATTCAGCCGCGCATGGAAGAGATTTTAGAGATTGCCTCAATTGAGATTAAGCAGCGGAGCGAGTATGGACGCCACCTGGGAGTAGGATGCGTACTGACCGGCGGGGGCTCGCTCATCCCGGGTACTGCCGAACTGGCTGCTGAGGTGCTGGGCATGGAAGCACGCATTGGTCGCCCTATGGGACTGAGTGGCGGACTGGTTGAGGAGGTGAGCGATCCAAAATTTTCCACGGGGGTGGGCCTGGTCTTGTACGGCATGCGTCCCGAAATCATCGGCGGGTCTACACTCAGTGAGGATGTGCGCGCCGAGAGCAATGATCACAACGAAGGCCAAACGCTCATGGATCGCCTTGCCGCGCGCATGAAATCGTGGTTCGACGAGTTGTGATGGATACTGAGTTGTGATGGAGGTCCAGAGAGGTGCTTCTCCTTCTTGCATCCTCCGGTCGTCCCAGCACGACAATCCATACCCCGATGTATCATGCGCCTGCTACTCGTCTTGCGGGGAAAGATCTAACGATCTTGCAAGAGGGCCGGCTACTTGGTACACTTTAGGGCGTTTGACCGCTACGTTTGAATGATAGAAAAGCAATAAAACATTAGATACCCAAAGACCATCGGCGTATCTTAACGCGCCCCCATTTTGCGTCAGCTAATAGTTTCTACCTGTTTCTTTGTATGTCTGTCTTACGCACGACCTTTGTGGTGCGTTGACAAAGCGCTCGCAGGATTCTATTTTACACCTGCGTTGAACATTTTTCCAGCGCTATCATATGTTAACGCTACATGCACACCCATCACGAAACCGCTCATTTCGTGAACGCTGCGGGCATCTGCATTTGTATCCAACCTGGAGGGACCCATGGATAACGACTTTAGCTCTCGATTTTCGTTCGACGACGCGGCCAACGAAGAAGCCAAGATCTGTGTCGTTGGTGTTGGCGGTGGTGGTGGCAATGCCATCAATAATATGGTGGCGAAGGGCATCCGTGGGGATGTCGACTTCATTGCCGTAAACACCGACTCGCAAGCCCTGGCGAACAACGAGGCCTCTCACAAAATTCAGGCTGGGCGTACGCTCACCAAGGGATTGGGAGCCGGTGCGCGCCCCGATCGTGGGGCTGAGGCGGTCGAAGAAAGTAGCCACGAAATCGAGCAGGCACTCGAAGGCTACGACATGGTCTTCATTACTGCAGGTATGGGCGGAGGCACCGGTACCGGTGGCGCTCCAGTTGTTGCCTCCATTGCCCGCAACATGGATATCCTGACGGTGGCTGTGGTTACCAAACCCTTTATGTGCGAAGGCGGACGCCGTATGCGAACCGCTGAGCAGGGGATCGAGTTGCTTCGCGAAAACGTGGATACCCTCATTGTCATCCCAAATGAGCGGCTGCTCGACATTGTTGATGACAGCACCAGCCTGGTTGAAGCCTTTGCAGAAGCTGACGAAGTGCTTTACAACGCGACGCGCGGCATCAGCGACCTGATTACAGTGAGCGGCATTATTAACCTTGACTTTGCTGATGTCAAGACCACAATGAAAGACGGAGGTACAGCCCTGATGGGTGCCTCGACTGCTTCGGGTAGTGATCGTGCTGAGAAAGCAGCTGTTCAGGCGATCAGCAGCCCCTTGCTCGACGGACTCACCATTGCTGGTGCAACCAACGTGTTGGTGAACATTACGTCAGGTCCTTCGCTGGGGCTGCGAGAAGCGACTAAGGCAACAGGAATCATCCAAAGCGAAGCTGGTGAAGACGTGGAG
>CAZBTM010000128.1:0-3993 GCA_964494425.1 uncultured Rhodothermales bacterium | reverse complement strand
CTTCGGTACGGTCATTGACGAAGATATGGGCGAAGAACTCCGCGTTACGGTAATCGCGACAGGGTTCAAGCGAGATACCGACGACGCAGCGGCGTCTGCGCAACAGGGAGGGGCGTCCCCCTCTTCGCAAGCGCCGCGCAGCCATCCTCCCAATTCGTCTTCAGGACAACAGCAGCAGGGCGGTGTGCGTCGCACCGTTCCACTTGACGGAAACGCGTCATATCGCTACAAGGGCGAAGACAACCTCCGTGTTCTGGACAAACCGGCCTACGAGCGTCGTAGCGTGCCTCCGCGCGACAATGCGCCGTCTGGTGAAACCAATGCGCCTGATCAAGCCGATGAAGATAAGCAGACCAACAGGCAGACCACGAATCCACCACAAGATGGCCCCCGCGTGCGCCGCCTACGGGCTGACGACCTCGACGATCGTCAGGGGCAGAATAATGCATCGCGCAGTCGCAGCGATGACTCTGACACGCCCGCTTTCTTGCGCAAGATGATGGACTGAGGTGAGAGGTGCACTAATTGCTTCCCACACATTATCCATAACAGATAAGAGCACGCGAAGGGCAGGTGCGACCCTCCCTTCTTCCGGGGCCCTCCAGCCCCACCACGGCTCCTGCAGTTCGCATGCGAGCAGTAGGGCCAACGATTGAGCACCGTTGGTTTGTCGTGGCTCTGCGCGGGCGAAGACGTAATCTTCGCTCCCGCATCTATGAGCAACGCCACGCTTTTGGGTATCCCCCAAAGGCGTGGCGTTCTTTATATATAGATTCGATAGGTGCACTTGCCTGTGTATGGCACGCTCTGTATGGCCCCTCTTCGTGGGTTGCACACGGCCAAGCAAGCCATCGTCTCAAAATACCAGATACATCAGCGCACCGAAGAGCGTACCCAAGCCGATGAGTACAAGCCCAATAGCACGCACGCGCAGTGCTACTGACAGCGCCTCTTGAGATACAGTGCGATCGGCCAGTTCAATAGCTCCATACACGAAGGCCGAGCCTGCAAATACCATAATCGCAGCCCATCCGAGCATAGGATCTACCGTGAACAACTGCAGGGTTACCACGATCATGGCTACCCCGATGAGCATCACGAATGCCAATCCCGGCCCCATATAACGTGTCAGACTCATGCCTTTTTAGTCACCGTCACCTGATTCATGACATCACCCTCATCAATGGCATCGACAACATCTTGACCTCCTTCAACGGTACCGAAGACCGTGTGGTTGCCGTCGAGGTGAGGCTGCGGTGCGCGTGTGATAAAGAACTGACTCCCGTTCGTATTGGGCCCTGCATTCGCCATTGAAATGACGCCCAGGTCATGTGTCAGCGGGTTGTTATCCACTTCGTCGTCGAACGTGTAGCCAGGACCACCGCGTCCGGTGCCTGTGGGGTCGCCTCCTTGAATCATGAACCCATCAATGACGCGATGGAACGCGAGTCCGTCGTAGAACGACTCCTTCGCCAGGAAGATGAAGTTGTTCACAGTGTTCGGTGCGTGCTCAGGATGCAACGTGAGCGCGATGCGCCCCTTCGCTGTTTCAATTTCAGCACGGTAGGTTGCATCAGGGTCGATCGTCAGGTCGGGTGGGGCGTCCCACGTAGGATGATCAGCCATAGGAGTGAGGTATCAGGTCATTCGAGTAAGGTCGCAAAGCAAAGACTTAGCACCCCTGCGTTCCCGTCGGTGTTTCAACATGGAGATGTGTTGATGGGGTCTTGGTTGAGGCAAAGCCAAAAAAAAGCCAGGCGAGCATGCTCACCCGTACATGCTTGCCTGGCAACGGAGGCCTCCGTAGTGCAGAGACCACGGGGTTTTGAACGGTGGAATGTTACGCCCCCGTTCGCCATAATGCAATGACAAGCAACGTGCCATGACGAGAAAAGCCGGAAGGACGAAGAAGGATCGCTGCTTCCCTCATGATTGTGCTGACGTAAACTGTAGGCTCTACGGGACACTTATACCGCAGGTGTACAGAATAGCGTACGCCCGTCTCCCAGCCCAGATTAGCCCCGAAGCGCTGTCTTCCAGGCTCCCTATTCGGATTGGGGAGAAGAGTGCTGCGAGGTAACGGCTATGATATAGAAGCCATGGACGGGGCCTCGGCGAGGCGCTTCAGCCATCCAACCATGATCTCGTTGAACTCATTCGGATGCTCGATCATGGGTGCATGGCCACACTCATCGATGAAGTGGAGCTCTGCGTTTGGCATCTCATCCCGAAACTCCTCGCCCACGTCAGGCGGTGTGATTACGTCGTTGTTTCCCCATACCAGCAACGTAGGCATATCGAGCTGGTGGAGCTCGTCGTGTACAATTTCTTTGTCGGCAGAGCGGGCGATTTTGATAAGACGGAGGGCCCTCGGGCGATCATTGACCACATCAAGCATCTCATCGACGAGTTCGTCGGTAGCATGTACCGGATCGTAGAACGTAAGCTCGGTGCGCTCTCGGATAAACCCGCGGTCATGGCGGCGCATGGTCGACGTACCGAGGTGGGCCTCGTAGATGCCGGATGATCCCGAGAGCGCCATGGCTGCCACCCGCTCTGGATGATCAAGTGCATAGAGCAGCGCCACGTGTCCTCCAAGTGAGTTTCCAACGAGGATGCTTTCGTTGATTGAGAGGCGTTGGAAAAACCCGTCTAAATAATTCGCTAACCCCGGCACGCTCGTTTGGCTAAGCGTAAGCCCATACACCGGAATGACCGGTGCAATGACGCGATAATTAGCGTCGGCCAGGCAGCGGATCGTGTCTGTCCAGTTGCTCAGATCGCCCAGCATTCCATGAAGCAGTACAATGGGCGGATGGGAGGTATCGCAGGGCCCCTCATCGAGGTAGGTGAAGTCATCAGCGTGTTGAACGACAAAAGGGGTATCGTGCATGAAGGGGGGCAACACATTGGTAAGAGAAACGCTCCGCCGATGCCGACGAAGCACAGAAGCAGCACCACTTGTCTGAATCAAAGACAAGATTTGTACCGTTACCAACACGCCTCAGGTAGAGGCGCAAGCGGCTGATCTTAGCTGCTTGCTTGTGGACAGCGTGCAGCGCGCAGTAATGCGACGATATAGTCACTTCGAGCGTCACAAATCGTTCCCGACGAAGCCGTGGCGGCCTATATGCAAAAGTAGGGGCTTGGGCTATTGCCATTCTCAACCAAGTGCTCACGTACACCTGCGCTGCACCGCTTGCAAGAAACGACTGCAGTAACTACCATGACGGTGGTTCTGTAGACGATGTTTGCTGTCTGGCTCGATTTGTGCGGTTTTCGACACCCCGCAAGCCTGTAGGCGCATTGCCACACAAGCCCGTTGGGCTCACCGGCCTTTTGTTTATGTTCATCCTGACTGGACCCGAGGATGCCATGTCTGAAGACACACCCACTTGTCGCATAGCTGTCTGGAGCGCGCTCATCAGTGGGGCCATTGGCTTTGGCCTCGGGATGTTGTTTGCTCCGCAGCGTGGCCCCAACGCACGACGGCGCCTGGCCTACCAGATTGAGCAAGTGGCCTCGCAAACCGGCTCGTACGTGCGTGGACTCGCCGGACCGGGCGGCTCCAGTAGCGATGCGCGCCGCACGCGAGATGCACTCGTGGCGGACGCCCAGGCCCGAGCAAACAACATCCGTAATGATATTGACTCGCTCTTAGATGAGTTGAAAAAGCAGCAAGAGAATCAGTCAGGGTCTTGACTTCGTGTGCAGCGCTCCATGTGCGGCACGTCTGCATGCGCGTCATACAATGAAGATGTAGCCCGCTGAATCTGTAGAAGCATACAGGTTGTGCTGTCTCTAAAGAATCGAACGAGGCAGCGGGCGTCTCAAGCAAGACCCAGATGCGCCCAGAGCCCCGAGTCAAAAGTTGCAGGTGGTGGCAGACCCGTCACCCTCTACAGACGCATTGATTTCAGCCTTTAGCTCCATCTAACGGCGATCGTGTAGTGCCTCTGTGTTCTGTGGTGCACATGCTTGCCTCACATACCG
>CAZBTM010000127.1:2311-8470 GCA_964494425.1 uncultured Rhodothermales bacterium | reverse complement strand
TGGGGGAAGGCACCTTCACCTACTTCGGCGGACACGACCCCGAGGACCCGGAGCACCAGATCGGCGATCCGGCCACCGATCCAGCGGGACCCGACGCTGCCGCCGAGCATGGCGGTCAGGGCTTCGGCTTCCTCGATCGTCTCGCAGGTCAGGCCGACCTCCGCGTCCAGCTGTTTGGTGATGTGGGCTTTGATGATACCCTCATCACAGACTACCTCGGCGGCGGCGTTGTAGATGCCGAGGTCGGACCGGCTGCTGATCCCCTGCCTCCCATCTTCTTCTTTAATGGCATCGCCGGGGCCAGCATCGTAGATGGTGAGCTGAATGTCGAAGGATCAGAAACCGGCGGTCCTAACGCGTTTCCAGGATTGTCCCACAGCCTGAATGAAGTTGTTGACTTTACCGATACGCAGGTTGTCGTGGCTCGCATGAAGGTCTCCGAAGACAGTCCCGGCCCGGCCTTTGTACGCCTGGCCTTAAACACCGCCGATGGCCCCGACGCCAACGCCAGCATCGCACCGCTCGTTAAAGAAGTGCCTGCCGACGGCGAGTACCGGGAGTACTACTTTGACTTCCGCGGCAACTTCGCGCAATTCGACGGCCAGCCTGCCGATCCGAGCATTGTTAGCGAGGCTGTGCTGCTCGTGAACGACGGCGGCTCGCTTGGCTTCCTGGGGCGCTCCGATACCTTCACGGGCACCCTCTCCATCGCTCGCCTGGCGCGCCGTGGCGACATTCCGGGAGAAGACGACGACGGCAACGGCGGTGGAGACGAAAACACGCCGCCCTCCGTTAGCTTCAGCATCGAACCCAGCGCTCCTCTCGTCGGTGAGTCGGTGACCTTTACCGATAACTCGACCGACGATGGCATGATCGCCTCGCGCGAATGGGACTTTGGCGACGGCACCACCGCAACCGGGGCCGAGGCGTCGCACACCTACAGCGAAGCGGGCGACTACACCGTTTCGCTTACCGTAACCGATGACGAAGGCGCCACCGCCACCGCGTCGCAAACGGTCACGGTGATGTCTGATGATGACACTGGTGGCACCAGCGATTTCCGCGGCGATGACGATGGCGACGGACAGATCGTGTTCGACGGCTTCGAAGATGGGATCGAAGAGGGCGAATACTTCACCTTTGCAGGCGGCGGGGCCGGAATTGGTCTGGCTGAAACTGAGGATGTGCCCATGGAAAGCAGTGGTACCACTGCGCTCGAAGCTACGATCGAAGGAGGCGAAGGCGGCGGCTTTGCGGGATATGGCAAAGGCACCGGCAGCGAGATCGAGGTGCAAGGCCTCGACCTCTCGGACCTCGGCGATGACCCGTACCTCACGATGTACATCCGGTCGAATGCCACTGTGCCGTATACGTTGGAGATCAACCTGCAGGAAGATCAGGACGGCAATGGCACGTTCGACGGCAGCGGGCCCGTAGACGATGAGTTCCAGTACGACTACGCGGTCAGCCCCGACGCTTCGGGCTACACGCGCATCAGCGTTCCGCTTAGCGCCTTCGTTGACGACAATGCGGTAAACACCGGCGGCGACGGCGAACTGTCGTCGCGCATCGCCAACCTCATTTTCGCCATCGCCAATCTGCCCGACGAGACGTTCACGTTCACTGTGGAGGATATCATCTACTCCGACACCGACCTGGGCTCAGACGAAACCGTGCAGAGCGCGTGTGGCGACGACTACGAGCTCTTCTTTGAGGACAACTTCGACGCACCCAACGAGGAGTTCTGGGATCGCGGCAATGCCACCTTCAACGGCAACCTGGCCTACTTCCGTCCGGAAAACATCACGTACGAAGACGGCAAGATGATACTCAACCTGCGGGAAGAGCAGTACCAGGGCCGCCCCTACACCGGCGCCGAACTGCGCACCGACAACCAGGACGGCTTCTACGGCTACGGCTGCTACGAGGTACGCATGAAGTCCGCCGGACCCAGCGGTACAGTATCTTCCTTCTTTGGCTACCGGTACAACCCGTGGCAAGAGATCGACATCGAGGTGGTGGGCAAAAACAACAACTCGATGCTCACGAATATCTACTTCAACGAAGGGCCTGAGGGCGAACCGAACAACGACGCCTATCAGGTGCCGCCCTTCCCCGAAGGCGTGGGGCTGAGTTATGATGCCTCCGAAGAGTTCCACAACTACGCCTTCGAATGGCTGCCGGGCGAGATCAAGTGGTACCGCGACGGCCAACTGGTGAAGCAGGCCACCGTGGAGGGCGCCAGCCCGAACGAGATTCCCGACATCGACATGCAGATTATGATGAATCTGTGGGTGTCGGATTCGCCCAGCTTTGCCGGAGAGATCGACGATAGCGATTTCCCGGTGCGCTCTGAATACGACTGGGTACGCTTCTATCGTCCGGTCGAATAACCACGTTCGGCTTCGTCAATCAAGGCGCTAACCTGCTGCGTCTTCCGCCGTCCTGTTCCCATGGCCTGCTACCGTGCGCTGTGCATTGGCACGGTAGTAGGCTGATGGTGGATATGCCACCGGCTTGGTGGGATACGCAAGACATACATAGGCGGATGCGACGGGTGCGGTGCCAGGATAGTCTGGTGCGCATCCCCACCGCCGTTGCAGCCCCCGCGCTTGTTTTGATGCACACCTTTTGTTCAGTGCGCCGCTCTTGCTATGGCGGTGCCCCATACGCTTCGTTTCCAAGCTGACTTCTGCCCTATGATCGCTTTTAATGGTGTGGCCCCTTGCCTGAGCAGGCCGCTGCATGCTCTTGTCCCTTTGCTTATTGTGCTGACCGCACTGGCCGGATGCACGCAAACAAACTCTTCTCGCATGACCGAGGCCGACGCAGACACCACTACGGCCGCGGTTTCGTCGAATGCGTTGAGCCAGACCGGAGCGCGTGCCTCTGAAGAAGGGGTGACGATGCCGCTCGACCGCGATGTGTCGCTTCTGGACATGGGCACACCGCCGGTTGGGCTGTCGGCACAGTCGAGCGGGGCCTTCATTCGTGAGGTCGTGGCTGACAGCACGGGGTCGAGCGTAGAAAACGTGGATGCGCGTGTCGACTCGCTACTCAGCCGCATGACACTTGAAGAGAAGGTCGGCCAGATGATGCAGCTGGAACTGGGCATGGCCACCGATGCCGAGCCCTTCCCGCAGCCGATCAATTCCGAGAAGCTGCGCCGCATTGTACAAGACTACCATGTGGGCTCCATCTTGAACGTGGTTAATGCCGCGTTTACAACCGAACACTGGCACGAGGTGCTCACCGCGGTGCAAGACGAAGCACGCCAAACGCGGCTGGGGATTCCGGTGCTCTACGGCATCGACGCGGTGCATGGGGCGAATTACACGCAAGAGGCGGTGCTCTTTCCACAGAATCAGGGGTTGGCCGCTACCTGGAACGTGGCGCTGGCCGAAGAGAGCGGTGTCATCACCGCCCGCGACGTGCGGGCCAGTGGCATCCCCTGGAATTTCTCGCCCGTGCTCGACGTAGGCCGCGATCCGCGCTGGCCGCGCCTCTACGAAACGTTCGGCGAAGACGCCCACCTTACCAGTGCGATGGGGCTGGCGCTGCAACGCGGCATGCAAGGCACCGACCTGAGCGATCCGGCGCATGTAGCCGCCGCGGCCAAGCACTTTATCGGTTACTCCGGCTCCGAAAGCGGACGCGACCGCACGCCGGCGCGCATCTCCAACATCGAACTGCGCGAGCAGTATCTGCGTCCGTTTCAGGATGCGGTAGATGCAGGCGTGGCCTCCATCATGGTCAACTCAGGAGAAGTCAACGGCGTGCCTGTGCATGCCAGCCGCTACCTGCTCACCGAGGTGCTGCGCGAGGAGCTCGGCTTCGACGGCCTGGTCGTAACAGACTGGCTCGACATCAAAAAACTGGTGTCGCTGCACGAGGTGGCGCCGAATGAGCGCGAAGCCACGAAGATGGCCATTGAGGCGGGGATTGACATGAGCATGGTGCCCTCGGATGTGTCGTTCTTTGAGCATCTGGTAGCGCTGGTTGAAGATGGAGAAGTCACCGAAGCCCGCATCGACGCTTCGGTGCGGCGCATCTTACGGCTGAAATTTGAACTCGGCCTCTTCGAGGACCCGCTCCCTGGTCTCGACCTGGCTGACGAGGTCGGCAACGAGCGCGATCGTCGCGTCGCATTGCAAGCCGCTCAGGAATCTGTTACGTTGCTGCGCAATACGGATGCGCTGCTCCCACTCTCTCCCGACCAGAACGTGCTCGTTACCGGACCCACTGCACACTCCATGCAGTCGCTCAACAACGGGTGGACGTACACCTGGCAGGGCGGTGGACGCGCGCAGGAGCTCTTTCACGAGGGGCGGCCAACGCTCATGGAGGCAATGCGCGAGCATGCCGGTGCCGATCAGGTGCAGTATGTGCCCGGGGCCACGCTGACGGCCCCCGACCAGTTGCGTGAAGCTGTTGCTGCAGCTACGGAGTCTGATGTTGCCGTGGTGGCTGTGGGCGAGGGGGCATACGCCGAAACCGCAGGCAACCTGCCGCACTCGCTCATGCTGCCGGTGGCGCAGCGCCGACTCATCCGCGAGATTGCCGACACCGGCACGCCCGTCGTGCTGGTGCTGGTGCAGGGACGCCCCCGCACGCTCGGTGATGCGCACGAAGAGGCCCAAGCGATGGTAACGGCCTACAATCCGGGCACCGAAGGCGGGCAAGCCCTGGCCGATGTGCTGTACGGCACCGTAAATCCTTCGGGCCATCTGCCCTACACCTACCCAAGCCGCCCCACCGGATACGCGCTCTACGATCACAAGCCCAGCGAGCGCCTCTCTGCCGACTTCGCTGATAGCGGAGCCGAGCCACTCTTCCCCTTTGGACACGGCGAGTCGTACACCACCTTTGCCTATCGCGACCTCCAGGTCGATACGCCTGAAGCCGCGCTCGACTCGCTCAATGCCGGGCACACGGTGGATGTACGCGTAACGGTAGAGAATACCGGCTCGCGCACAGGCCAAGACGTGGTGCAGCTCTACCTGCGCGACGAGGTGGCCTCGGTAACGCCGGCGGCACGGAAGCTCAGGCGCTTTACCAAGGTCGAGTTGGAGCCGGGTGCATCCGAAACTCTGACCTTTACACTGCGCGCCGAAGACTTCCGCCTCATCGGGCGTTCGGGCACGCCGGTTCTTGAACCGGGTGCATTTCGCCTGCAGGTGGATACGCTCGAAGCGCCGTTCTCAGTAACGGAACAGGTGTCCGTTGCGCCCTAACTCTGAGAGATGTGGTACATTCTGGAGCAGAAGGGCCCAGTTCACCCGTTTGAGCTGGGCCTTTTTGTATGGCGCCCCGCGCTTTCTGCGGATGTCTTGTGGCGCTGCTACCGCACCACGACCATGCGGTGCGATGCGGTGTGCGGGCCGGCCTGAAGGCGGAGGAAGTACGTTCCGCTTGGCAGCGTACCGGCCTGAAACGGAAGCTCATGGTATCCCGCCGGAAAGGTGCGAGCAGCAACCTCTTCAACAGGACGCCCGTCAAGGGTCCAGACGGTCAACATCACATCCATGGCTTCGGGCAACTCGAAGGCGATGGTCGTCTGTCCGTTAAAGGGATTCGGGAAGTTGCCGACCAGCTGAGGCTCGTTCTCATCGTCAGTAAGAGCCGCTCGTCCCACCTTCAGCACGGGCGAGAGCCGGTCAGAGCCGTTCGGGCTCACGCGGCGCACACGGTAGAAGACCACATCCGCCGGGGGCGCCGCGTCGACCGCGGTATATTGCCTGTTCCCCGCGGCGAGGCGGGTGCCGTCGGTTGCATCGTGAGTCGCAAACGAAGCCCACCGCGTGCGGTCGGTTGAGCGTTCGATCACGTAGCGCCCCGTATTATGCGAGCCTGTCCACATCAAAACGACTTCTGCATCGCGCACCTGGGCCTGCCAGTCCGAAACGGGCGCGCGGGGTCCAATCGGCAGCGTTACGCGCACTGCAGCGGCAGGCCTGCGGTCCTCAATCGGCGGCCATGGCCCGTATGTATGAGCCGCTGGGTGGGGCGTAGCAGCTGTCTGCAGCACATGCAGCGCCTCGCTGTCGAGCGCCTCAGGAAGCACCTGCACCCAGGCAAGCGTGCCATTAAATAAAAGCATCGTCTCGCTGCCACCCGATGCCTGACCGTGCGGGCGTCGTCCAAACGTGAGAGCCCCCC
>CAZBTM010000127.1:0-2301 GCA_964494425.1 uncultured Rhodothermales bacterium | reverse complement strand
CGTCCGGCCATACGTGTCGGTGTACGGGTGCGAGCACTCATGTCGCCATCAACGTACACCGTAGTCTGCCGCGTGGTCGCCTCGTAAACCACCGCCACGTGGTGCCAGCGTCCGTCGGCCACGACCGTGCCGGTGCGTACGGTATGATGCGCGGTGCCCGTGCCCTGATACACCTGCAGCCGTCCTGCCGGACTGGTTACGATTTCGAGTGGATACGGAGCTTCGGGCGCGCCCGTCCAGGTCGAGGCAATTACCGCGTTGCGACGCATGGTGCGCATCCAGAACGCCACGGTGAACACCTGCGGCCCGTGTCCCGATGCAAGCAGCGCATGCGCATCTGTTTCGGCGTTGGAGGAAGCTTGGGCATCGTTCGGAAAGGACCACCCCCAGGTACTCCGTCCAGGCGGACGCGTCTCAATGGTTGTTGTGATGCGCGTGAGAGGAGCTGGCTGCAGCGAGGCTCCTGTAAACGGGATGAGCCGCCATGTAGCGCGTGGCGTAGGGCCGCCGGTCCGCACACGCAATACGGCCTCGAACGGCCCTTGCTGGGGCGCATCAAAGCGGAGCGTCCATACCGTAGGGCGTTGCTCAGCATCAAACTCGATTGCATCGGCGCCATAGTGCAGCAGGTCAACAGCGTACAGATCGGCATCGGCAGGCCCTTCAATGACGAGTTGACGCGTGTCGGCAGGCAGCGTAAGTGTGCCTACTACGTGTGTGGTGTCTTGGGCCCAACGCGCACCTGCGTCAGAGGGGCGCTGCACGGCGCCTGCAGGGAGCGTCCCCCACACGACTGCGAAGAAGCCGAAGAGCATAAGTAGAAGCTCCTTCGAATACAGAGGGGCCCAGGACCGAAGCTGCTGCCTGATGCGACATGGCCCCAACTTTGTCCTTGGCATAATACGTGTGAATCCCCCCATATATGAATGGATGCGGTCACCGCCACTTAACGTAGTATGTACTTGATGCAACTGCAAGCATCGAATAATTCTGACTGTCGCTTGGGTTGTGTGGTTGATTGGAACCATGCTGTGGAACCGGACGGGAAACATTGTGCGTTGGGTATCCCGATGTATTCGATTGGTTCTTGAGATACAACATCTTGATAGCAATGACGACTGCGTTCTACGCGCCGCCTGAGCAGTTTCGAGGAGGCCGTGTTATGCTTCCCCCCAGCGAAACCCGCCATGCCGTGCGCGCGCTGCGTCATCGTCCTGGCGACGAGGTGGTCGTGGTAGATGGGCGAGGCGGATGGCATCGCGTTCGTCTTGAACATACGGGCCAGGAGCAAGCCATGGGTACAGTGGTTGCTTCTGCGCAGAACGTAGGAGAACCTGAGGGGCCGTGCATACTGGCCGCTGGGGTGTTGCACAAACGAAGCCGCTACGAAACGCTTGTAGAGAAGGCTGTCGAGCTGGGTGTTACCACCATCGTTCCGCTGGCAACAACGCGGACGGAGCGCGCCACCATTCGGAACGATCGCTTGCGTAATCTCATGATTGCTGCTACGAAGCAGTGCGGGCGCTCGCGCGTGCCCAATCTTACGGCCCCGTGCTCGCTGGCCCAGGTCCTGGTACGCTACCCGCAGCTTACCGCATTCTGCTGCCACGAATCGGGCGACGGACGAGCAGCGCTACCTGCAGCGCTACAGGCGATACCCGCTTCAACGGGCGTGCTGCTGGCAATAGGCCCCGAGGGCGGGTTCGCGCCGTACGAGGTTGCCATTGCGCAGCGTGCAGGCGCTCGGCTTGTCCATCTGGGGCCCCGTCGGCTCCGGTCCGAAACAGCAGCCTTGACGGCCGCTGGCGCTGTTGCCCTTCACCGCGCGGGATAGGCGTCCGATGCTACGGCCCTGGCGCTTCGCTTTCTTCCTATATCAGCTCCGAATACCTCGTCGTTATGACCAACCTTACGGAAACATCTGTCTCGTCTGAAGAGCTTTTCGACGGCGTACTTTTGCATGCCCATCGAGACACGGTGCGTCTGCCTGATGGGCGCACAGCCCAGCGGGAGTGGCTCGATCATCCGGGAGCGGTGGCGGTGGTGCCGCTATTTGCGAATGGCGATACCATGCTCATTCGGCAGTTTCGCTTTCCGCCGCGCCGTACATTTGTCGAGGTGCCGGCTGGAAAGTTCGATCATGACGACGAACCGTCGGAGGCGGTCGGCCGCCGTGAATTGAAAGAGGAGACCGGACTCTCGGCAGAGACGCTCACCTCGTTGGGTACGTTCTTTCCGTGTATCGGATACAGCAACGAAGTCATTCATGTGTATCTGGCCGAAGACCTTACGCAGGGCGAG
>CAZBTM010000126.1:8125-8580 GCA_964494425.1 uncultured Rhodothermales bacterium | reverse complement strand
GGTGAGCCGCTCGGCCAGGGGCCGGTGCTGGGGCGGGAATCCTTCGTAGGCTTCAATGGTGGCCAGCACCATGTCGAGCGCCCGGTAGGCCCGCCAGCGTGCCACATCAGGATGCACGGCGACGGTGGCTTCGGCCCGCATGGCCTCGTCTCGCAAGGCGTCCCATGCATCGGGCACAAAGGCGAAAGCAGAAGACGTAGCCATTCGTGGGGGACTGTGGGACATCGTGGCAAACCGGCAGCTTTCAACATACGACCAGCAGCGCATAACGTCAATGCGGGCTCTGAAACGCAGGATAGCGGTTCAGGGTTAAGAGCTTTGTATGTTTGGGTTTTTTGGTAGCGTTTCAACGCTAAGTGACGGAGGAAACGAGACTGGGAGCGCCCCCGGCGCGGACGTCTCCGGTGGGGGGCGAACGCATGCCAAAAGTTGGGCCCATCACTTCGCATGCATCC
>CAZBTM010000126.1:3446-8115 GCA_964494425.1 uncultured Rhodothermales bacterium | reverse complement strand
CTCCCGACATCGTATATGTTTAGCGACTTGTTCCATAGCCCGGGATCAGGAGCGGAGCGGATATCCCGGTCGGCCAAAACACTTGACATTCAACACAGCATCTGTCGATGTCGGAATGATACTGCAGAAAAGGGGGCAAAGGCATACCAAACGTTGCCCCCTCATTCCGTATGCCCCCCGTACGCAATGCAGATTCCAGTGCGAGGCGGCGTTCGCTGAATTCAGCCTGGCTACGCATCCGGCAGGCCGGGTTCGACCATGACGACGTCTTCGTGCTGCACGGTGACGGCGCCGGGCGGGCTGCCTTTGGGGCTGCGCACGTATTTGCGGCGCGTGTACATAACGGGCACGGCGCCGCTGCCGCGGGCTTTGCTGTAGTAGGCGGCGATCTGGGCGGCCTGCACAATGCGCCGCCGCCCCGGCTCGGCGTCGCGGTTGGGCAGGTGCAGCACGGTGTGCGAGCCGGGCACCTGGCGCGCGTGCATCCAGAGGTCGTACTTCTGTGCGGTGTGAAACGTAAGCTCGTCGTTCTGGCGGGCGTTCTTGCCGACCCAGACCTCAAAGCCGCCGCCCAGGTCGAAGCGCCGAAACGGAAAGGTGTCTACATCGGAGGAGCCGCGATCCATAAACGGGGCGATTTCGTCGGCGCGCTCGTTCCGAAAACGCTTGATACCACTGAGCGTGTCGATGGCGCGCAGATCGTCGAGCAGCTGTTGGGCGGATTCGGCACGGGCGATGGCGTCGTCGAGGCGCGCTTCGGCCTCCTGACGCGAGCGCCGGGTGCGGCGGGCCCGGTCGTAGTAGTGCTCGGCGTTACTGACGACCGACTTGGCGGGGTCGAGCGGAATCGTGATGGCTTCCTCGTCCTCGCTGAACAGGTTCGGGAGCGTCACCTCTTCCGCACCGGGAGCCACGTCGGGCTGCGTCATGAGCAGGTGGGCCCACTGCTCGTATTCGGCGGCGCGGCTCTCGTTGGCGAGTTCCTGCATCATCTGCTCGGTGGTGCGCTGGGCACGGTCAGCCGCGCGGGCCAGAGCGTCGTCGAGCGGGTCGTAGAGGCGCTCAAAGTGCTGCTTTGCCAGCATGCGGCGCACGGCCACGCGTACGGCGGTGTCGACGTCGTCGAACGCTTCGCGCCGGTCGGTGCGGTGCTGAAGCGGGATGAGCGCGAAAGCGTCGGGGAACGGGCCGGTGCCGTAGAGGCGCGGGGTGGGCGTCTCCAGCTCGTGTAGAATCTGCTGGGCGGAGGCAAAGAGCTGCTCTTTTTCAGCGGATGATACGGTTTCAGGATCGGCAGTTGGGTCGAGTCCGGCACGGTGGACCGTCTCGCGGGCCAGGAGCTGTCCGAAGAGCGGCACGGCGGACTGGATGGCCTGCCGCGTTTTGTTGCGGTTGGTGCGCCAGCGTCCCAGGAAGTCGTCGAGCGTATCGGGCATGGGTGCGGCGCGCGGTGTGGGGGCCTCGGTGCCGCGCAGGGCGTCGGCGTTGCGAAAGGCATCGCGAATGGTACCGGTCTCTGCATCCACCCAGAACACATTGGCGCGGGCGCCAAAGAGCTGCCAGACGAAGCGCGAGCCGTCGCTGAGGTCGCACATTACCATGCGGTCGAGGTGGGCGATGCGCAGATCGGTGACCGTTAGGCCCTGCGCTGCCTGGAAGAGCGTGGCTACGTTGCTCTTCTTCTTGCTGATGCCGTCGGTGCGAAACAGAAACAGGAGCGGACGCTGCACCGAGGCGCGCAGCATGTAGGCGGATTCGGGGCCGGCCAGGGCCAGCGAGAACTCGTTTTTGACCTGCGAGAAGGCGTCGTGCACCTGGCATCCAACCACGTCGTCGTGCCAGCGGCGCACCAGCGCGCGCAGTGTAAAGTAGCTGTTGATCATGAGGAAGCGCTCCGAATCCACAAACCCGCGGATTCCGCTCTACCGCAGGCGGGGTGGGGTGATCCGGCCAGGGTAGGGACGCGCCCCTGGCACATCTCTACGGCGGAAACCAGGCTTCAATCACGCCGCATCAGCTGCCGGGGTGTGGCCGCCAAAGGTGTCGGGGAGCGGGCGGTCCAGAATCTGTGTGTACAGGTATGCGGTGAGGCGGTACTGCAGCATCGCAAAGGCGGGGATGAGCAGCATTACCACGGGAAGCGTAAGCAGAATCCCAAGGCCCAGACTCACAGCCAGCGGCACCAGAAACTGTGCCTGTACACTCGTTTCGATGATAATCGGAAAGACGCCCAGAAAGGTGGTAATGGAGGTGAGCAGAATAGGCCGAAACCGCGACTGTCCTGCTGCGACCAGGGCTTCAGCCCATGACTTCCCACTGGCAAACTCTTCGTTAGCAAAGTCAATGTAGACCAGCGAGTTGTTCACCACCACGCCGCTCAGCCCTACGAATCCGAAGATACTGAGCAGCCCAATGGGGATGTTCAACAGCAGGTGCCCCAGAATGGCCCCGGCCCAGCCAAACGGGATGACGCTCATGATGACGAGCGGCTGGATGTACGACCGAAAGGGAATGGCCAGCAGTGCGTAGATCGCAAACAACGCAATCGCAAAGCCCACGAGCAACGAGCCGATAGCCTGCTGCTGTTCGCGCTGCTCGCCCTCAAAGCTGAAGTCCAGCCCCGCGAACGCGCCCTGCATGGCCGGGAGCACCCGTGCCTCCAACACCCCGTTGACCTCTTGCCCGGTTACGATCTCCTCGTTCACGTCGGCGGTGACCGTAATGACGCGGCGTCCGCCCCGGCGGTTGATCTGCGACGGGCCAAACCCGATTTCGGCGGTGGCTACGTCGCCCAGCGGAACGAAGGCGCCGTTGGGGGTGCGGATGCGGTAGGCTTCGAGGTCGGTGATGGCCTGCCGCTCGTTCTCGGGCAGACGCACAAACACCTGCACCTCGTCCTCGCCGCGCTGCAGGCGGTAGGCTTCGGTCCCGAAGAAGCCCGCACGCACCTGCTGCGCCAGGTCGCTCAGGGTGAGGCCGAGCGTGCGTGCCTGGGGACGCAGGTTGAGCTGCACCTCACGCTTTCCGGCTTGCTGATTACTTTCCACGTCGAACACGCCCCCGAACTGGCGCAGTGAGTCTTGCAGTGCGGTCACGGCGTCGTCGAGCGTGGCGGCATCGCCTGCGGCAAGCTCCACGGCCACCGGATCGCCCAGGTTCACGACATCAGCCGAGAAGGTGAGCGAGCGGATGCCTGCCGGCTGGGTGAAGCGCTCGCGCCACGCCTGCTCGAAGGCGCTCGCCGTGATGTCGCGTGCTTCGGGGTCGATCAGCTCAAAGGAGACTTCGGCCAGGCGCGGGTCAATGAGGTTCGAGCCGCCATCGGCAGGGCCGGCGTTGGCCTGCGGCTGCTGCCCGATGCTGGTGAACACGTTGCGCACAATCTGCGGATGCGAATCCGGCAGATCGGCCTGCAGGTCGGCAGCGGTTTCGCGACCTACGGCTTCCAGCCGATCGGTAATGCGCTGCGTCTGTGCGGCGGTGGTGCCTACCGGAAGCTCCAGCTGCGCCGTTACAAGCTTGCCCTCAATGCTTGGAAGGAACGAAAAGCGTACGTATCCCCCCGCAATAAACCCGCCTACAAGAATGAGCGTGGCGAATCCGGCGCACAGCGCGACCCCGTAGTGCTTCGTGCTGTATTGCAGCGCCCGCTTCAAGGGCCCGTTGATGAAGCGATTGAGCGCATCCGCAAAGCGCTGTTGCACCCGTTTCAGGCGGCGGATGAGGGCGCTTTCATCTTCGGCGGGCGTTTTCTTGACATTCGACAGGTGGTACGGCAGGATGAAGAGCACCTCAACCAGCGAGAGCAGGAGCACCACAATCACGATAAACGGGATGTCGCCCAAAAACTTGCCCAAGATGCCTTCAATGAAGAGCAGCGGCATGAAGGCGGCGACGGTGGTGAGCACCGCAAAGATGACCGGGCCCGACACGCGCGAGGTGCCAATGACTGCCGCATCGGTGGGGTCGGCGCCTTTTTCTTGCTCGGCAAAGACGTTCTCGCCCACCACAATCGCATCATCCACCACAATCCCAATGGAGAGGATGAAGCCAAAGAGCGAGATCAGGTTGATGGAGGTGCCCGTCAGGTACATCACGCCAAATGTGCCCACAAACGCCAGCGAGATGCCGACCGAGGTCCAGAACGCCAGGCGCGGATTCAGGAACAGCATGAGCGTGGCGATGACCAGCAGCAGCCCCAGGATGCCGTTTTCGATGAGCAGGTTCAGGCGACTCTGCAGATTTTCGGCTTCGTTCTGCCAGATACCGACCTGAATACCGTCGGGCAGCGACGGACGAAACTCGGTGTCGAGGTGATTCTTGACGACCTCTACGTTGCGCAGCACCTGTTCGTTGCCGGTGCGAAAGACCTGCAGAAACGCGGCGCGCTCGCCGTTGAACCGGGTGATGAGGTCGCTCCGCTCGGCGAAACCGTCTTCGATGGTGGCGAGGTCGCCCGAGTGCATCCAGCGGGCTGAGTCGATGGCTTCGCGGGTGCGCTCTTCATCGTCCCAGTAGCCCAGCATGACGCTGTAGCCACGGGTGCAGAGTTCGCCGGCCATACCCAGGGGCACGGTTTTTCCGGAAACCGGATCGACGATCTTGATCTCGAGGTGGCCGGGCAGACGCTCGAAGGCGTCGGGGTTGGTGGCCGGCGTGGGCCACGTGG
>CAZBTM010000126.1:0-3436 GCA_964494425.1 uncultured Rhodothermales bacterium | reverse complement strand
GGTTGAGCTGCGTGCCGTCGTCGCGGCTAATGAGCACGATGTCCTCGAAGTCCTGCTTCGTGTAGTTCTGCCCCTGCGTGCGGATGAGGATCTGCTCGCTGTCGGTTTCAATTTCGCCGCCGGGCAGGTCCAGGCTGCCCTCGCGCACGAGTCCGGCGACCTGCGGTAGCGTGAGCCCGTAGGTGCGCAGGGTCTGGCGGTCGAGTTCGATCGAGATCTCGTAGTCGCGAATTCCGGCGCGTTCGATGAGCGAGATTTCGGGGTACTGCGTAAGCTGGCGGTCGAGCTGCTTGGCGGCTTCTTTGAGGGCCGCCTCGCTGGCACGCCCGTAGATAGCCACCTGCAAGACCTGCCGCCGGTTCGAGAGTTCGGTGACGGTGGGCTGCTCGGCTTCTTCGGGGAACGCCGTGATGCGGTCGACCTCCTGCTTGATCTCGTCGCGCACCTGTGTCACGTCCGCACTGCGCTGCAGCTCGGCGGTTACCACCCCGAAGTTTTCGGAGGCCGTGGCCAGCACCCGGTCGATGCCCTCTACGCCCTGAATCCGATCTTCAATGCGCTGCACAATCGACTCCTCAATCTCCTCGGGCGTGCTGCCGGGATACTCCACGCGCACCTGCACCGCATCCAGGCTGAACTCGGGGAAGACCTCTTGCACCACCGAAAACGCACTGATACTGCCGATCAGAAAGATCAGAATAAACAGCAAGTTGGAGGCCACACCGTTCCGGGCCATCCAGTCAATCATACGGGTCATGGGCGTTCGGGGCGTGCGGTAGGGGGATACGAAGGAGCGGTGCTACGGCGCGCTATTCCGTGGCACGGCGGACGGCCATGCTGTCGCTGACCACGGGCAGGTCATCGGTGATGACGGGGCGGCCCTCGGTCAGATTGCCGGTCACAAACGCCTGGTCGTCGACGTGCTGCACCACGGCCACATCACGCATCACAAGCATGGTGTCGGACTCGACCGTCCACACGGTGCCGTCATTGCGCACAGCGCGGCGCGGCACTACGTAGTAGCGGTCAAGCGAGCGCGCTTCGATGTCAACCGAGACGTACGATCCGACCGCGAGCGGCGGACTGTTGTCGGCTTCGGTATCGGGACGCGTGTCGTAAGGTGCATCCACACGCACCGCAACGTTCACCGTGCGGGTCTGCGCGTCGAGCGCGCCCTCTACGCGGTCTACGTAGCCCTCCCACGTGTAGGAATCGCCGCCGTAGTCCAACGTCACGGTCGCGGTGCGCGGCGGGTCGGTCTGGCGGGCGCTGGTCTGCCACAGCCCGTCGATCAGCGCAGCCCGCCCCGATTCGAGCGGGACCACGACCTCGGCCTGCTCGGTGCTAAAGAGTTGGGCGATGGGCGTGCCTGGCGCTACATACGCGCCCAGATTGGCCTGGGTGGTGCGGATGCGTCCGTCGAACGGCGCCACGAGGGCGGTGCGCTCCAGGTTGGTCTGAGCGGTTTCGAGCTGGGCCCGGGCGCTTTCAAGATTGGCCTGGGCCGCCCGAAGCTGGGGTTCGCGGAAGAGCAGACGCCCCAGTTCGGTGCTGTCGGGCTCCGGCGCATCCGCCATCCGCTGACGCATCCGCTCGTACTCTTCTTTGGCGACGCCTACCTCTTCGCGTGCCTGCAGCACCTCGAACTGGCGCTGCGTGACCGCAGCCTGCGCCTGACGCACCCGGCTCTGGTAATCAGACGGGTCGATGCGGGCGAGCGTGTCGCCAGTGCGGAAGGTGCCGCCACTCACAAATGCATCGCTCACCGACACGATGCGCCCGCCCACTTCGGCGGTCAGGTCGATCTCGCGTGGCGGACGCACAGTGCCGGTGCCGCGCACGTGTAGGGCCCCGGAGCGCAGTTCAATGGGTGTGGTGGACACGAGCGGCGCCTCGTTGGAGGGCGGATCCTCTGGCGGAGCGCTACGCAATGCCACCAGCAGCACGGCCAAAAGGAGGCTGCCCACAATGAATCCGCCACCGAGGAGGTACGATTTGTATTCGTGCATGACGTAAAGAGGACGCGGCTACCACACGGCAGCCTAAGTGGAGAAACAGGGGTGAGGGTGCACGTTAGTTGGCGGTTTCGGGCGCTGCATCCGGGCGGTAGGTGTCGCGGAACAGGCGCGGGTCGTCGGTTTCGGGCGGCGCGACCCATGCTCCGCCCAGCGCCCGGTGCAGTGCAATGCGGCTTCCGACCAGGGCTTCTTCGGCGGCCGTAAGGCGCTGCGCAGCCTGCAGGCGCGTGCGTTCGGCATCGAGGGCCGTCGCATACTCGCCAATACCGCGTTCGTAGCGGCGCATCTGGTTGGAGGCGCTGGCCTCGGCTTGTTCGAGTTGGTCGCGAACCAGCGCGTACTGCTCCTGCTGCTTCTCGTACGCAGTGAGCGCCGCGTGCACTTCCTGGAGCGCGGTAAGCAGCGTCTGTTCGTAGGTGGCCCGCGCCTGGGTGTAGCGCGCCTCAGCCGCATCCTGCTCCGCACGCAGGCGCCCCGCCTGAAACACTGGCGCCGCCACCGATGCAATGAGCGTGGTGAAGCGCTGATCGATGTTCAGCAGGTCGTCGAGCGTGCTGTTCTGGACGCCGCCCTCGCCGGTGAGCGAGAAGCTGGGCAGCCGGTTGGCGCGTGCCACGCCGATCTCGCGCTGGGCCGCGTTGAGTTCGCGAGCGTCGGCGCGGACGTCGGGGCGGGCCATGAGCAGGTCGGAGGGCAGGCCCGGCGGCACGGGCTGCAGAGTGGCCAGCACGGCATCGCGGGGCGCAGAATGCGCGGCCTGCATCACGGCTTCGTCGACGTTGCCGATGAACTGCCCCAAGATCACCGAGAGGCGACCGCGGGCATCAGCAAGCTGGCTCTCGCGCGCGGGCTGCTCCGCCTGGGCGGCTTGCAGCTCCTGACGCAGGGCGTATACCTCGAACGAGCGCGCCAGCCCGCGGTCGTAGCGGTCTTCAGCCAGGTCGACACGCTCTTGCAGCACGCGAATCGTCTCCTCGCCCAGCGCCATCTGGCGCTCCAGCGCAGCCACCTCAAAGTACGTGCTTATCGTCTGCGCAATGACCTGCTGGCGGGCGGTCTGCACCGCATCTACCGACCCCAAAAAGCGCTCTAAGGCCGCGCCTCGCTGGTTGCGCAGACGGCCCCAAAAGTCGAGTTCGTACGAGAGTGAGAGCGAGAGGCTGTACGTATCAAACGCGAAGCGGTCGGGCACAGCCCCCGAGCCGCCTCCGCCGCCCCCGAGTGCTCCACCAATGCCGGTGTTGGCGGGCTGCGACTGACGGTTGTAGTTGCCGTTCGCGGTGACCTGAGGGAAAAGCGGCGCCCGCGCAATGCGAAACTGACTGGCGATTTCGTCGACGACTGCACGGGTACGCTCCAGGTCCAGGTTACGCACCAGCGCCGTGTCGATGAGCGCATTCAGCGCCGGGTCGTCGAAG
>CAZBTM010000125.1:3426-8686 GCA_964494425.1 uncultured Rhodothermales bacterium | reverse complement strand
CATTAGTCCCTGTCGTAAGGCCTGTTAGCTCGCGGATGTACACGCGGCCATCACCGGTAGGGCTTGTACTGCCATCCAGGATCGCACTGGCGGCCAGCGTGGTCCCGTCAAGGACCAGTGCCGAGCCAAAAAGACGGCTCGTTGTGAAGCCCCCACCATTCGCCTCAACCGTTCGGATACGGCTGTAGGTGCCGCTGGTCAACTCAAATCGCGACCAGGAACCTGTATCTTCAATGGTAAAACCCGAAATAGCCGTTGTATTGTCATCGCGCGGGGCTCCGACGAAATAGGACGTACTGATTGTAGACGTTCCGACCGCGACACTGCGCCCCCACTCTGAGCTGGCCTCTATTGTGCTTCCGGGGGGATTCAATGTAGCTCGCAAAAAGGGCGGTGCAGTTACCGATGTGCCGTATATATAGGCGCGGCCACGTCGGAACGAAGGAGACGCCGGCCCTTCCTTGTATGCGCCGACCATGAACTCGCTCGCCGTGGCGTCCAGGTCGACACTGAAGCCGTACCGGCCGCCGTTTTGTGGGTCATCCGACACCAGGCGCTCAATGGTCGTGGTTTGGGCTGATGCGCTGTGGAGCGTGCCCGCCATGAGCAGCAGGCCCAATACGAGCGCTACAAGCCAGCGCTGTGGAGCACAAAACGCGCTGCAGGCGTCAAGAGAGATGCGCGAGGATTGTATGGTATGTGTCATGGGGCATATCATCATAGAGAGGGAAAACAGGCTGATATAGAGCGCCGCGTTGGTGCACTCCATTATGCTCTCTGAACGTACTGCCCCCACACTTCCGCTACATGCTACCTGTGTGTCGTTCTCTTAGAACTGCGGTTCTATTTTAGGATATGAGTCCGCCCTACGCGCAGCTGTCCTGTTGCAATACGATGCACGGGCAATTATATTTTTACCGTGAAGACATGTAGTCTTTCATATATTTCTGCCTCACAGTTTTCACATACCCTTGTCTCTCTTTCCAGCACGACGTGTCGCCTTGATCATCGGGCTGCTCGGCCTCGTTGCACTGTCTGCCCCAGCCTATGCACAGCAGACTACTGCGTCCCCAGATTCGACAGCCAAGGCGGCGTCGGAGCCTGCTCGCAATGCTCTGTATGTTGAACTGGGCGGTGCGGGTCTATTCTACAGCATCAACTACGATCGTCATCTTGTTGGGCGCTTGCACCTTCGCGGAGGCTACGCCATCTTGAGGAGCGATTTCCTGTTTAATGGTCGCGCCCACATGGTGCCCGTGCAGTTAGCCTTCGTATCCAACACCACACATGCCCTCGAACTCGGCGCCGGTGCCACCTTGGTGAGGGGCAACGGCCCGTCTGGATTGCGACCGCATAACACGAATGACACCAGCACTTCGGGGATCGCGGCGTCGTTTGTCGTGGGCTACCGCTACCAGCCGATCGAACGTAGCTTCCTCTTTCGTATCGGTTTTACTCCGTTTGTCGAATCCAACGGGCGATTTCTCCCCTTTGGCGGCATCAGCTTCGGATATGCGTTTTAGGATCGATGCGGATGCAATCTCCCATCATCAGTTCTGCTACAGAACATGATATGTCGTATTAAGCCTATTCTCGCCCTCGGAGCGCTGCTCATTGCTACCAGCGGATGTGTCTCGCATACGCCCGTTAGCGAGTCGGCCATGTTTCATGATCGGGGCACGTATCCTTCGCATCAGAACACGATGGGCGTAGGTGTAACGGGGACATATTCGCCCACGCAGCACCTGGCCCGGGATGTCGCGACAGATGAGAACCTGTCGCGGGAGCCTGTGAATCCCAGCCGCTTCAGTGGCGGACTCTACCTTGCTGGCTTTGATTCAGCGGGCCGATATGGGGCGGGGCTTACACTTGGCCTCTTTACCCTGGGCGTTGATGCCACCACGCAGCTGTGGCGGCGTAACTACCTGACAGCCTCTCTGTCTGCTCCGAAGCAAGGACAGATCATTCTTCAGCATCGCACCTATAACAGCCCTCGGCTGGGCGCTGCAGTGGGTCTCGGGTACCGGTATGATACACTTGCGTTCAAATCCCCCTCTCCAATCGGCATTGGTGTAAGCGAAGCAGGCGTTCATTCGTTGGGGGTGCGTGCCCTGTCCATCATCCGCGCCCAGGGGGATACAAGGGGCGGCATCAAGGTGAGCGCCTATGCCGGGTATGCCCCAACTGTGCACCGCCCGATGGCTGCTGTGACGCTGACCGTAGGCGCATTTTAACGACGGCACAAGATCTCGCAGTCATGCATGTCTGTGCTTGTACCGCTACTCCACATACGTGGTGATTGCATCGGTGGAAGGGGCAAAACTTATACGATAGCCTCACGGTTATCCTTTTCCTGCTGTGTACCAAGTATAACAGACCCAAGCAGTCCGACAGCATCCCCGACCGCCTGCCCATGTGATATGGAACAGCTAAAACGCCTCAAGATCGAAGGCTTCAAGTCGATCAAGCAACTCGACCTGCACCTGCGAGATGTGAATGTCCTTGTTGGTCCTAACGGATCGGGAAAAAGCAACTTCATCAGCTTCTTCCGCATGCTCAATGCCCTTATTCGCCACGACCTGCGACTGTTTGTGGCAAAAGCAGGACAAGCGGATGCATTGCTCTACTACGGTCCAAAGGAGACAGAGCATATCCGTGCTGCTTTCCACTTTGGTAGGAATGAGTACTCCTTCAAACTTATTCCTACCGAAGACAGTCGTCTCATATTCGCGTATGAACAGCTTAAACTTGAAAGCAACTCTTTGCGTGAATACCAAGACCTCGGTAAGGGGCATCAGGAATCAAATCTGCGTGATGCTTACAAAGAATATCCGACTGATGCCTTTGAAAATGTCTATTCGAGGTTAGGGACTTGTATGGTCTACCACTTTCACGACACCGGCGCACAGGCCCCTCCAAAGCGTCCGTGCAATATACATGACAACGATGGATTGCGCTCAGATGCAGGCAATATCGCTGCGTTTCTCTATCTGCTGAAAGAACAGCATGCAGAGCGGTACCACCTGATCTGCAAGTCCGTGCAGCGCATCTTCCCGCGATTTGACGATTTTGCGCTCCGTCCAAATCCGCATAATCCAGAAACGATACGCCTTGAATGGCGAGAAAAGGAAAGCGATTATCGCTTCCAGCCGCATCAACTCTCTGACGGAACGCTCCGGTTCATCTGCCTCGCCACGGTCTTTTTACAACCCAACCCGCCAACGGCCATCATTGTAGATGAGCCTGAACTTGGCCTGCACCCGCGTGCCATAGGCGTGTTGGCTGGGCTGGTACGCAGTGCAGCATCGCGTAGCCAGGTGATCCTTTCAACCCAGTCTGTAACACTGCTCAACCAGTTTGATCCCGACGACATCATTGTCGTAGATCGCGAAGAGGATACCGAAAACGGGATGAGAAGTAGCCATCAGTCGAAGTCCGTTTTCCGGCGTCTGGAAAACCAACGGGGATTACAAGATTGGCTCCAAGACTATACAGTTGGAGAACTCTGGGAGATGAACATGATCGGAGGGCGCCCATGATTCGCTTGAATATTGTTGCAGAGGGCGAAACGGAAGAGGGATTTGTCAAAAACGTGCTTCGTCCACATCTCCACCTTCATAATGTCTATGCAACACCAATTCTCATTCCACTGAAAGCCGGTTCCCGAGCCCGCACGCACCGCGGTGGAATTATCTCATATGAAACTGCACGGTCATTCATACATCGGTTACTCACAAATGACACCAGCGCCTACACGACTACCCTATTCGACTATTACGGTCTACCAGAGGATTTCCCCGGACTGGAAGACGCTGGCTGTCCGCCTCCAACGCAGATCATAGACCGGGTGGCGTATCTGGAAGATGTGTTTGCAGAGGATCTCGACGAAACGCAGCGCTTTCTTCCCTACTTTCAACTTCACGAGTTTGAAGCACTTCTCTTCAGCGATGTTGGGACGCTTGACGAGGAACTCCGTGCATTGACCAATCAGGGGCAAGGCTATCTGCCTAAACTGCGTGGTATCGTAAGACAATTCAATACCCCTGAGCACATCAACGATAGTTCAAAGACAGCTCCCTCCAAACGTCTTCTGCGCATATGCCCCCAGTATGAAAAAATACCCTTTGGCGAACTCATTGCAGAATCTATTGGGTTGGATACGATGCGTACAGCTTGTCCCCATTTCAACAACTGGCTGTCGAGGATAGAAGGCCTTACGCCGATAGACGGATAATCCTGTTGATTCGTCATCTCACTCCTCCACATACGTCGTGATTGCATCAGTGAGAGCGCTGCCGCGCATGCCTGAGAGGTCGACGTCGAAGGGCTGGTCGGTGCCGTCGACCGAGACGCCGGGCACGCCGCGCCGGGCATTCATGGCGTCGGTACCGGTTTCGTTTTTGAGGAGCAGCGCCGCCATCGGGATGTCGGGCGCGTTCGAGGCCGCCACCGCGTCGGCGAACTGCTCCTGCCCGGCGCCCCACTCCTGAATGGCGGTGGCAATGGCCTGAAGCGCTTCGTCGTGGTCGGTGTCGTCGCTGGCTTTTTCGGCGCGGGTGAGGGCCGCCTCCAGATCACGGCGGGCAGCGTCGCAGGTGGATACGGCGGATTCGAGCGCGGCAATGGCGTCGTCGGAAAGCATGGTTGGGCAGGGATGCAGTACGTAAAATTGCGTAAGCGATTGGCCTTAACGAGACGCTGCGCAGTGGGTTCGGGGACGGGCGCGCATCGAACCCGTGGGGCTGCGACACATGGTGGAACAGTACGCCTTGCTGTACCGATGCGACAGAACCTGTTACGGAACATACGCCCTCTCGGAGCGCGGTAGGGATGCTGGATGGGCCCTCATGCTTCGCATCCCGCCAGATACCATGACGAGAGCTGCGTTTCCACAGTCGCTATCCTATATGCATGACAGCCTACTTCATCACCCAAAGCGCTTTTCGTGCATAATCCGAACGCCTCCGTTGAGAACGCATCTGGCATCGGCTATACTTCAGCTACCGATTGTATCCCCATTGCTACCTTCTATTTTGCTTATGGCTGACCTCTTCCAAAACTACATTGATGGCACCTGGCAGGCCGCTGCAACCGGCCAAACGTTTGCCAGTCGCAATCCGGCGTCATTTCAAGACGTGGTGGGCCACTTTCCCGCCTCGGGTCCGGCAGATGTAGACGATGCCGTGGCCGCCGCCCAACGCGCGTTCGACGGCTGGTGGAGCACGCCTGCTCCCGAGCGGGGACGCATCTTGAAACGCAT
>CAZBTM010000125.1:379-3416 GCA_964494425.1 uncultured Rhodothermales bacterium | reverse complement strand
GCCAGCGTCGGGCGCAATGGCGCGCGTGCTCGCGAGGGCCCGCGCGCCGCGGCTGAGCCGCGACGATTCGCTGGTGCCCAGCGAGCTTCCCGACAAGTTCAACATGAGCATCCGCCGTCCCGTGGGCGTATGCGGCATCATCACGGCGTGGAATTTCCCCGTCGCTGTGCCTACATGGAAGATCTTCCCGGCGATTGCCTCGGGCAACACCGTCGTGTTCAAGCCAAGCGAGGAGTCGCCCCACTGCGGCGCGCTCTTGCTGCAGGTATTTGCGGATGCGGGGCTGCCTGCCGGCGTCGTGAATCTGGTGCAGGGCGACGGCACCGTCGGCGGCGCACTGGTTGAGCACCCCTCGGTCGATGCCATTTCGTTCACCGGCTCCACCGAAGTCGGCACGAAGATCGGCGAAACGTGCGGACGTCTCAACAAGAAGCTGTCGCTCGAAATGGGCGGCAAAAATCCCATGATCGTGATGGAAGATGCCGACCTCGACCTGGCTCTTGAGGGCGTGATTTGGGGCGCGTACGGCACCACAGGGCAGCGCTGCACCGCCACCAGCCGCCTGATCGTCCACGAAGACGTGCACGACGAGCTCGTGAGCCGCATCCAGAAAGCCGCCGAAAACCTCACGCTCGGCGATGGACGCGACGACGGCGTCGATGTGGGTCCGCTCATCAACGAGGACGCGCTCAAGAAGGTGCAGTCCTACATGGAGATCGGCCCCGACGAAGGCGCTACGCTCGTCTTTGGCGGTAACACGCCCGATGATCCGGCGCTGGACGACGGCTACTTCTTCCAGCCCACGCTCTTCACCGACGTAACGCCCAACATGCGGCTTGCGCAGGAGGAAATCTTCGGCCCGGTGCTCAGCGTGCTCACGGTATCGTCGTACGAGGAGGCCGTTGAGGTGGCCAACAACACCGACTACGGACTCTCCTCCAGCATCTACACGGAAAACGTGCGCCACGCCTTCCGCGCGATGCACGACCTGGAGGCCGGCATCACCTACGTGAACGGCCCGACCATCGGTGCCGAAGCCCACATGCCGTTCGGCGGCGTGAAAGGCACTGGCAACGGCCACCGCGACGGCGGCTGGGAGGTCTTCGATTTCTACACGGAGACAAAGACGGTGTACGTCGACTACTCCGGCCAACTCCAGAAGGCCCAGATGGATAACGCGCCGGATGCGGAGTAAGTCACTTTCAAACCTGACAGGTCTGCGAGACCTGTCAGGTTTCTATTAGGTCGCTATTTCCAGACGCCTCGTTCCCCCCGGAGCGAGGCGTTTTTTTGTTATGTGTATCTGGGTTGCTCGCGATAGCATCCTGTGAGCGATGTCGTTTAGGGCGTGTCATGGTGAGCGGACTATGACGCAGGAGCCGGGAGTCGAACCATCTCCGGCTTTGTTAGCAGGCACCCGGCGGGTGTGAGGCTGTGCGTTGGGCTCCAGGCAAAAAAACGCAAAGCGCCCCGCCTCTCATGACGAGAGACGAGGCGCCTTTTCGTATATCGTGCATACAGCGTTTGCTACGTGGACCCGATGTTACGCGGCCACCGGCGCGTTGCTCAGGTAGTCGCGCAGCACGTAGTGTAGGATGCCGCCGTGGCGGTAGTATTCTACCTCAATCGGCGTATCGCAGCGGTTGACCGCCGTGAAGCGGATGTCCGTGCCGTCTTCCTTCGTGGCAATGACTTCCACGTCTTGCCCCGCTTCCAGGTCGTCGTCGAGCGGGATGTCGAACGTTTCGGTGCCATCGAGGCCGAGCGATTCGGCGGTGTCACCATCTTTGTACTGGAGCGGCAGCACGCCCATGCCGATCAGGTTCGACCGGTGGATGCGCTCGTAGCTCTCTACAATTACGGCATCCACACCGAGCAGGATGGTGCCCTTCGCGGCCCAGTCGCGGCTGGAGCCCATGCCGTAGTCCTTGCCGCCAAGCACAACCAGCGGCACGTCGTTGTCGATGTAGTCCATTGCGGCGTCGAAGACGGTCGTGACTTCACCGTCCTTCAGGAAGTTGCGGGTATAGCCGCCTTCCACGACGTTGCCATCTTCGTCGCGCACCAGCTCGTTCTTGATGCGGATGTTGGCAAACGTGCCGCGCATCATCACCTCGTGATTGCCGCGCCGTGCGCCATACGAGTTGAACGCGTACGGCTTTACGCCACGCTCTTTCAGGTACTTCCCGGCCGGGTAGTCTTCCGGAATCGCACCGGCTGGCGAAATGTGATCGGTCGTGGTCGAGTCGCCTGCCTTCACGAGAACGCGTGCGCCTTCGACCGACGTAATCGGCGGCACCTCGGGCGTCAGGTCCATGAAGAACGGCGGCTCCTGAATGTAGGTGGAGTCCTCATCCCAGTCGTACACCGAACCTTCCGGAATCGCGATGTTATTCCACGTTTCGTTGGACTGCTCGATGCCCTCGTACTCTTCTTTGTAGAACTCGGGCTTCACGACGGTGTCGACCAGCGCCTTGATCTCGTCGCTGGAGGGCCAGATGTCTTCCAGATAGACCGGCTCGCCCGCGCTGTCGGTGCCAATCGGGTCCTTGGTCAGGTCGATGTCGACCGTGCCGGCCAGCGCGTAGGCCACCACGAGCGGCGGCGAGGCAAGGTAGTTGGCCTGCACGAGCGAGTGGATGCGGCCCTCGAAGTTACGGTTGCCCGAAAGCACACCGCTCACAATGAGATCGCCGTCTTTGATCGCCTTCTCAACTGGTTCGGGGAGCGGCCCCGAGTTGCCGATGCAGGTGGTACATCCGTATCCTACCGTGTTGAATCCAAGCTGATCGAGATACGGCATCAGGTTGCCCTCAACCAGGTAGTCGGTGACGACCTTGGATCCGGGCGCCAGACTGGTTTTCACGTACGGCGGCACGGTAAGTCCTTTCTCGACCGCCTTCTTGGCGATGAGCCCGGCTCCGAGCATCACCGATGGGTTGCTGGTGTTGGTGCAGCTGGTAATGGCCGCAATGACGGTGTCGCCGTGTGTCAGGTCGAGCTGATGTTCGCCATCGTCGTACACGCCGGTGCTGTC
>CAZBTM010000125.1:0-369 GCA_964494425.1 uncultured Rhodothermales bacterium | reverse complement strand
GGCCACGCTGTCGAGCGTGTCTTCGTCGAGCCCGAACCCGAGGGGCCCGGCCTCGCGGGTGAGCGATTCGTTGAACTCATAGGGCAGCTCTGGCACCGTAATGCGGTCCTGCGGACGCTTCGGCCCCGCCACACTCGGCGTGATGCTGCTCAGGTCGAGCTCCAGCACGTCAAGGCACTCTGGCGCGGGCGTATCGGGCGTGTGGAAGAGGCCCTGCTCTTTGCAGTAGCGCTCCACGAGCTGCACCTGCTCTTCCGAGCGGTTGGTGCGACGCATGTAATCGAGCGCCTCGTTATCGATCGGGAAGAATCCCATCGTAGCGCCGTACTCGGGCGACATGTTTGCGATGGTTGCGCGGTCGGGCACCGT
>CAZBTM010000124.1:571-8703 GCA_964494425.1 uncultured Rhodothermales bacterium | reverse complement strand
AAGCACCTCACGGAAGGCAACCGGCTCCGCTGCCAGGGTGTAGATCGTGGCGGGCAGATCGCGGGTTCGACTGTGGAGCTCCCTGTAGTACGACGTGAAGTCGTCTACCTCGTCTGGAGCGGCCATGCCCAGGAAAATGAGATCGGCATCCTGCGACGATTCGTGGAGAATGTGGTCGAACGAGCGTCCGTTCCCAACAATGACATTGAGCTCGGCACCGATGCGGATGCGTTTGACGATGGGTTCGACGTTCTGGTGCATCTGCTCAGCGGCTTCTTCGGTGGGGGCCACCATTTTCAGCACAACCTGTGCATCCTGCCACAGGAAACTGGTGTTGAGCAGGTACGCCATCACTTTCATGAGGCCGCCATTGCCTTCAAGGCCGCCCCACCACACGTCAATGCGCTCGCGCCGGTCGAAGTCGGTAGCGTTGTCATGCTGCACGATGAGCACGTTCCGCTGCGAGTGGTAGAAGTTGCGGATCATGGTGCAGTAGCGTTCGGCATGGTCGGGATTCTCTGTATCCCCCAGCACGACGGTGTTGGGTGTAAGGCGCCCCAGGCCGTAGGCTTCAACGAGGTGCTCGCCTCCATCAAACGGATTCGACGCCGATACCGAGCGCACGAGCGCCTGCACGCCGCGCTCGGCCAGGTGATCTCGGATGTTGGTCTCCATCTTCTGCTGGCGTTCAACGGGAAAGCCCTCTTCAGGAAAGACCGTGGCTACAGTCATGAGAGCGCGGTCATGGGTCCACGACGAAGCCAGCTCAACCAGGTGCCATCGGCTGGTGGGAGCGCCAGTTAGCACAAGCAGGTGCGGACGCCAGTTCTTGGGAGCGGGGTTGTTCTGATGCCGAAGCAGTCCCGAACGTACCGCCGCCATCCAGAGACCCTGCCGCACGTCGCCCCAGGCGGCTTTCATGCCTTTGCGTTTGAGCCACGCGAAAATGGCAATGATGCATGCAATAGCAATTACAGTGGCGGTCGTGTTAATCAAGAACATGACCGAGATACACCCAACGGCCCCCAGCAACGACAGCATCCAGTGTACCTTGAACGTAGGGCGAAAGGACGGACTGTCCAGTGCCGTCTCGATGCCTGCGGCTACGTTCAGCACGCAGTACGTAGCCAGGAAGAACATAGTAAGGACAGGCGCAATCGCGTTCAGGTCGCCCAGCGCTACAGCGGTTAGCGCAATAACCATCGTCAGGATCGTGCCGTAGCGGGGCGTATCTTCTTCGCCCGAGCCGTGGCCCAGCCACCGAAGCCAGCGCGGCAGCACACCATCACGGGCCAGCGCCTGTAGCACCCGGGGCGCACCGAGAATGCTTCCCACTGCGCTCGACAGCGTAGCACCCCACACGCCGAGCAGAATGGCATCGCCCCAGAACGAGATCCGCCGCATTACAAGCGGATCTTCAATCAGCGTTGCCGCATCGGCGCGGGTGGCCAGCACAATAGGGAGCGTCATGTAGATGAGGTAGCCGACGCCGATGGCTGCGAAGGTGCCCCACGGAATAGACTTGCCCGGATCCTCAAGATCGCCCGACAAGTTGACCCCGGCCATGATGCCTGTTACCGCCGGAAAGAACACGGCAAAGACGACCCAGAACGGCTCCGAGAGCCGGTCGCTGGCACCCCACATCTCGATATCGCTCTCTTCGATTGGCTTCCCAAAATAGAGCGAGATCAGCGATACCGCAATGGCAGCCATAATCACGTATTGCGATCGAATGGCCGCTTTGGCTGATACAATGGCCAGCGCCGTAACGCCTACTGTCGTGATCAACCCCACGACCCGCTGGTTCAGCGACGGAAACACATTGACCACGCTTTCGGCGAATCCGACCGTGTATAGCGCCACCGAAAGCGCAAGAGCAAAGAACAGTGGAATCCCCACTGCTCCCCCGGTTTCAAGCCCGAGCGACCGGCTGATCATGTAGTATGCTCCGCCGATGCGTACCCGCTGGTCGGTTGCAATGGCCGAGATGGAGAACGCCGTAAGCAGCGTAATGCCCGTAGACAGCGTAACGATGAGAAACGCCCCAAACAACCCCACATTCCCGACGACCCACCCGTACCGCAGGTACATGATGACCCCAAGAATCGTCAGGATGGAGGGCGTAAAAACGCCACCGAACGTTCCCAGCCCGCCTTCCTTTCCAGGAACGGCGGTTTGGGTTTCGCCCGGTTCAGACTTAAAGCGTTGCCAGACTGATTTAACCGAAGAAAACATGTGATAGGTATCAGGGAGGGAAAGCTTGCCCACGGAGCAAAGCTAAGAAAGAGGAGCATGCCCTTCGTGTATTGACGCACGCGACAGGAAACCTGCTGGAAAGAACGGCCTGTCTTGCACTATCCTACACAGGCATCTTGGAGCAAGTACGTTAGGGATTGCTGCTTAACCCCACAAGGGCGGCAACAAGGGCCGCACACAGACGCGCGGAACCCCCCGGAAGCGTTTGAGATCGCTCCCGAGCGTTTCATGTGTCAATGTAGGGCATACGGTATCCAAAAACACCCTGTTGATGCGTGGCCGCCGCTCTATATGCAATCCGTGCGGCTTATTACAGTCCCTTCACCGCCTCGGTCGTCTCGCTGACGGCTTCTTTCGCATCCGCAAAAAGCATGCGGGTGTTGTCTTGGTAAAACAGGCTGTTGGGTACCCCCGAGTAACCCGGGCTCAAGCTGCGTTTAATGACAACCACGGTCTCGGCGTCGTCCACGTCCAAGATAGGCATACCCGCGATAGGACTCCCCGAGGCCTCGCGTGCGGCGGGGTTCACCACGTCGTTAGCCCCAATGACAATCGCCACGTCGGTTGAGGAGAAAGCGCTGTTGATCTCGTCCATTTCGAAGAGCTGCTCGTACGGCACGTCGGCCTCGGCCAGGAGCACGTTCATATGCCCCGGCATGCGGCCCGCGACCGGGTGGATGGCGTAGCGCACGTCCACGCCCTTGCTTTCGAGGCGGTCAGCCAGTTCGCGTACGGCGTGCTGCGCCTGCGCCACCGCGAGTCCGTAGCCCGGTACGATGATAACGCGCTCGGCATAGGTGGCCAGAATCGCCAGGTCTTGCGGGCTGGTCTCTTGTACGCTCTTGCCTTCGGGGATGTCAAGTGCGCTGCTTGTTGCGCCATCGCCCCCGAATCCGCCCAGCATGACGTTGGCGAGCGAGCGGTTCATGGCCTCGCACATCTGCATGGTGAGCATGAACCCGGCGGCGCCTACGAGCGTGCCGCTCACAATGAGAGCTGTGTTGTCAAGGATAAACCCTGTAGCCGCGGCGGCGAGTCCAGAGTAGGAGTTGAGCAGCGCCACCACCACCGGCATATCGGCGCCGCCAATGGGAAACACGAGGAAGAGTCCCACGAGCGCAGCACTCGCGGCAATACCGATGCCCGCGTACAGCGTGATGTCGGGGTCGGCGGTCAGTTCGGGAGCGCCCAGGGCCATCAGCACGATGCCAGCCACGCCTGCAAGCAGCAGCAGACCGGTGACAAACGCCACGCCCGGAAACGTGATGGGATTGCCCGAGAGCAGCCCTTGCAGCTTACCAAACGCCACCAGGCTGCCCGTGAACGTGACCATGCCGACCAGCAGACTTACGCCAATGACCACGGCGAGCGTAGGCGAATACGCGCTCGCATCCACCAGCCGACTGCCCTGCAGGTACTGGGCAATTTCGGCGCTGGCCACGAATGCCGAGGCAGCGCCTCCGAATCCATTAAACACCGCGACCAGCTCCGGCATCGAGGTCATGGGCGTACGCACGGCCAGAAGGGTGCCAATGGCCCCACCGGTGAGCACGCCCGCAAGCAGCAGCGGCCACGACAGCACATCGTGCACAAAGAGCGTAGCCACCACGGCGGTGAACATGCCGAGCGAGGCCAACGCGTTGCCGCTGCGGGCGGTGGGCGGCGTTTGCATCCGCTTCAGACCCAGCACAAACAGCACAGCCGACAGCAAATACGCGAGTTCAATCGAGGGCGTCATGAGGAGGAGGAGTCAGAAGCAGAAGCAGAGCGTTTGCGGCCAAACATGCGCAGCATGCGGTCGGTAACGAGGAAGCCGCCCACTACGTTGATCGTGGCCACGACCAGCGCCCCAAACCCGAGCGCTTGGGCCCACCAGGCGTCACTCATTCCGGCGGCAATGACGGCCCCAACCAGCGTGATGCCACTGATGGCGTTGGCCCCCGACATCAGCGGCGTATGCAAGGTTTGCGGCACCTTGGTAAGCACTTCCGTCCCCAGAAGTGCTGCGAGCACAAAGATAATCACATTCTCAATCATGGCAGACGGACGCCGTAGGCAGGCGGTTAGGCAGACAGATACAGGCGGATAGAACGGGCCAAAACGTTAAGCAGCCGATGTGTCGACCAGGCCACGCACACGCTCGTTGCGAATGGCGCCGTTGTGGACAGCGCACATCGCATCGGCCACCTCGTCGTCGAGATCAAGGGCGAGCGTGCCATCGTCGTCGAGCAGGTAGTCGAGCAGCGCGCGTACGGTGTTCGCAAAGAGCTCGCTCGCGTGCACGGGCATCATGGCCGGCAGATTCGTGGGGCCCATGATGTGCACGTCGTGGCGCGTGACGGTTTCGCCAGGTTCGGTGAGCGCGCAGTTGCCGCCGTTGGGCGCAGCCAGATCCACGACAACGGAGCCGGGCGCCATGTCTTTGACTGCCGCCTCATTGATAACCAGCGGCGCGGGGCGTCCTGGGATGAGCGCGGTCGTAATCACCACATCCGATTTGGCGATGTGCGGGCGCAGCAGTTCGGGCTGCCGTTCTTGCTTAGCCTGCTCCAGCTCTTTGGCGTAGCCGTCGTCGCCTTCCGAGAGCGAGGTATCCAGCTCCAGCTCCACAAACGACGCACCCAGGCTCTCAATCTCCTCGCGCGTGGCATCGCGGATGTCATAGCCCCGCACCTTGGCCCCCAGGCGCTTGGCCGTAGCAATGGCCTGCAGCCCCGCCACGCCTGCGCCTACCACAAGCACGCTCGCCGGACGAATGGTGCCGGCGGCGGTGCTCATGAGCGGAAAGAACTTGGGGAGGCGGAGCGCAGCCTCCAGCGCAGCACGATACCCGGCCAGCGAACTCATGGCTGAGAGCACATCCATCGACTGGGCGCGTGAGATGCGCGGGACCAGCTCCATGGGCAGGGCGGTGGCGCCTTGCTTGGCGATGTTGGCCAGCCCCTGCGGCGCGTCGAGCGGCTGCAGAAGACCCAGCACCGCCTGCTCGCCCGAGAGCGCAGCGCAGCGTTCAGGCGAGGGCGGTGCCAGCGTAAGTACAATGTCGGCGCCCCATGCGTCGTCGTCACTGACGATCGAGGCCCCGGCCGCCTCGTAGTCGCTGTCGGTATGATACGCATCGGTGCCTACGCCCGATGCCACGCGGACGTCCACAGCGTGCGTATCCCGCAGGCGCTTCACCACATCAGGAGTGAGCGCAGCACGGGTTTCGTCGATGGCAGCAGCGCGAGGAACGCCAAGCGAAGCGGGCATGGGCAGGGCACGGGCCGGGTCGAAAAGACTACGTGTCTTAAAGTGGACGAGCCACCGTGGCCATCGTTGCGTGTCATCAACATCGTTACGGACGCGGGCGGCGCACAAGCTACGGCTGGATCTCCGAGATGTGCACCTGGCTTGTCGAGTAGTTGTCGGATTCGCTATACGCCCCCACCCAGATGTTGTACTGGCCACTTTGCGGACGATTGAATGCAATCATTGCATCCAGGCCTTCGCCGCCGTCGTCATTGCAAAACCACTCACCGCTGGGAGCGCGCACGGTCAGGGTTACATCTATATCTGTCTCCGTGTAGATGTACAGCGAGGAGCTGCGCGCGCTGTAGTTCAGATTCAGATCAGGCGCGTTCGCTGCCACGCGTCCACGGCAGCCCGTGCCCTGAATGGGGTTCTCGATAGATCCGCCAGCAACCACCTGAGTGGTGTGCGGATCGGGCCAGAACCCCGCCGACAGTTGGGCGGTCCCGTAGGTTGGGGCAGCCCGCCAGTTCAATGTGCCCGAGGAGGCCGTGCTCGACGACGAGTTGTTGCCAATATTGCGCGTGGTGCGGGATGAGGACGTAGACCGGCTCTGCGATCCGCTCAGCTCACTAAACACGACCGATGCGTTAGGCGTGCCTCCAGCGCTGCTGTAGGTACCCACCCAAATGTTGTAGTTCCCCGATTGTGGCGTGTTAAACTCCAGGCGGGCGTTTGTGCCTTCGCCGCTGTCGTCGTCGCAGATCCACTCTCCGTTAGGCGTATACACCAGGAGCGTGACATCTGTGCTCGCATCGGTTTCAATGCTTAGCGGATAGCTGCCGCTCCGGTAGTTGAGATCCAGGTCTGGCGCATCCATGTGGATGTAGCCACGGCACCCCTGAAACGGCACCGCTCTGCTTCCGCCAGCGCGTACCGAGCGACGCTGCGGATCGGGCGTAAAGCCGCTGGAAAGTGAGATCGTACCGTACGTCGGGGTCCCACGCCAGTTGGGCTGCTGCGCCTGAGCAGGAACGGTGCTCAGCATCAACAAAAACAGTCCGGCTACAAGTGAAACACCAGAGAACAGGCTTTTTTGGGTAGAATACGCAAGTGTATGCATGACTTCGTCTATGGCAGGTAGCAGGTGGGCAAACATATTAAAGGTTTAGTAAAATACGTTCGTACTCTGAATAATTCAACCGAATACTAAAGAATATATGCGCTGCATAGCCCCCAATATGTACACTTTTGGCGCATGTATGCTTAAAAAGTGTAAGGGGTAATCATATCGGAAATGATTGTATGCGAGGCGCGCATGGGTACAAGGACGCATGGAAGGAACGTTCTGACGCTGACCTTCACACGAAGCTCGCACCCATTCCGGACAGCGCGCCGTATGTTTACGCGTTACGTTATTTCTCCACTGCATCTGACTCCTGACTCATGGCTGAGGCCAATCGCTCTGCACTTATCACCACCGATACGCATGGCACGCGCACCCACACCTGTGGCGCCTTGCGCGCTGATCATGAAGGGGAATCCGTCGTTCTAAAGGGCTGGGTGGATACACGGCGCGACCTGGGCGGCCTCGTGTTTATCGATCTGCGCGACCGCTACGGCCTTACGCAGATTGTCTTTAGCCCGCAGGCAAACAAGGAGGCTTACGAAACCGCTCAGCAGCTCCGAAGCGAAGACGTCATCTCGGTGCGCGGAACGGTTGCTGCTCGTGACGAGAACGCAGTGAATCCCTCTATGAAAACGGGGGCAATCGAGATGCAGGGCGATGCGCTGGCCGTGCTCAACGTGAGCGATACGCCCCCTTTCGTGGTGTCGACGCAAGACGAGAGCCGGGTGGATGCGAATGAAGACCTCCGCCTGAAATACCGCTACCTGGATCTGCGGCGCCCCGACCTACAACGCAACCTGGAGCTGCGCCATCGCTTCTACCAGACCACGCGGCGCTTCTTTGACCAGCACGACTTTCTGGAGGTCGAAACGCCCGTGCTCATGAAGTCGACCCCCGAGGGCGCGCGCGACTTCCTCGTGCCCAGCCGCCTGCACCCCGGCCACTTCTACGCGCTGCCGCAGAGTCCGCAGACATACAAGCAGATTCTGATGGTGTCGGGGCTCGACCGCTACGTCCAGATCGTGAAGTGCTTCCGCGACGAAGACCTGCGCGCCGACCGCCAGCCCGAGTTCACGCAGGTGGATGTGGAGCTGACCTTTGCCACCGAGGAGCAGGTGTACGATCTCATGGAAGGCTTAATGGCCGACCTCTGGTCCGATCTGAAGGATACCGAGATCGACACGCCCTTTCCGCGCATGACCTACGACGAAGCGATGCGCACCTACGGCTCCGACAAGCCCGATGTCCGCTTCGACCTGAAACTGCAGGATGTGAGCGATGCATTCGACGGCTGCGGATTCCGTGTCTTCCAGTCGATCATTGACGACGACGGACGCATCATGGCGCTGCCAGTGCCTGGCGAAGGTGACCGCGGACGCAGTGCGATGGACCGCCTCACCGACTACGTAACCGACACCATTGGCGCGGCCGGGCTCATCTACATCCAGCAGGGCGAAGACGAGGATGCGCCCTCGTGCAACGTGAGCACCAACGCCATTCCGCAAGAACATGTAGA
>CAZBTM010000124.1:0-561 GCA_964494425.1 uncultured Rhodothermales bacterium | reverse complement strand
CGCCATCATTTCGCTTGAAAACCGGGTCGGCGGCGACCGTGTGCATATCGCGGGCCACAGCCTGGGGGGGCGGGGCATGGTATTGGCACTCTACGAGGTGGCCAACCGCCATCCCGACATGCGTCTGGGCGATCTGGTGCTGCTGGTGGCTGGGCCCACGCCCACCGTGTACGAGCAGGCCGGGCACCTGCGCCTCTACATGGCCGATGACCTGGGGCTGCGTCCCGAACCCGGCGAAGGGCCCGACCGCTTCTTGTGGGTCACGGACTTCCCGCTGTTGGAGTGGGACGACGAGCACGAACGTTATGCGCCGATGCATCACCCGTTCACGGCGCCGAAAGACGAGCATCTCGACCGCCTCGACGACGATCCGGGCGCGGTGGAAGCGCGCGCCTACGACTTGGTGCTGAACGGCCATGAGATTGGCGGCGGCTCCATTCGTATCCACAACCGCGAGATGCAGGCGCGCATGTTCGATGTGCTCGGCATTGATCCCGACGAGGCGGAGCAGCGCTTTGGATTCCTGCTGGGAATAGGCGTCGGTACTACTGCCTTCGCCAT
>CAZBTM010000123.1:0-8736 GCA_964494425.1 uncultured Rhodothermales bacterium | reverse complement strand
CAACTGCTTATCGCAGTTCATCAACAGCGTCTCGGATGTGCAACTGGACTGCTCTTGTGATGTGTTTACATCAAGGTTGAGCGCCTGCACATTAAGACCTATCAGGTCTGAAACCGGAGTCGTGGCCACAGACACTGTCTCTGCTTCCACAGAATCGTCGTCCAGTAGAGTGTCCTCGAGCTCTGGACCAAAGCCAAAGAAAAGAACTGTGCTAAGAAGCATTATTATCGACAAGCTAAGGTGCTTCATGGCTCTGTGTGTTTTGTGCTTGTTTTTGATTTACTGCACTTGAACGATACACAAATGTGCGGGGGGGGGGGCAAACCAAAAATGTAATATATTTTAAACTTGCTGCTGTAGCATTTGTGCAAGGGCTCGACTCAAGAAAGTTAACGCTCAGCGCTGTTCCTTCACCATCCACATGCCGCAATCCTGATACATTTTTTTGGGGGATACCTACGTGTTGGATCCCTATAACTACGCAGCGGTTCAGCACTGATGCGTTCTTTATCGTCTGCTCCGGCTGCACGCATGGGTCCTCTTTCCACCCTCAACCACTACTTCTGGAAGTACAAGTACCTGTTTATTCCGGGCTTGCTGTTCACCATGATGTCGGCAGGCTTCCAGATTGCCGTGCCCATGGTGGTGCGCCAGGCCATCGACAGCATTCCCCGCTTTGTGCGGCTCTACAACGTCTTTGAGCACGGCACGCTGCAGAGCAGCCTCTACGTCTACTTCTTTAGCGGGATGCTCATCTTTGCGCTCGCTATTGTGGCGCTCACCGTCATCAGTGGCATCTTCAAGTTTCTGATGCGGCAGACCGTGGTGGTGGCCTCTCGGCATATTGAGTACGACCTGCGCAACGAGCTGTACGATCACCTGCAAAAGCTCTCGCCCGCGTTCTACCAGCAGTACTCCACCGGCGATGTCATTACCCGCTCGACCGACGACATCGAGAAGGTGCGCCGCTACATCGGGCCGGCCATCATGTACGTCACGCGCTCGCTGATGATGGTGCTCATCGCGGTGTCGGTCATGTTCGTGATCTCGCCGCGCCTTACGCTGTACGCCCTCGCGCCCATGCCGCTGTTGGCCGTCGCCGTGTTCTTCATGGCACACATGGTGCACACGCGCAGCGATCGCCTGCAGCAGCAGTACTCTACGCTTACCAGCCGCATTCAGGAAGCGCTGGCGGGGATGCGCGTGCTGAAAGCCTACACACGCGAGCCGTCTGAGTCCAAGGCGCTCAACGAAGAGAGCGAAACCTACAAGTGGCGCAACCTGGACCTGGCCCTCGTCGAGGCGGCGTGGCGTCCGGCGTTTCTGCTGATTGTGGGCATGTCCACCATCATCGTCGTCTGGATGGGCGGGCAGATGGTGATGGATGGCGCAATTACCATTGGCAATATCGCCGAGTACATCATCTACGTGAACCTGATGACGTGGCCCGTCGCCTCGCTGGGTTTTGTGATTACCATGATTCAGCGCGCCTCGGCCTCTGTCATCCGCCTGAATAAGATTCTGGATACCGAGCCCGCCATTGCCGACGGCGCACAGACCAACGCCTCCATTACTGATCTTGACGGCGAGATTGCCTTTCGCGATGTGTCGTTTCAGTATGAGGATGAGGAGGTGCCTGCCCTTGACCACATCCACTTCGAGCTTCCGGCAAACGGCACGCTCGCGGTGGTTGGGCGCACCGGCGCGGGCAAAACCACGCTCGTCGAGATGATTCCGCGTTTCCTGGATCCCGATTCCGGTACGGTCGAGATTGACGGACGCGACGTACGCTCTATTCCGCTCGATACGCTGCGCGAGCACATCGGCTACGTGCCGCAAGATGTGTTTCTATTTAGCGATACCGTGGCGAATAACATCGCGTTTGGCGCGCTCAATGCCGACCGCTCAGCCATCGAAGAGGCCGCCCGCGAGGCCGACCTGCTCGGCAATGTGCAGGACTTCTCGGACGGCTTCGACACCTATGTGGGCGAGCGGGGCATTACGCTGTCGGGCGGACAGAAGCAACGCACCTCTATCGCCCGCGCGCTCATCCGCAACCCGCGCATCCTGATCTTCGACGATGCGCTCTCTGCTGTCGATACGCGCACCGAGCAGCGCATCCTGAAGCGCCTGCGCCAACGCAAGGGCGACCAGACGCTCATCATCGTCACGCACCGCATGTCGGCTGTGAAAGACGCGGACCTCATCCTGGTTATGGACGAGGGCCGCATCGTGCAGAAGGGCACGCACAAGGAGCTGATCGACCAAGAGGGGCTCTACGCCACGCTCTGCCGCAAGCAAGAGCTGGCTCAGGAGATCGAGTCGATGGGATGAACGACACAGGCTCTCTTGCAGGAGAAAGGTTTCCCTGTAAAGGTCTCTCTCGTTCATCGGCATGGCGCGCGCATGTGCGATGCCAATCATGCGTGAGATCCCTCGGCTGCGCTCGGGATGACAGCATACGAACGGGAGACCTTGCAACCCACACATTGACCTGTGACACAGCACTATTGCCAAACGGCGTATAGCTCAAGGAATCACGACCAATCCACTGCCGCCCGCTCGTCGTCATGGAGGCGTTCAGGGTCGATAGCGTCGTTGAGATGCGCCATGCGGTCGTGGATGTCAAGCGGGAGCGGCGTATCCGCGTTGGATTTGGCAAGCAACGTCTGGTACAGCGCCAGCGCCCGCACGTGGCAGCGCAGCGCTTCATCAAACCGATCCTGTCGCCGGAGTAGATCGCCCTGATGCCGGAGCAGGTCGGCCACCTGCAGCGCCAAATCCGTCGCGAGCGTGCCGTCTATCGTGCAATGATCTACGGCGTCTTGCACCGGACGCTCACGCAGGGGCAGCGTACCTGGGTCGGTGAGGTCGTCGAGCGCTTGGGCAATCTCATGCCGGGCTTCATCCGTGCGCCCGTCGCCGATGAGGGCCAGCGCCTGCGCAAGGGCTTCGGTCATCTGCTGAATCTGGCGCATCAAGACGTCTTTGTGGATCATGGGGTGTGGCTATGATACGAGAATAGCGGCTCAATGCGAAGTGACCTGATTTCTGCTCAGATGGTGCGCCAGACGTCTGAAAGATCGCTCGACTGCATGCCGGACGCCGCCGGAGCATCTGTTCATGATGGCACTGCGCCTGCGAATGTTGCGTGCTTTCTTCGCTCAGGAGCCAGGCGCCGCTGTATCTGCTTCTGAACTCTGCGGGCGTGCCGCAGCCTCCGCCTCCTCCTCCTGCTGCTGCCAGCGATAGAGCAGCACATCCAGCAGCGCGACACTGCCGCCCAGCGATCCCAGCACCACGAGTGCCGGACCGGGGGCCCAGATGATCCAGCCGCCGAGCATGCCCAGCACGGCCCCCAGGTACTTGATGTACGTGAGCTGCGTGTTGGTGGTACGCTTCAGGAGGCGCTCCAACTGGCGCTCGTCGTAGGCACGCACCTTCTCCAGAATGATGCGGTCGATGGGCACGTGCTGAATCAGACGCGAGAGCAACAGCGTGCTGGCCGCGTCGATGGAGCGTCCGTGCAGGCGCAGGTAGCCGGGCACGCGCTCGGCAGTCGACACCATTTCGCGCGCCAGGCGCGGCGCAGCCTGCGGAAGCTCGGCCAGCAGGGCTTCCACATGCTCCTCAACCAGGTCGGGCCGCAGGTTGCGCACGGTGCGCAGCATCCAGCCCGACATGCCGGGGATGTTCTCACGTTCCAGTGCGTTTAGCACCGCCGTTCGCAGGCGCTCTTGGGTAGCGGGCGCGGCCAGCACATCGCCCAGCGTAGTGCGCAGCCAGCGCGTAGCTGCGGCCTGAAACGCAGGGTCGTCCATCAGGTCGCCCATTACAGTGGTGGTTGTTTCCCGAAGGCGTGCAGGCCACTCATTGCGCCGCAGCGTATCCTGCAGGATCTCGGCGTTAATGAGTTCGTCGGAAACTGCCTGTGCCAGCCGGTGAGCTACGTACTCGCGCTGCGCAGGCACCAGCCCCTGCCCGATGATAGGCCGCTTTTCGCGCGGCTGAAACAGCATGGTGATGGCCAGCCAGTTGGTCCCGAATCCAATAAGCCCGCTCACGCACACAATGCGCAGCAGCCCCTCGGCCGGCAGCGTAATGGAGCCCACCTGCCACACAATGCCGTCGAAATCCCACCCAAACGAAGCAGCAAACCCGATCGCCAGGAGCACAGGCACCACCCGCAAGATCGGCAGCCAGCGGGCATGAGCGCTGTCATTTTTTGGGGGCGCAGGCGGCGGCTCATCGGGAGCTGGAGCCGAGGTGTGGCGCAAGAGATGACGGAGGAGCGAACGCGTGCTACGCTCAGGCGTCCGGCCCTCGGGGGCTGCATTATTCTGTTCATTTACAGGAGAAGCCATCGCATCCCTATACGCATGCCGAAAGAAGGTCCGATGGTACACACAGCAGCGGCGCTAAAACATGCGCACGAGCGTCATGTCTTCGAGATAGCGCTGCGGATTCTCCTGAAGATCGCGCAGCAGCCGGTTCATCTGCACCGAGGTCGAGTCGAGGTTGTTGTAGAGGCTGGGATCATTGGCCAGCCGCCCCAGCGTTCCCTCGCCCTCGTTGATCTTCTCGGCAAAGGAGCCCAGGGCGGCGGTCGTGCGCTCCAGGTTAGCCAGGTTCTGCTCCAGGCGGGTCAGGTTGCGGTTTACGCGCTGCACGGTAACGCCAAGCGAGTCGCTATTTTCGCTGGTAAACGACTGCAGGTCGGCGGTGATTGTCTCCAGGTTTTGGATGGCCGAGCGCAGCGTCTCTTCCTCGCCGCCCGAGACCGATTCGAGCGTAGTAGCTACGTTGCGTAGCGAGGCCAACGTCTGCTGCAGATCGCCCCCTTCCTCCATCTGATTCGCCAGCGCTCCGGTGGCGCGCGACGTGTTATCGAGCACCGAATCCACCTTTGAGGTCATTTCAGGTCCTTGCTGTGTAAGCTGGTCGAGCAGCCCCGGTCCGCTGGGCGTGTTGATGATGCTACCGGGCTGCAGAGGCGGGTTCGAGGACGGGCCCGGTCGGATCCCCAACCGTACGCCACCAAGCGCAGAAAAGCCGCGCACCTCGGCCATAGAGCCCTCCGGAATGAGCACGTTCTCATTGACGCGAAAGCGCACACGCACCGTTTCCTCATCTTGCTGCAGCTGCACCGACTCGACCGTGCCCACGTTTACCCCACTCAGGCGCACCGGATTGCCTGCCGAGAGGCCACTCACATTTTCAAAGTTGGCCGTGAGCAGGTAGCTGCTGCTAAAAATAGGCAGATCTTGAAAGTACCGGACGCCCACAATGAGGACGACCACGGCCAGGACGATGGAGAGCCCGACCTTAACTTCGTTGCTGTAATTCATGAAAGCGTGTTAGGCGTGGGCAGATTACGATGGAGAGGAGGCGGTAGGGTGCGTGCCTACGTGGTACTCGCTGGCGGTTACAAACGAGTCAAGCACCGGGTCGGCCCGGTCGTGGATGGCGTTGATGGGGCCAACCCAGTGCAGGTTTTTACCATATAAGAAGGCGGCCCGATCGGCGATGTTGAAGACCGAGTGCATGTCGTGCGTGACCACCACGCTGGTTACATTCATCTCTTCAGCGAGCTGCTGAATCAATTCGTCAATAGTGTTAGACGTTTGGGGATCGAGCCCGCTGGTCGGCTCATCGTACAAGATGTACTTGGGCTCCAGCGCAATAGCGCGGGCCAGGGCAACGCGCTTTCGCATCCCCCCAGAAAGCTCAGCGGGTTTTTTAGGGCCCACATCGGGCATACGCACCAGTTCAAGGCACTCAGCCACGCGGGCTTTGATTTCGGCAGGCGAGCGCGACGAGAAGTATTCGAGCGGAAACGCCACATTCTCCTCTGAAGTCATTGAGTCGAAGAGTGCGCCGCCCTGAAACAGTACACCGAAATGCTTGCGCACCTCGCGCAGGCGCTCGTATGGCACCGAACAGATGTCTACGTCGTCAACCAGCACGCGGCCCTTGTCGGGCGAGAGCAGGCCCACAATGTGCTTCATGAGCACGCTTTTGCCCGAGCCCGAGTGCCCGATGATCGCCAGCGTTTCCCCTTCGTGGATGTTGAGCGAGACGTCTTCGAGCACGTCCAGGTCGCCAAAGCTTTTATGCAGGTGTTCGATCTGAATCATACGGGATGCAGGGCCTGAGAGCGCATGCAGCAAACGAATCGCAACGGCGAGAATGAGGGCTTGGTAAGGAAGGGGCTGGCAATCAGAGCAGCAGGACAGCCAGTGCCAGGTCGGCCAGCAGCACAAAGACGCAGCTCTGGACCGCCGCCTCCGTGGTGCTCTGGCCTACGCCCTCGGCACCCCCTTTTGTGTAGTAGCCCTTGTAGCAGGCAATGGAGGTGATGATAAACCCGAACGTGATGGACTTGATCAGCCCAAAGTACGGATCGAAGGGCTGGTAGAACTGGCGGGCCCCTTCGATGAACTCGGTTGTGCTGAGCAATCCGGCTGCCTCTGCAATCCCCAGTCCCCCGCCAATGCCAATCAGGCAGGCAAAGATATACAGCGCTGGAAACATGACAACGCCCGCCAGCACACGCGGCAGAATCAGGAAGCTGATGGAGTTGAGCCCCATCACCTCCAGCGCATCGATCTGCTCCGACACGCGCATGGTGCCCAACTCGGCAGCAATGCGTGCGCCCACGCGGCCCGCCAGAATGAATGCGGTAATGACCGCCGCCAGCTCCAGCATCATAGATGGCACCACAATGGAGCCAATGATGGTATTGGGGACAAACGACGTCTGCAGTTGATAGGCCGTCTGCACCGTGAGTACCGCGCCGGTGAAGGCCGCGGCAAGCGCCACAATCGGGATCGACTCCACGCCAATGCGAACCATCTGCGTGATGAAGTTCGACCAGTAGGTGCGCACTTCGCGTACCGATGCAAAAGCGCGCCCCATTAGAATGAAGTACGTGCCAATCGCATGAAGCGGAGCGAGCAGACGGTCGGTCACCAGGAGTGCACAGTCAGCGAACGGAATACGAGGCGTTCCGTCGCAATGCCAAGCCAGCACCAACAGGCGGACTGTGTTGCAGCACGGCACAAGTAGACGAAACAGCAGTAGGTGCATGCCACGCGTGCCAGAATGGTTCCTATCGGCTCCGGTGCCCCCGCACAGCCGTCTGCGTCCGATGTCTCCCTATCCTATGGCCCCAAACGGGTGCTGCGCCGGACAGAGGCCGCTTCATTCGGGATTGCCTCACGGCGTGCACGCGCTGTTCACAGGTTTGCTCGCACACGTTATTACACCGTATGGCATCATCTTCACGGTACGTTTGTCAGGAATGCGGACACGCTGCGCACAAGTGGATGGGGAAGTGCCCCGGATGTGGTGCGTGGAATACGCTCGTTGAGGAGAAACCGGAGTCGGATGTTAAGGCCCGGGTGCCGAAGTCGGCCTCGTCATCCAACGGACGCACGTCGAATCCCCCTGAACCCATTACTGATGTGGCCCTGGGCCCGGAAACGCGCCTGAAAACGGGCATGGTCGAGTTTGATCGCGTCATGGGCGGTGGGATCATGCAGGGCTCGTTCAGTTTGATTGCGGGCGACCCCGGCATTGGGAAGAGTACGCTCATGACCGAACTGGCGCGCTTTATGCCTGAGCGTACCATTTTGTACGTAACGGGCGAGGAGTCGAAACGGCAGGTGAAGCTACGCGCACAGCGTCTGGGCGTAGACACCGATCAGCTTCTGCTCCTGGCCGAGACCAACGTGGAAGCCATTGGGCAGGCGGTGCGCTCGTGCAAGCCCGACCTGCTCATTGTCGATTCGATTCAGACGATCTTTCGTCCGGATCTGAGCAGCGCGCCGGGCTCGGTGAGTCAGGTGCGCGAAAGTACTGCCTCGCTCCTGAAGATGACCAAGGAGGACGAGTTTTCCACATTTCTGGTGGGCCACGTCACCAAAAAAGGCACGATTGCGGGCCCGCGTGTGCTGGAGCACATGGTGGATACGGTGCTCTACTTTGAGGGCGACCGCCACCATGCGTTTCGCATCTTGCGCAGCGTGAAGAACCGCTTTGGGGCCGCCAACGAGATTGGCGTGTTTGAGATGCGCGAGTCAGGGCTGCACGAAGTGCCGAATCCAAGCGAGATCTTCTTGTCGGAGCGCGGCTACGGCGTAAGCGGCTCGGCAGTGATCTGCTCGCTGGAGGGCACGCGTCCCATTTTGGTGGAGGTGCAGGCCCTCGTCTCTCCCAGCTCATACGGCACGCCGCAGCGCACCGCCACCGGCTTCGAGTACTCGCGCCTGCAGATGCTATTGGCCGTGCTCGAAAAGCGCATCGGACTCGCCTTCTCTGACCATGACGTGTTCATCAACATTGCCGGCGGCGTAAAGCTGAACGAGCCGGCCGTGGATCTGGGCACGGCGGTGGCCGCGGTGTCGTCATTCCGCGACGTGCCCACTGATACCAATGCCGTGCTCATTGGCGAGGTCGGACTCGGCGGCGAAATCCGCACCGTAAGCCAGCTCGGCCCCCGCCTGAAGGAAGCGGCCAAGCTCGGGTTCGACCGCGCCGTGGTGCCCGCGAACAACCTGGACTCCACCACCGCCCCCGACGACCTGGATGTCATTGGCGCCAAGACGCTCCAGGACGCGCTGGATACGGTGCTGTAGCGCTGTATCAACCCTCATTTTGATGGTTTCCCTGCAATCAGACCCCACGAAGCCTGTCATGGTGAGCGCATGGAGGTCCGACGCAGGAGCCCCGACC
>CAZBTM010000122.1:6192-8746 GCA_964494425.1 uncultured Rhodothermales bacterium | reverse complement strand
CGACCGATGCCTGGCGCTCGCGCAGCTCGATCCTGCCCGATTCGCCCCGCGGACGCACCATGCGCACGCTGGCGTGGGCCGCCGCGGCAGGTGTCTACCTGCAGATTGTGATTGGTGCCATGCTGCGGCACTCCACCCAAGTGCTCTCGGGCAGCTTTGCAATCTTACACATCGCTGGGGCGTTCGTAGTGACCGGACTGCTCTTCGCCGCATTTGTCTACGTGCAGAAGTACTGGACGAGCTATCGTTCGGTGCGGCGCACCGCCTGGGTGGTGCTGGGCGCGGTGGGCGTGCAGTTTGCCCTTGGCCTGGCCGCGTACCTGGTGCTGATTCATGAGTCGGCCCTGCAGATACGGAGCACTATGCAAGTCGTGCTCACGGTAGCGCATCTCGTCGTAGGAGCCGTGCTCTTTGCCTCCACCATTGCGCTCGCGCTGTGGAGCCACCGTCTGGCCCCGGCTGCTATATCCGACTTTCCGGGCGACACCGGGGCCCCCAAAAGCGAACCCGTGCTCACCAAGCGGTCCACCACAGCCTAAGCCCGCTACGTGCTATGTGCTACCTGCCTTTGCCATCCTCGTCTTTCCCATCGTAACCTCCCGTTCATGCCTGAGCGCTCTTCTGCCTCTTCAGACGTCTCGTCGGCGCGTGCCGCCACAGCCGAACAGGCCAGTTCGCCCGCCCGTCCGTGGCGCCGGGTGCTACGTGACTACGTGACGCTGACCAAGCCGGAGATCTCGTTTCTGGTGACAGTGTCGGCGTTTGCGGGCTTCCTGCTGGGGAGTCCCACAAGCATTGACGGCATTACGCTGCTGATTACGCTTGCCGGCATCGGCATGTGCGCGTGCGGGGTCGGCATGCTGAATCACTGCATGGAGCACCGCTTCGATGCCACCATGAAGCGCACCGCCGACCGCCCCATTCCTGCCGGACGCATTCCGCTGGCACACGCACAGTGGGTAGGTACCGGACTGGTCCTGGCCAGCGTGGGGGTTCTGTGTCCGCTCGTGAATCCGCCGACGGCCGTGCTGGCGGCGCTCACAGCCATCTTGTACCTGTACGTGTACACCCCGCTGAAGCGCCACACCACGTACAACACGATCATTGGCACCATTCCCGGCGCGCTACCGGCACTGGGGGGATACGTAGCGGCCACAGGCACCTTCGGCGCCGCCGGATGGGCTCTCTTTGTTATTCTGGTCTGCTGGCAGATGCCGCACTTCCTATCGCTGGCCTGGATGTACCGCAACGACTACGCCCGCGGCAACTACGCCATGCTGCCCGTTGAAGAACCCTCGGGCGACTCAACGGCGTACCAAACCATTGCATTTACCGTGCTCCTGTTGGGAGCCAGCGCGCTGCCCACTGCCTTCGGCCCGGCCGGATGGCTCTACCTGGCGGGCGTGCTTCCATTGGGCGGCTGGTTTCTTTACACGGCCCTCCAGTTCCACCGCGAACGCACCGGCATCCGTGCGCGTCGTGTACTAAAGGCGTCCATTGTGTACATTCCGGCACTTGTGGCGCTGCTTACAATCGACTGGTTTCTGTAGCCTTGCGCCGCCGCTGGCATGTCTGTCCCCGCCATCCATGTAGATAACGTGTCACTGCGCTACAACAACGCGCAGCAGGCGCTTCAACACGTGCACCTCTCGGTGCCGCAAGGAGCGCTCTTTGGGCTGTTAGGGCCCAATGGAAGCGGAAAGACCTCGCTCTTCCGCATCCTGGCCACGCTCGTTACGCCCACCGAAGGCACCGCAAAAGTGTTCGGGGCCTCTACAGAGACCGAGGCCGCTTCCGTGCGCCAGCGACTCGGCGTGGTGTTCCAGTCGCCGGCCCTCGACGACACGCTCACCATCCGCGAAAACCTGGCGTTTCAGGGCGCGCTCTACGGACTCCATGGCGCCGCCCTGCGCGCGCGCATCGACACGGTGCTTCAGCATGTTGACCTCACCGACCGCGCCCACGACGCCGTCGACACGCTTTCGGGCGGACTCGCACGTCGTGCCGACCTGGCGCGCGGCCTGCTGCATCAGCCCGACCTGCTATTGCTCGACGAACCCACTGCCGGACTCGACCCCATGGCGCGCCGCTCCTTCTGGGAGACCGTGAGCACGCTTCAAGCCACCGAAGGCACCACCATGGTCGTGGCCACGCACCTTATGGACGAAGCCGAGCGCTGCAACGCGGTGGCCATCCTCTCAGAGGGCGAGCTCATGGTCGAGGGCCAACCCGCCACGCTCCGCGCCGCCCTGGGCGACGAAATGCTCTGGCTTGCCACCAATGCGCCTCACGACTTGGCCCCCGATGTAAATGCCCGCTTTGGCGGCACGGTGCATGCCTTCGACCAGGGCGTGCAGCTCCTGCACGACGACGCGGCCCAGCTGGTCGGCCCTCTCTACACTGCGTTTGGCGATCGCATCCAAAGCGCCACCGTGCGTCCCCCCACGCTCGAAGACGTGTTCATGGCACACGCAGGTACCCGCCTCGATGCCGACCGCGCCTCCCTTGCCCCCGCCTACTCTGCGTAACCCCCGCTCACCCCGCTCATGCCTAC
>CAZBTM010000122.1:0-6182 GCA_964494425.1 uncultured Rhodothermales bacterium | reverse complement strand
CGCTCTGTTGACCATTGCCGCGCTCTGCCGCCGCGAAATCCTGAAGTTCGTGCGCGACCGCAGCCGCGTGGCGGGCGTGCTCGTGCAGCCGCTGGCGTTCTGGCTACTGCTCGGACTCGGCTTCCAGGGCGCATTCCAGATGCCCAACTCGCCCGTTGGGGCGGTTGGATACGTCGAGTTTCTCTTCCCCGGCATTCTGGCCCTGGTGCTGCTATTCACCGCTATCTTCTCCACCATCTCTATCGTGGAAGAGCGCGCCTCTGGTTTTCTGCAGACCGTGCTCATCGCCCCCACCTCGCGCACGGCCATCGTACTCGGCAATGCCCTGGGCGGCACCCTCTTGGCCTCGGTACAAGCGCTGCTGTTCGTGGCCGTGTGGCCGTGGGTCGGGCCCGGACTCACCGTGGGCGGCGTGCTCTACGTCACCGCCATCTGTCTGGGCGTAGGCATCGGGTTTACCGCGTTGGGCAGCGCCATTGCCTGGCGTACGGATACCACCCGTGGCTTCCACGCCATCATGAACCTCTTTCTGCTGCCGCTCTGGTTTCTATCGAGCGCCATGTTTCCGCTCGACAGCGCCGCCCCCGGCCTCCGCGAGCTGATGTACGCTAATCCCGTCTCTTATGCCGTAAGCGGACTCCGCCACGGCCTCTACCCCGATCCGCCCGCCGTACTTGCCGATCCAGCCCTGTGCATGGCCATCACCTGGGGCTTTGCCGCCGTCATGGTTGGCATCGCCGTGTGGAGCGTACACCGTCCGCTCTATCAAACAGCATAGCGCAAACGGCACGGGTTTGGTTGGGAGGATACACAGCATAGTGGCACGCCTCCAGAAACGCGTGGGCAAGCGTGCACGTTAGCCTCTTTTGCACTTGACTTTCTCTCAAGCCCCTGCTGTACCATGGCCGACCGGGTCGACCTCAAGACGATGGGCCGCGCTGATCTGGAATCCTTCGTCGAAACGCTGGATGAACCATCGTATCGGGGGCGCCAGCTGTATAACTGGATCTATGCTCGCGGCGAAACCGACTTCGCCGAAATGACCAGCCTGTCGAAATCGCTACGCAGCCGCCTGGGCGAGGTGGCCCAGGTGTCATCGATCACAGTAAAACGCATGCAGCAGAGCGACGACGGCACCTCCAAGGCGCTCTTCACGCTGCCCTCCGGACGCGAAGCCGAAACCGTGCTCATCCCCAGCTTCGACGCCCTCGGCAAGGCACAACGCCTTACGGTGTGCGTGTCGAGTCAGGTGGGATGCGCAATGGGCTGCTCGTTCTGTGCAACGGGACTCATGGGCTTCCAGGAAAACCTGACGCCCGGCGCCATCTACGACCAGGTGTGGGTCATGAACCAGGAAGCCCAGGAGCGCTACGGGCGCGCGGTGTCCAACGTCGTGTTCATGGGCATGGGCGAGCCGCTCTTGAACTACGATGCGGTACTGCAAAGCGTGGCGCTGCTCACCGACGAAGACACGCTCAACATGTCGCCGCGTCGCATCACCATTTCCACCGTGGGGTTGGCCCGCCGCATCCGCGACCTGGCCGACGACGACCCCCGGACCAACCTGGCCGTGTCGCTACACGCGCCCACCGACGAGCAGCGCAGCGCCATCATGCCCGTCAACCAGTCCGAAAAGACGAGTCTGGATGCGCTTGAAGCCGCCATTCGCTACTATGCCGACACGACCGGGCGGCCCATCACGTACGAGTACTGCCTATTCGAAGGCGTAAACGACGCGGTAGCAGACGCCAAGAACCTGGCTGAAATCACACGGTGGGCGCCGTCGAAGGTCAACATCTTGATGTACAACCCCGTGCCGTCCCTTCCTTTTGAGCGCACCACCAACGAGCAGCTCAACCGCTTTGTGCAAGCGCTGGTTGAGGAAGGCGTCACCGTCACCGTACGCCAGAGCCGCGGGCAAGACATCGATGCGGCCTGTGGCCAGCTCGCTAATGCCTAATAGGGGCGGAGGGCTGGAAGGGTGAACGAGGAGAACGGCCATCCTTTCATCCAGGTCCATCCACCCTCCCGTCATGAGGCAGAGCCCCGCGACGGGAGAATATGTATGAGCCATAATTCAACAACCGAATTAGGTATTACTGCTCCGGACTCGGTGCCGGAGGCGTCTGCGACACCGGAGCGACGGCAGATGTATCAGCCGGGGCTGGTGCACTGGCAGGCGCAGTGGGCACCTCAATTTCTTCCTCCAGCAGCGACTCCAGCTCGTTGAAGCGCTCGCCGAATGCAGCAAAGTCGCCGTCTTGCAGAGCCGTACGGGCCTCGCGCACAAGTCGCCGCGCTTCGCCAATGTTCTCGGCAGTTACGCCCGGCGTCCCCGACAGGTCGATAGGCTGTTGCGGAGTATCTTGCATCTGCGCCACAACCGAGCCTTCTGCTTCGATGACCTCTTCTCCAAAGATGGTATTGAGTGCCTGGTTCAGCGTGCGCTCCATCACCACAAACTCGTCGTACGACACGATGACACGTTGGAGCTGCGGGATGCGAATGTTATCAGCAATCAGGAAAATAGGCTCCACGTAGAGGAACGAGTCCTCAATGGGCACGACAATCAGGTTGCCGCGCAGCACGCTCGATCCGCGCTGATCCCAGAGGGCAATCTGCTGCGAGATCTCCGGGTCTTGGTCAATCCGCGACTCGATCTGGTTGGGCCCGTAGATAAGACGGTCCTTGGGCAGGTTGTACGACACGATCTCGCCATAATCGGGCGGATCGGAGCGCGCCGCAATCCACGCAATCATATTGTCGCGGTTGTCGGGCGTAACGGGGGTCATGAGCATAAATTGCAGCTCGTCCTCGCCCGGCAGTCGCGTCATGATATAGTACGGCTCCATGCGCATCTGGCGGCCATCGTAGTTCTCGATGGGGCGCGTCCAGAGGTCTTCGTTGTTGTAGAAGACCTGCGCGCTCTTCATGTGATAGCGATTCAGCTTTTCGACCTGAATCTCGAACAGATCTTGGGGATACCGGACGTGCTGCTGCAGGCCCGGATTCATAGCCTCGAACTCCTGAAACAGGCCAGGAAACGCCGAAATGTAGGTCTGCACGATCGGGTCGTCGGGGTCTACGACATGCAGGCTGACATCGCCCTCATACGCATCCACCACCATTTTGACAGAGTTGCGAATGTACTCGATGCCATTGTAGCGCCCGTAGCCCTCCACCGTTTCGCTGTAAGGGAAGGACCGGCTGGTCGTGTACGCGTCTTGAATCCAGTACTGGCGGTCGTTATTGACCACGAAGTACGGGTCCTGGTCGAACGCCAGGAACGGAGCCACGCGCTCTACGCGCTCCGACACGTTATTCCAGATCTGGATGCGGCTTTCCTCGGTCAGGTACTGCGACAAGACGATGTTGTAGTCGCCCAGGTAGTATGCCATGAGGAGCTGCTTCCAGAACGAGTCGAGCAGGATGCCGCCCTTGCCCTCGTACGAGGTATACACGTTTTCATCGCCCGCAGGGTAGTTGAGCTCCTCGGCGCTGGAGGGTGCGATACGGTAGGTGGGGGTGCGGCTGCCGTAGTAGATACTGGGGTTGGCTACATCCAGCGTCGAATCGGCCACTTGGGGCGGCAGGTCGCGCATCAGGAACTCGGGGGAGCCCTCGATGCCTTCGCGTGCCACCAGGTTCATAACGGCCCCATAGCCGTGGGTATACTGCAGGTGGCGGTTGAACCACGTATCGGAGCCTGAAGGCAGGCGCTGGGTGAGCTCGCGCGGGGAGAGCATGACCTGCCGATATTCGCCGTCGATCATGTAGCGGTCTACATCGACCTCATAGAACTGATAGTACAGCCGGATCTGCTGCAACTGCACGTAGGTGTCGACCAGGAGCCGCGGATCCCACAGGCGGATGTTGCGCACCACATCTTCGTTGTCTCGAAGCTCGTCGGGGTTGAGCTCGGTGCGCGCGGGATACTCGCGTTCGGTTACGTTGTTGATGCCGAAGGCCTCGCGCGTGAACTCAATGTTGTGCTCAATGTACGGCTCCTCAACCTGCAGTTCGTTCGGAATGACCCGCACCTGGTCGACTACGCGCGGCGCGACCACCATGCTGGCAATGAGTACAAGCACATAGACTCCAACGCCGTACGAGACCAGCCGCAGACGAAAGCGCTTCAGGTTGAGAGCCAACAGCCCGATGAGCAGAAACGTCATGCCGATCATAACCCAGAGGGCAGGCAGCACCACATTCACGTCGGTATAGTTGGCGCCAAAGACGGTGCCGCTGCGTTCCATAAGCAAGCTGTAGCGGTCCAGGTAGAACCCCCAGGCCCAGCCCGCGAGGAGCAGCATCACGTTCACGCCGATGTGCTGTAGGGCATTCGGACGCAACTGCAGTTGGTTGTTGCGCACGCCAATGGCGCCTACAAGTACATACCCCGTAATCAGGATGAGTAGGCCCACAAACACCAGTCCGACGAACCCGCTCTGGAGCGACTGGATGAACGGCAGCTCCAGCATGTAGAAGCCCAGATCGTTCCCAAAGACCGGGTCGGGGCGCCCATAGGGCTGGGCGTGCCAGTAGCGCAGTAGCTCGTTCCAGCGCCCAGTAAAGCCAAGAGCAAAGAGCACGGTGAAGACCGACGCCAGCCCCCACCCAAAGCGGCGCAGACGCGCTTCGGTGAGCGGTTTGCCGCCCATCTGTGCAGTCCCTTCGCCCGAACTGAACTGCTGCATCCAGTATGGAGGCAAGCGGTTCATAAACAAGGCAATATTGGTTCCAAAGTACGATCCGGCCAGCAGCAGCACGAGGCCGAACAGCGTAATCTGAAAGCCCAGCTTAGTCCAAAACACGCTGGTGTATCCCAACTCGCCCAGCCACAGGTACTCAACGAAGAGGCCCGGCGTAATTAGCAGCGTGGTAAGGAAAAGCCCAAGCAGGAGCAGGGCGCTCTGCACCCATCGGTTTGATCGTATCAGGGACATAAACACAAGCACGCGTCAGCAAAAGGGGGCAGCGACCGGCACCATCGCTCAAGGATGTGCAATGCCGGGGACATATAGCAATGCGGAGGCCCTACGCCCGGTTCGCCCCAAAGGGGCATGAGCACGCTACGGGTGTGTACATTTCGACAATCCTAACGCAACATGATAGGTCTTACGGTATCTGGTAAATGCTAAGTGATGGAACGAATGGGCCTGTAGCCGGAGAACGTGCACCGAATGCTATCGGTGCTGGGAGCGTCACCCGGCGCGGATGTCTCCGGCGGAGGCGACCGGGGAGACCGTTCGCCTCAGGAACGGTTTTTTACCAAGGGAGCTATCACTTAGCGTCTATCCACTACCGGCCTTACTCTGCTACGCCGGTTTCCACGCGACATATCGTTCTTACAAACAAGAGATAGGACCGCTCGTACACTTGAAAAACTACAAACGTTTTGCACATGCAACTCCCTACTTGTGCATGTGCTCTTCTGTGCGCTCCCTGCCATGGCGGCATCAGTTGAAATAAACGCGTAATTGCTGGGCGGGATGGTGTCATGCCAGGTCTGCTCGTTGCATATTGCGAGATGTACCTTCCACTTACTCAAAATGCACCGTTAATATGTCTGCTGAAGTCGTTTTGGTAAACGCACAGGACGAACCCGTGGGCGTGGCCGACAAGCTTGAGGCTCACGAACAAGGATGGCTGCACCGGGCGTTCTCGGTATTTGTATTCGATCCGAAGGGGCGGCTTCTCCTTCAACAGCGTAACGTGAACAAGTATCATTCCGGCGCGCTGTGGTCGAACACGTGCTGCAGCCATCCGCGTCCCGGAGAGGCGGTCGACGATGCTGCGCAGCGCCGTCTGCATGAGGAGATGGGCTTCCAATGCCCGCTCGATGATGCCTTTACGTTTACGTACCGCGCCGTCCTGTCGGATACGATGATTGAGCACGAGTACGACCATGTACTCATTGGGCAGGCCACGCCCACGGTGCGCCCCAATGCGGACGAGGTGCAGGACTGGCGGTGGATGGCCCCCAACGAGCTCATGGCCGATGTGGCGGCCCATCCCGAGCATTATACGGCATGGTTCCGTATGGCTATTGGGCGCGTCCTTGCACATGCGCATGAGCAGTACCCCGCCGTAGTACCTGCCCTCGACGAAGCCGCTCAACGCTCTGGATTCGACAGCGCTACCGACGATACGATGACCTCCTCGCTGATGTCGTAGTATCC
>CAZBTM010000121.1:0-8762 GCA_964494425.1 uncultured Rhodothermales bacterium | reverse complement strand
ACTCATCGGGGGCCGGGATCGCATGCCAGTGGCCCTGCACTGTAACGCGCGGCGTGGCCTGTCCACGAAGGGTTAGCGTGGCTCGCACCCGCCCCACATGATCGGTAGGCGTAGCCCGCTCCACATGCAGCGTGCCTGCCTGCGCCTCAAACGTGCCCTGTGTGCCATATGCCATAAAGAGTGATGCCGCCAGCGGATCGCTGACCCGCGGCGCAGGACGGTATGCATCGTCCGTCGCATCTGCCTGAACGGCCTGCATCAAGGTATGAGAGACAAGCGTGTATGTAGGAGCAGGCGCATCGCTACGCATCCAGTGTACAGACCACCCGATAGAATCGGCATCCAACTCAAGGCCCGGCTCTGTAGATGTTGTATCGCGCAGGTAGGCTGCGCCACGCACGGTATCTTGCACGGCCCCGTCAATGTACATCACGAATGCGCCTCGTGCTACTCCGTTGCCCGAAGGCGGCTCGCTGGTACACGCGGCTATGCCTAAAATACTACATACACAGAAAAGAAGCATGCGTCCCCACGCTCCGTGCATTCCTGCCTTACGTGCAGCCATGCTCTCGTTCAGGTTGGTTTACTACATACTGGACTTACCTATACCAACAGCCGGGCCCACCGATTCCTACCTGGCTGTTCCGAATCAGAACCCCTTGCAGTCCGTGCACACTGTCCTCGTATTCTTGCAAGAACGCTGCTCCACATGACCGGCCTCAACGTACTCGCTGTGGGCGTGGCCGTGGGCTACACGGCCTGCCTGGTAGTCCTTACGCTGTTCGGACTGCACTGGGGCTGGTGGGCCTGGATACGCCGACAGTACCGCACGCCCGATGCCTCCTGGCCTGCCCCCTGGCCTGCTGTTACGGTGCAGATTCCGCTCTACAACGAGCCGCGTCTGGCCACCCGCGTGATCGACCACATCCAGGTGCTCGACGACTCGACCGATGCCACCTCGCAGCGCGTGGCCGAACGCATTGCCTACTGGAAGCAGCGCGGATGCTCCATTACGCATGTGCAGCGCACGCATCGCACCGGATACAAAGCCGGGGCGCTTGCCCACGGCCTTCAGAAAACCACTGCACCCTTCGTGGCTGTATTCGATGCTGACTTCGTACCGCCGGCTCATTTCTTGAAGCGCCTGCTGCCCCACTTTTCCACACCGGATACTGGGCTCGTGCAAGCCCGATGGGCCCACCTCAACCCCGACACCTCATGGCACACCCAGACGCAGGCCGTGGGTCTGAATGCCCACTTTGTTCTCGAACAAGCCGGACGCTACGCCGGAGGGTACTTCATGCACTTCAACGGCACGGCGGGCATCTGGCGGCGGGCGTGCATCGAAGACGCTGGGGGCTGGTCGGCTGATACGCTCACTGAGGATCTGGACTTAAGCTATCGGGCCCAGCTGTCCGGGTGGCGGCTCCGCTACGTGGATGACGTAGCCGTACCGGCGGAGCTCCCCCGCACCGTATCCGCCTGGCGCACCCAGCAATTTCGGTGGACGAAGGGGGCCATCGAAACGGCGCGTAAGCTGCTGTGCCCACTGTGGCGATCTTCGCAGCGCCTCGGACGCAAGATTGCGGGCAGTGCCCACCTGCTTGCGCATCTGGCGTTTCCAGCTATTGTAGGAACGGCGCTGCTGCACGTGCCCCTGCTGGTACTGGCGATGCACGCACCTGCCGTCTCAAATGCGTATCTGAGTATGCTGGCGGGGGGCGGGCTTGGCTTCGCCGCATTTGCTACCGCCGTATGGAGCGCCCAGCGCATGCTTGGTTCGTCGTGGAGGCACGCGGCACGCACACTACCCCTGTTCCTTGTGGGATCGATGGGCCTGGCCGTCAACAACACGCGCGCCGTGTATGCTGCGCTGACGCGTGTGTCTATGCCGTTTCATCGCACACCCAAGGGCGGTGCCCCTCCATCGGGCTCATCGGGACGCTCATCAGGGTATGCCTGGACAGGGGAACTGCTGCTGGGGGTCTACAGCGCGGCCGGGCTGGGCGTGCTGGTGCATCAGCAGATCTGGAGCGGCGTCCCGTTTCAGAGCGTCCTGGCGCTCAGTTTCCTGCTTATGGCCGGCACCGATTGGTGGGAGCGCGTTCGAGCCCCTGAAGAGGTGGCACGCCCCGATGCGCTGTGCAAAGAGGCTGCAAACCCCACGCAACCCCTTTGAAAGACGCGGGCCTCATCGTACGTTAAGGGATACGCAGGCCCGAATGGGCCCCCTCTGTTGGTGATCTTTACGCTCATGGCTGCTTCCGTCATCCAAGACGCTCTCGATCTGCTCCGCAACCAGTCGGTCACCGAGGCCATTGATTGCCTCGAAGCCGCAGTGGTTGAGACCCCAGCCTATCCGGCCGCTTACGTGCTCCTGGCGCGGGCGTACGAGGCCCGCACGAACTGGGGCGCGGCCCGCTCGGCCTGGGATCAGGCCTATGTGCTTATGCCCCACAGCCCAACGGTACAAGACGGGCGCGCCCGGGTGCGGTCGCTCATTCGCGAGCAGCGACGGGCCAATGCCTCCCCCAATCGCCCCACCTCCCCGGAGGCGACCGGTTCGAAGCAGGATGCAGACGCCCCACCCACTTCCTCGTCTGATACTCCCTCCGACGAGGCGTTGCCCTCGCTATCCATGGACGATGGCCCCGCCGATCTGGATACGCTCCGTGCGCAGGCCGATCAAGCAGCTCAGGATCATGCCGCGGCCGCCTTCGACAGCGAAACGCCGTCCTCTGCCGAAGCACTTGACCAGATTGACGACGACCTGGATGCGCTTATCGAAGAGTTGCAGTCTGCCCGCATCCGTCCCGACCCGAACATCGACGACCTGCCGCCTGATGAGCTCGACGACGACATCGACGACATGGTGTCGGAGACGCTTGCCCGCATCTACGCCTCGCAGGGCGCCTACCACGAGGCCGCCCGCGTGTATGTGCAACTGGCGGCCCAAGAGCCTGAGCGCTCAGAGGAGCGGTTGCGCGAAGCCTCTAAGATGCGCCAGAAGGCCCGCAAGCAGGACGACCTGTCCCAGGAGTAAGCAGGAGTAAGCAGCAGCTCTTGCACAATGCCTCCTTCCAGGTGGCATTAGGATGACGACTGGGACGAGGAGGCCGCCTCATCCATTTCGTCTGTCGTAGATGGGTTGTGTGTGGTTGTGGAATGGGTCTCCTTGCCCGTCATGCCATCTCCTGTAGGGGCCTGCAGCTGAACCGGTGCAGCCGGGTGCAGGTCCAATGCAAAGAGCCGGCATGCTATGCCCGCTTCCACACAGATGCGGAGCAGTTCGCGCTGCGTGTCTCTGTCAGTAGAAAACGTGGGGACGATCAGCTCATCGGCGTCATAGGTGCGGCTGATGGACGCGAGTTCGTTTGGGGTGCCTACGACCGAGAGGCCCTGCACATGCATCCCCACGCGCTTGTCGTCCGCATCTACAAAGCCAACAGCCGTGCGATGGAGGGTGTCATCTTCGCGCAGATGGCGTAGTGCCAGTACGCTTGCGCTATCGCTTCCATAGATGACCACGCGTGTGCCATTCGAACGCTGGGCGGCCAGGTACTGACGCATCCCCCGAAAGCCAAATCGGATGCCCGCGATGGCAGCGGTCGTTACCATCCAGTCGAGAATCACGAGCGCTGGGGAGAGTGTGGCCCCGTATCCCAACAGCAGCATCCCTATAGCAAGCAGGGCCGATGCGGCTGTAGAGCCCATGACCAGACGCACGAACTCGGAGGTGCCCGCATGGCGCCAGATCCCGTGATACAGCCCAAACAGATAGAACATAATCACCTTCACGGTCATGACAGCCGGAAGAATGCGGAGCATCAGTTCATCGTAGGGGGCAGGCGGAGCGCCGTCAAACCGCAGGTGAAAGGCCAGCACGAGCGCTGCGCCCACGAGAAGCAGGTCGGCCATGGTGCCCACGATGGACTTCCAGTAGGCCCCCCCTGCTACCGCTTGCATCACGGCTCCAAATTTCTGGCTGGCGGTTTTGCGCTCTACGCGAAGTGGAATATCAATTCGGGGGTAGTGGGTAGCCCCTGCCAAGTACAGACCGAGCAGTACAAATCCGGCTCCTGCAAACAACATGAGCGCAATGAAGAGCGGGGTGGTTACCCAATACAGCATGAGCGCGCCGCCCGCAAAAATTGCTGCGATGCTCCACAAGAGGAGCACAGTCTGGCGCTCCGACAGCCCCAGCAGCACGAGCCGGTGCATGGTATGGTCGTTGCCCCCCTCGGTAATGGGGCGGTCGTTCAGAATACGCGTGATGGTTACGAAGCTGGTGTCGAAGATGGGCACCGCGAGCACGGCCACCGGCACCAGCGTAGCGGCCAGCGGCTCGCCCATGCCCTGCACGGTAAGCGCCAGCGTAGCCAGTACAAAGCCAAGGAGCAGGCTTCCGCAGTCGCCCATGAAAACCCGCGCTGGTTTAAAATTGAACACCAAGAATCCGATGGTGGCCCCCATAACCACGACCGACACCGCCGCCACGCCGGGCACCCCCACCAGCCAGGCAATCGTTGCCAGAACCGCAGTGGCCACAGCGGTAAGCCCGGCTGCAAGCCCATCCATGCCGTCAATGAGGTTCACTGCATTGGTCACGCCCACCACCCAGAGGAACGTTAGGGGAATGTGCACCCAGAAGGGCGCGCCCTTCCAGAAAGCAAACCCCGCGTAGAGCAAGAGCGACGTGGCAACGATCTGCACAACGAGTTTGGCCTCGGGCCGGATGTCGATCAGGTCGTCGGCAAGGCCCGAGGCAAACACGAGCGTTATAGCCAGCCAGACGGGCCAGGCATACACTTCCAGCAGCCCGGTGGCTACAACTCCTGTAACGATCGCCCCAAACAGGGCAATACCGCCCATGAGCGCAACGGGCGTCGAATGCCAGCGATCGTTGGCAGGCCAGTCGAGCCACCCAAGATGGCGAGCCCCAGAGATAACGATTGGCGTAAAGACAAGTGCAGCAAGCAGTGCAATGCCGCTGCCCATCACCAGGCGGTGCCCGGCGGTATCCCCCAGAAACAACCCGTGTAGTTCAGCAAGTAGCGATGTCAACATGCTGGAATGCAAGCTATGAAGCAGGGCCGATACGGAATGCTGTATCGGCGTTATGTGTCGTGGCCGTCTCTTCTATACCGGTGGGGATCTCTCGGCTATGCAACAGCGGCCGTGCGGCTACGAATGCATGTGCGCAACGTGCGTTCAAATGCGGTGGCTGCCCCAGCGGCTGCATCAGCAACCACAGCCCAGGCCCGGCGACCGGCTGCGCCGCGGCGCTTGGCATTGGCCTGCCACGTTTCAAGTTCACGCGCCAGTTCGCGGCCTGTGGGTTGTGGCAGCACCGCTCCGCAGTCATGATCGCGCAAGACGCGTGCCGCCTCACTGCCTGCGGGCCCTAAGAACAGCGCCGGACGCCCGGCGGCCAGCACCCCGTAGAGCTTGCTGGGTACTACAAGCCCCTCCAGTTCGGATTGCATCGTAACCAGATGCACGTCGGCGGCGCTTAGGCTGTGGGCCAATGTCTCAAACGGTTGATACGGAAAGAATCGGACATTGTCCAGTCCGCGCTCACGAGCGCGCGTCTGCAGTTCTGCTTTACGGGGGCCTTCGCCAACAAGAGCAAGCACCGCATGCGGCACCGTGTCGTGTAGATAGGCGGCTGCCTTCAAGACTGCATCGAACGGATGCGCCAGCCCCATATTGCCGGAATACATCACAACAAACGCATCCTCCAACCCATGCTCAGCGCGAAACGTATTCTCATGATGGGGCACCGGATGCACCGATTCAGGCGGCCAGTTCGGGATCACGCGCGTGCGCTGCTCGGGGTAGCCGCGTGCCACAATACGCTGCCGCATGCAGCGGCCCACCGTAACAACCCGGGCGTGCTGGTGCAACGCCGCGGTCGACACGCGCCGCAGCCCGCCCGCCAGCCAGCCGTTTTTGGGGATAACGCCCAGTTCCTCAGCCACCTCGGGATACACGTCTTGCGCCCAATGGACTGCCGGTACGTTCCACATGCGGCTCAACAGCGCACTCACCACCAGCTGCAGCGGCGGATCGGTCTTCGACACGATTACGTCAGGACGCGGTAGGCGCAACGCCCGTGCCCAGAATGCCGGATACAGCGAGGCGTACGCCAGCCCGCGCCTCCAGGTGCTGGCCCGCGTAAACTTCAAGGCTGACACGCGCTCCACACGCACACCGTTGCGATACGTTGACGGGGGCGCATTCTCTGCCGGACCCGCAACAACGGTTACGGTCCATCCGCACGTTACAAGGCGCTCGGCCAACTCAGCCAAAATAGCGCCGGTGGCTCCTGTATTGGGCGGATACACACGGTTTGTAAAAAGCACATGGGGAGATTGCGTATCCAACAGAGAAGCAGGAATAAGGAGAAGGCTGCGTGCGCGAAGAAAGCTTTTATTGTATCCTTAACAAGGCATCACTAACATAAGATGCGCACACTGAACATGAAAGAGAAGCTACCGAACCAGAAGCGCTTTCATTTCTTAAAAACAAACATACAGGCACATTGGCTTTAAGGGGGCTCACCTCTGGAGGTGCAGGAAAAAGTCTCTGGAGACATGGAAAAGGCTCTTTTACGACGAGCTACCGCAAAAGCAAATGGGCCATGCTGCCCGTTACAGCGGACGCAACGCTGGGGCCAGTTCACCAACTGTGTAGTGCGACCCGGTAACGAGTAGTACGTCTTCGGGAGAAGCTGTGTGCTGAAAGTAGTCGACGTGAGCCATCAGCGAAGCCGGGGCGCGCGTTTTCCAGTTACGGGCCTTGCACGCCTCGGCAATTGCCTCTGCCGGAAGGGCCCGGTCGGTGGGTACCTCAACGGGCCACACCGTATCGATTCCCCGATCGGCCAACACATCGAGCAACGCACTGAGCGGCTTGTCGCGCATGACCCCCAGCGCCACAATGCAGCACCCGGGGCAGTGGGGCAGCGCCGTGCATGCTGCCGCCAGTCCTGCCGGGTTGTGGGCTACATCAATCCACACGGGCGGATGCACAGCCAGGCGTTCCATGCGGCCATGCAATCCGGCATACGCCCGGACGGCGCCGAGTCCGCTGGCTACGGCATTGGGCGTCAGGCGCACCGCCGGATGCAGTTCCAGCGCCCGCACCGCGCAGGCCGCGTTCTGCTGCTGATGCGCCCCCGGCAGGTCCAAGTCGGGCACGGCGTAGCAGGCACGCGGCGTGATGAGGGTGCGGCGGGCCTCGTTCCAGCGTGTAGTGGCGGCAGTGCGATGCAAAACAGCCCCACGCGCCGATGCTTGTTTGTGGAGGGCAGACTCAGCTTCATTGGAGAGCGGGCCCAGCACCACGGGCTGCCCGGTGCGCATGATACCGCCCTTTTCTTGGGCGATCTTCGCCTCGGTATCCCCCAGAAGCGCCGTATGCTCGAGCGCAATTGATGTGATGATAGCCACCTCGGCCTCTACAACGTTGGTCGCATCCAGCCGCCCGCCCAACCCTACTTCGACTACTGCCAGGTCGACGGCTTCATGGGCAAAATACTGCAGACTGAGCGCCACCGCCGCCTCAAAGAAGCTGGGTTCGATGCGATCGAACGCGGGCTGCGCCTCCGCAATCATAGCGCGGAGCGTGTCGTCGGGAATCGGCGTGCCGTCAATGCGCATCCGCTCGGCCACCGACCACAGGTGCGGCGAGGTGTGCAGCCCCACCCGGTATCCAGCCGCCTGTGCAATGGCGGCACTCATAGCGGCGGTAGAGCCTTTTCCATTGGTACCCGCGATGTGCAGCGTGGGCAAGTCGGCCACGGGAATCGCCAGCGCTTCGCAGAGCGCGTGCATCCGGTCGAGGCCCGGCTTGTAGCTCTCGTCATCGGTGCCGGCGTAGCGGGGCAGCGCGTAGAGTGCGTCGATAGGATCAGTCATGGCACGTTTGCCTGATGCGGCGCGTAGTGCGGGTTTCGTGCGTAAGCTGCAGGTGCAGGGCGGTGTCGGGCAGCAGCTCGCCCATCCGGCTGGGCCATTCGATGCAACATACGCCCTCGCCGTACAGATACGTGTCGGCGCCCATCTCGTACAGCTCTGCCGGATCGCCGAGGCGGTACGCGTCGATGTGATACAGCGGCAGCCGCCCGCCTTCGTGTACATGCACCAGCGTGAAGGTAGGACTACGAATATCGGCGGGGTTGTATCCCAGTCCCGCCCCGATTCCTTTTACCAGATGCGTTTTCCCGGCCCCCAGGTCGCCATGCAACGCTATCACATCGCCGGGCTGGGCCCGCTCGGCCAGGTGCTCGCCCAACGCATGGGTCGCCTCGGGCGAGGTGCTCTGCAGCGGCAACAGGTCGGTCCAGCGGTCAGATTCGGGCATGGGAATGTGTCAAACAGATAGAGCCGATTCGTTCGTGGCAGGTGTGCTACTGCTTTGTCACAGGTCAATCTTTGAGTTGCAGCATGCCCCGTTTACATGATGTCATCTTGAGCGTATACCGACAGCCGTCGGTAGGAGTCGAAAGATCTCCCCCGAAGTGGGTAGGATCCTCTGTCCCGCCGTATCTGCCAAACGCCAGGGAGATGGTTCCCCCGGCAGCGGTCGGGGCTTCATCGCCTTCCGCTCACCATGACAGGCTTCGTTGGAGGGATTTCAAGATGGTCATCCGAATGATAATGGGCGTACGACCTCCTCTTCAGCAAGTGGCGGCTCCTTTGACCGTCAACGTACCTGTTCTGATCACGCATCAGCAGACGGGTCAATCAAATGCTCGT
>CAZBTM010000120.1:3992-8784 GCA_964494425.1 uncultured Rhodothermales bacterium | reverse complement strand
CTTGACGACTCCGATCTGGCTGCCTTCGAGTACCATATCGATCTCGCGCGACGTGAGGTCGTGCTCGGCGACGTAGGTTTCGCCCTTCGTTACGTTCTCAACCTCGACTTCGGTGCCGTTTTGGATGGCATCGCGCAGGCCGGTCAGCTTCAGCGTGTCGCCCTGGTCGATGCTCTCATAGGCGGCATCGTCTTGGAACAGGAGCGGCAGGATGCCGAAGTTGGCGAGGTTCTGGCGGTGGATGCGCGCAAAGCTCTTCACGATCTTGACGCGCGTACCGAGCCAGCGGGGGGCAATGGCTGCGTGCTCGCGGCTGGAGCCCTGCCCGTAGTTGGTGCCCGCCACAATAGCGTGGCCGGTGTCTTTCACTGCCTGACTACGCTCGAAGAACTGCTCGTCGACCTGCTCAAACACGAACTCCGAGATCTTCGGGATATTCGAGCGGAACGGCAGAATGCGTGAGCCGGCGGGCATAATCTCATCGGTCGAGATGTCGTCGCCCATCTTCAGCAGCACCGGCACCTCCATGGCGTCGGGCAGCGGATCGAATTCGGGGAGCGACACCACGTTCGGTCCTTTCTCCAGCTCCAGATGCTTGGCCTCCTCTTCGGAGGGCGGCGCCACGAGCTGGTCGGTGTTTACGATGATGTCTTCGGGCTCTTTGGCATGCGGGTAGCTCATGCCGTAGATGTCCTCCAGATCGCGCGGGTCGGTAATCTTGCCCGTGAGTGCAGAGGCGGCGGCGGTTTCGGGGCTGACAAGGTAGACGGCGTCTTCCTTCGTGCCGGAACGGCCTGGGAAGTTGCGTGGCACCGTGCGCAGTGCAATCTGCCCCGTAGCGGGCGCCTGCCCCATGCCGATGCAGCCGTTGCATCCGGCCTGGTGGATGCGTCCGCCTGCGCGGGTCAGCATCTGCAGGTGGCCGCTGTTCATCAGGTTCTCCAGAATCTGGCGCGACGTGGGGTTCACGTCGAACGAGACGCGGTCGTGCACCTGCTTGCCGTCCACGATTTCAGCAGCGGACGCAAAGTCGCGGAAGCCGGGGTTGGCGGAGGAGCCGACGTACGACTGATAGATTTCTTGCCCTTCGACCTCGCGCACCGGCACCACGTTGCCCGGACTGCTCGGCTTGGCAATCATCGGCTGCAGCGTCGACAGATCGATCTCTTCGTGGACGTCGTACGTCGCGTCGGGATCGGCCTTCAGCTCGCTCCAGTCGTCTTCGCGGTTCTGCGAGCGCAGGAAGCGCTTCACCTCGTCATCTGAGGGGAAGACCGTGCTGGTGGCGCCCAGTTCGGTGCCCATGTTGGCAATGACGTGGCGGTCCATGCAGCTGAGGTTGTCGAGCCCCGGCCCATAGTATTCGATGATGCGGTTCACGCCGCCGTCCACATCGTGGCGACGCAGCATCTCCAGAATTACGTCCTTGGCGCTCACCCAATCGGGCAGCTCGCCGGTCAGCTCCACGCCCCATACTTCGGGCATGTTGATCGTGTATGGCTTTCCGGCCATGGCCATGGCCACGTCGAGTCCACCCGCGCCAATGGCAAGCATGCCGATGGCTCCGGCAGCGGGCGTGTGGCTATCGGACCCGATCAGCGTTTTGCCGGGCTTGCCAAAACGCTCCTGGTGTACCGGGTGGCTCACGCCGTTACCGGGGCGGCTGTAGTGCACGCCAAACTTCTTGCAGGCGCTGCGCAAGAACAGGTGGTCGTCGGGGTTTTTGTAGTCCGACTGAATCAGGTTGTGGTCTACGTACTGTGCCGACACTTCGGTCTGCACGCGAGGAATGCCCATCGCCTCAAACTCCAGCATGACCATGGTGCCGGTGGCATCCTGGGTCAGCGTCTGATCCATTTTGAGTTCAATTTCTTCACCGGGCTGCATCGTGCCCCCTTCCAGGTGGCTCTCGATGAGCTTTTCTGCAACGTTTTTGCCCATGATGTGTCGTCGTGTTGGTGATCGGAATGGATGGCAAGGGTTACGTGCAACAGCGTCTTCCGCCGAAAGGTGGAAAGAATCGATGCTGTTGCACAAGTGTTACAAAGCAGTAGGGTGTGGGTTGAGAGAACCGGGCAGACTGCCGTGGGAGTAAGGCCGGCTGGATCCTGAATCCCTTGATCGGGGTCAAGGACAGACAAGTTCAGGATGACGTTGTTTTTTTGTAGTGGATGGACGCTAAGTGATAGCTTCCCTGACAAAAACCCGCTTCTCAGGCGAACGGGAGACTGTTCGCCTCCGCCGGAGACGTCCGCGCCAGGGGCGCTCCCCGTCTCCGGCTACAGCCCCCTCAGTTCTCGTTTGTTTCCCCGGCGTCGAACGCCGTCGTCCACGGCATCTCGGTTTTGTTGAGGAACGCCTGCACGCCAGCCTGGCAGTCGTCGGTGCCGCGGGCAAAGGCATTGAGCTGCACCGCGTGGTCGAGCGCCTCGCGGTAGCCCATGCCCGGCACATCGGCCAGGAGCTGCTTCGTGAGGGCTACCGCTGACGCGCTCGTGTCGCGGCTGATGCCCGCGGCAATGGACTGCACCGCATCGTCCAGTTCCGACGCGGGCACGGCCTGGTGGATGAGCCCGAGTTCGGCGGCCTCTGCAGCATCAATCAGCCGGCCACGCAGCATGAGGTCGCGCAGGGCCGCCTCGCCCAGCTTGCGGCGCACGTACACCGCCACAATGGCCGGGACGAACCCGATGCGCACCTCGGTAAAGCCCAGCTTGGCGGATTCGACAGCCACCGCAAAGTCGCATACCGATGCGAGCCCGCAGCCGCCTGCAATAGCGTGTCCGTTTATTTTTGCAATAACGGGTTTCGGGTGGGTGTAGATGGCATCGAAGAGCGCGGCCAAGCGCTTCGAATCCGCCCGATTCTGCATTGGTCCCGCCGTGCGCATCTGCCGAAGCGCTTCCAGATCGGCCCCCGAGGAGAACGCCGATCCGGCTCCGGTAAGCACGACCACGCGGTGCTCCGGGTCGTCGGCATCGGCACGCAAGGCGTTGTGCAGCGCCTCCACCAGCAGCCCGTTCAGGGCATTGCGCTTTTCGGGCCGGTTCAGCGTGAGGGTGCGGATGCGGCCCTCAGTTGTGTCTTCGATAAGTGACATAAAATCAGTACTGTTGGTAGGGGATGCGAAACGGTGTCCAATATACAACAGCGCCTGCGCATCCCCAAATGCCCCGTTTAGCACGCAATGTGCGCCGAAAGCGCATACCAGCGTGTCTGGGGAACGCACGCCACATCGGCAACCTGGGCGTATCCTACACGCGCCACAGTACGTTTCCTGTCGTATTATTCTGCTCTGTGCATGACGATGGTGCGCATCTGTGTCCCCAGCGCCTTTCGACGATGTTGCGATGCTATGACTGCCTCTGCTGTTTTCTCTTCTGTGCTGCGCTATACTACGCAGCTTCTTCTTTTCGCACTGCTCGTGGGAGGCGGGGTGCATACGGCTGGGGTGCAGACGGCCGATGCTCAGATTATACGCGCACCCAACACGTGGTACAGCCGTCTGGGCGCCGGGGCCTCGGTCAGCGAAACCGACATCTCAACGTATGCGGTCGAGCCGTGGAGCCTGAACGCTGAAGTCGGCTATCAGAGCTCCAATCGGTTCGGATTTGGCGTGGGGGTCGTGCATGCCAATTACCCGAAGGTGCTTGCCACTCCCGTTCGGCTGACCACGCTGCATGGCGGATTCCGCATTTTGCTGTATCCAACCTCTCCGCTCACGCCGTATTTTAACGTGGGCGCCCAGGCCACATTTGGCGGTGTACGCACCGGTATGGGTCCGTACGGCGGGCTGGGGCTCGACTACGCCGTGTCGCGGCGCATGTCGGTCTTTGTGGATGCAACGGCGCACACGACGTTTCCAGATGATCGGATCGATGGACGCGACGACGGACGCGCTACGTTCGATGGACTCGGCTTCTGGGGCTTTGGCGTACGCACCACGCTGAAGCCGGCCCCCGCGCCTGTAGAGCTGGGCCCCATCGAAGGTCCAGAGCGCACCTTCCGACGCGAGGCCACGCCGTTTAGCGTCACCCCGACCAATGCCGCTACGCCACCGGTGCGCTACACCTGGCACATGGGCGATGGTACCCGCTACACTGGGCAGGTCGTGGAGCACGCGTACCGTCTGGAGGGCACGTACACGGTGCGCGTAGAAGCCACTAACGACGGCGGACGCGACATGCAGACGTACAATATTCAGGTGGGCGAGCCGGAGGCCCCGGCCCGCGTGCTCGCATTGACTGCCGACACGCTCACCGTGGCGGCCTACGATCTGGTGCGCTTCCATGGCACCTACGAAGGCACGGCTCCACTCGATGTGACGTGGTCCTTCGGCGATGGCCAGCGTCCGGCTGTAGAGCGCGGCGTGCACGCCTACGATGCCGATCGGTTCATTGGCTCGGCCCGGGTCGAAACCTCGCAGGGCTACGCGTTTCCCACGCCCGGCACCTACACCGTTACCCTGGCCGCCGCCAATGCGTTTGGAGCCGACGAACGCACGGTTACCGTTCGCGTGCGCGAGAGTGGACTCATGCGGGCGGATACAACTCCCGATCCGTGCCAGGAGTGGACGCTGCCTGATACGCTGTATTTTGCCTTTGACCGGGCCGATATTGTGCCACGCACCCAGCAGGTGCTGGAGGCGCAGCTCCCCACGCTCACGGCCTGCCACGACCGGCTCATCCGCCTCGATGGCTTTGCCGACTTCGTAGGCCCCGATGCCTATAACGACCGGCTGTCGCTGCGGCGCGCCCAGGCGATTAAGCAGTTCTTTGTCGAGCGTGGCATT
>CAZBTM010000120.1:0-3982 GCA_964494425.1 uncultured Rhodothermales bacterium | reverse complement strand
ACGGCGGTGGGCATCATCTTCCTCGGCCAGCGGGCGAGCGTGTGGCAATTGATCGCCATCCCGGTCGCCATCGTCGGTCTCGCGCTGGTGGTGGGGGTGGACTGGAGCGTGCTGAGCCCGGAGTACCGGCTGGGTGTGCTCTTCGGGCTGGCGACCGCGGCGAGTTACACCGGTTATCTGCTGTCGCTGCGCCGCGCCCAAGCAATCAAGCAGTTCTTTGTCGAGCGCGGCATTGCAGCCGAGCGGTTTGTGGTGCAGGGCCGCGGACGCCTCACGGATGCGTGTCCGCCCGGCCAGCGCGACCAGGGCTGCCGCACGCAACGCCGCGTCGAATCGGCCCTGCTGCATGCTCCAGCGTTTGTGGAGACGAACGAAGCCTCTACCGATGCCCCCGTTGTCTCTGTCACCGCACCATCGGACGCACCCGCGCCAGGGGAGTGGACGGTGGTGGTGGCCTCGGAGGGCTCGTCCGAGGCGGCTGCCGCCCAGCACGCGCGGTTCCAGGCGGCGCTCTCCGATACCCATGCCCTGCACGTCGTTGCCCCGTTGCCCAACGCGCCGGAGTCGCGCTTTCGGGTGGGACTGGGTACATTTGCCTCGCGCGAGGCAGCCCGTGCCACACGCACCGCACTCGCGAACCGGCTTCCCGACGATGCCTGGCTCTTCCAGATTCCGTGATCGGTGGCGGTTCAACGCTACGCGATAGAGGAAATATACCAGTAGCCGGAGACGGGGAGCGTCGCCCGGCGCGGACGTCTCTGGCGATATGGGCGTAGACGTACGGGGCCCGTTCGCTCCAGAAAAGATTTTTATCAGGAGAGCAATCACTCAACGTCTATCCACTTCCCCGTGATCATAGGCAGCCCGCACGTGCCCCGTTGCAGCCGCCCTTATGCCTACGGTTAGGCCCAGGGCAGCAGCCAATCCACCAGCTTTTTGGTGACACTGCCATAGGGCGGATACAGCTGCTTCATCAACCCCGAAGCACCGGTGCGGCGCATCACGCTCCGCTGATTCGAGAACTCCTTAAACCCGTATTCGCCGCCACTCGCGCCAATGCCGCTGTGTCCAGCCCCCCCAAACGGCAGGTGTGGACTCATAAAGTGCACGATTACGTCGTTCACGCAGACATCGCCCGACTGCGTGTGGTCGAGCAGACGGCGCGTGGCCGATTCGTCGCTTGTGAAGTGGTAGAGCGCCAGCGGGTTCTCGCGCGAATTAATGGCAGCAATGGCGTCGTCGAGATGGTCAAACGGCTGCACAGGTACGATCGGACCGAAGATCTCCTCCTGCATCAGCGTCGCATTGTTGGGCACCTCGGTGAGCACGGTTGGCTCAATGTAGCGCTCGCGGGCGTCTACGGTGCCTCCAAATTCGAGGCGGGCGCCCGTGTCGATCGCCTCGTCCAGCGCATCACTCAGACGCTCAAAGTGCCGCTCATTCACAATGCGGGCATAGTCGGCGCTCTGCTGGCGCTCATTTGGGGTTGTGCCAAACGATTCGGCAAGGGCAACGCGCATTGCATCCATAAGCGCAGGCATGATCGCCCGCTCGGCCAGCACATAGTCGGGCGCAATGCACGTTTGCCCCGCGTTCAAGAACTTGCCCCAGACGATGGTACGTGCCGCATGCTCAATGTCGGCACTCGCATCCACCACTGTAGGCGACTTGCCACCCAGCTCCAGCGTTACCGAGCTCAAATGCTCCGCTGCCGCCTTCATCACGATGCGCCCCACCGCCGAGCTTCCTGTAAAGAAGAAGTGGTCGAACGGCTGGTCGAGCAGCGCCTTCCCTGTGTCCTTGTCGCCCCGCACGAGCGTGACTTCGCGCGGATCGTAGAGCTGCTCAATCATATCGGCCATGAGTGCGCTGCTGTGCGGCGTGTACTCCGACGGCTTCAAGATGACGCTGTTGCCTGCCGCCAGCGCGCTGATGAGCGGACCCAGCGTAAGGATGAACGGGTAGTTCCACGGGCTCATGATGCAGACCACGCCCTTCGGCGTGGGCTCGATGTGCGACTTTGTGCCTACCAGCATGCGGTGCGTGGGCACAGGCTTCGGGGCCATCCACTCGCGCAGATGCTTCATTGCAAACTGCGCCTCCTCGCCAATCATCTTCACATCGCTCATGGCGCTTTCGATGGGCGGGCGCCGGAAATCCTGGTACATGGCTGCCTGGATCTCTTCGCGGCGGGCCCACACGTGGTCGTGCAGCCGTTGTATCTTGCGGATGCGGGTGTCGGCGTCTTGGGCGCGCACGGTGGGGCGATGCGCCTGCTGCGCTTCGAACGCCTGTTGAACTGTGGTTGCGATGGATTGAGTGTTTGAATCGGAAGTTGCAGGAGCCGTTCGTAACGTTTCCATAGAGCGCTGGAAAAAAAGGAGGAGAACACCGTGCATGTAGAGCACACACAGCAATAGCTATCAAACCAGTGTACTAAACGTATGCACGCACTTTTGGTTGTCGACATTCAGAACGACTTCTGCCCCAGTGGCGCGCTTGCCGTGCCCGAGGGCGACGCGATCATTCCGACCGTAAACGCACTCATGGACGACTTCGACGCGGTCGTCTGCACGCAAGACTGGCATCCGCCCCAGCATCAGTCGTTTGCCGCGCAGCACGACGGGCACGCCCCGTACGACACCGTCGAGATGCCGTACGGCGAGCAGGTGCTCTGGCCCGATCACTGCGTGCAGGGCACCAAGGGCGCCGACTTCCACCCCGACCTGAACACCGACCGCGCCGATCTCATCATCCGCAAGGGCTTTCGTCCGGAGATCGACTCCTACTCGGCGTTCTACGAGAACGACGGCACCACCGCCACCGGCCTCACAGGCTACCTGCACGAGCGCGGCGTGGATACGCTCGTCGTGGTGGGCCTGGCCGCGGACTTCTGCGTAAAGTGGTCGGCCACCGACGGCGTTGACGAGGGCTTCGACGTGTACGTGGTCGAAGACGCAACCCGGGGCATCGACCAGGATGGCTCGCTGGCCGCCGCGTGGGAGGCTATGACCGGCGCGGGCGTGCAGATTGTGTCCTCGAGCGCCGCGCACACGCTGGCACGTTGAGCGGGCCCGCCATCTTTTCGTCCGCCTACGCCGCCACCGCCTGCAGCAGTTCGCGCACGGCCTCGCGCTCGTCGTTATTGACGATGTGGCCCATGCTTTCGTAGAGGCGCTTGTCCACGGATCCGTTCAGCTCCGCAAACACGTGGGCCGTGGCATCCACGCGTGACTTCGGGATGTGCGGGTCGCGGTCGCTGCAGCCTAAGAACACTGGCGTGCCCTGCATATCGCCCGTGTAGTCGAACGTCTTGTCGTGCGGTGGCTCATGGTCCGGCTTCTCGCCGGTGCCAATGAGACCGCCGCTCAGCCCGATGAGCGCGCCGTAGCGCGTGGGGTGGCGCGCCGCGTACTCGGTTGAGAGGCACGCGCCCTGCGAAAAGCCGCCCAGCACCACACGCTCCGCCGGAATGTCATGGGCGCGCAGCGTGTCAAGGATCGATCCGATGCGCCGCAGCCCCGACGACAGACCTGGCTCGTTGGCCTGGAGCGGTGCCAGAAACGACTGCGGATACCACGTGCGCCGGTGGGCCTGTGGGGCAATCAGCGCCATCCCCTCAGGCGCAAGCGGCTCCACAAGCTGCACAATGCTGGCTGCGGTGGCCCCGCGTCCGTGAATGAATACCACTGCTGCGGTGGCGTCGTCGAGCGGCGGGCCTGCTTGTACGGTATCGGTGGTGCCGTGGGGGTCGCGGTCGTGGGTCGGAGCCGTCATGTGGAGTAAGGGGGATGATGCAGGAAAAAGCGCTTGATGTATGTGCGTCTCTAACATACGATAGGGACGTGCCGTCTGCAATGTCAGTTCGGCGGAGGCGCAGGCGCCTGCGATACGTGTTTAGCGCAGAGGAAGACCGTGTAAGCCGCTGCTCCAAGCCGCTCCCCTGGAGAGGGGAGCTGTCGCGCAGCGACTGAGGGGTGGA
>CAZBTM010000119.1:5590-8849 GCA_964494425.1 uncultured Rhodothermales bacterium | reverse complement strand
TGACCGACGATCTGCGCCTGAGTGTGGCCGCGGCAGCAGCGCTTCTCTTGCACGGCCTGCCCGACTGGGAGCTGCCCGGCACGCGCACCGTGCTCTTCTATCCGGGCCACTTCGACGATGCGTACGACGGCAGCCGCGACGCCGGCTACGACGGCATGGCGCACGAGCAGGGCCCGCTCATCATGTCGGCCCCGGCGGTGCGGGCCAGCTGGCAGCATCCGGGCGATGGCAACAACGTGGTGCTGCACGAGCTGGCGCACCTCTTCGACTTCGACAACACCGGGCCCGATGGCGTCCCCTCGCTCGTGGATGGGCGCTCGGCAGCGGTGTGGCAGCAGCTCATTCGGGATGAGATGCGCAAGGTGGAGCGCGGCACGTCGATCCTTGATCCGTATGCAGCCACGGCGCCGTCGGAGTTCTTCGCAGTGGCGGTGGAGCATTTCTTTGAGGAGCCCGAGGCGGTGCGCACGGAGCACCCGGAGCTGTTCGAGGCGATGACCGCGCTGTTCAACTGGACGCCCGCGCATCCTGCTGACCCCGAACCGGATGCAGACCCCGAGACGCTCCGAGACGATGCTACGTGACGGGCCCGCTGGTTTCTGGCGCAAAGTCGCGATGCGCCCCAGTTTCGAGGGTTGTGGTGAGTACGTCGAGCGCGCGGTGCATGTCGGCGTCGGTGTTCCACACGAACGGCGCCATGCGCAGGAAGCGGTTCTTGCGGCTGTCGGTGTAGATGTGCTGGGTCTTCAGGTATTCGCAGAGCCGATGCGCCTCGGGCACCTCCAGCACGAGCAGGGTGCTCCGCTGATCCGGATCGCGAGGCGAGCGCATGGAAAAGGGCACCTCGTCGGCGCGGTCGATGACGATCTGACTCAGGTGCTGCGTGTGAGCGTGCACGGCGTCGAGCCCTGCTTCCAAGAGCAGGCGCACGCCTTCTACGGCGTGGTAGAGCGAGGCGACGGCGGTGGTGCCGCCCAGAAAGCGGCGGCGCACGTCGGGGTGCGGCTGGGGCGTGTCATTGAAAGCAAACGGCTCGGCGTTTCCGAACCAGCCCGTAAGCCGCGGGGTGAGCTCCAGCCCCTCGCGCAGATAGACGAAGCTGTTGCCTGAGGAGCCGCAGCCTTCTTTGAGCAATCCGCCCATGTAGACATCCGCGCCCAGCGCATCCACCTGAATGGGAAACGTGCAGGCGCTGTGGTAGCCATCAATGACGAAGAGCGCGCCCTGAGCATGCGCGGCGTTGGCCACGGCGCGCAGTTTGTTGTCGGGGATGCGCTGCCCGGTCGTGAAGCCCACATGGCTGAGCACCACCATCGCCGTGTCCGCCCCGATGCGGTCGATGACGCGCTCCACATCGACATGCCCGTGAGCGGGGCGATCCACAACGGCGGGTGCGAGTCCGTTCAGCGCCTCCCAGCGGTGCACGCTGTGCTTCACCGACGGAAATGCACTGTCAACGAGCACCACCTCATGTCCACGCGCAATGACCTCGGGCGCCGAGAGCAGGCATTGCATCGTCCAGTGCACATGCGGCTGCATGATGCAGGTGCCGTGCGGCGCGCCCAACAGCGGGGCAATGAAGGCATCGCCCAGAACCATGGGCAGCGTCCACCACCCCACGTTTTCTTCGGAGCCGTTTGCGGCGTCGGGCTGCCAGTGGTTGGGCACGTGGTTCCAGGCATCCACGCCACGCTGGCTCCAGTCCGCGGCAAAGCGCTGCATCATGGTGGGCACGCGCTTGGGCATCAGTCCATGCGTAAAGGCGCGCAGCTCTACGGCATCGTCGGGGCCGGGGCGGACGAACGCATCGCGGAGGGTGGCAATGGGAGTCGGCATACGGCAGTGGGTGGATGTGGGAGAGCGGGGACAACGAGCGGGCTACGCGGCAGACTCCGCAGGCAGGATGCGGCGGGCAAAGGATTCGCCGTGCTGGCGCAGGTGTTCGGCGGCTTCGAGGCCAGTTTTCCACTCGTTGGGGAAGGCATCCCAGCCGTGCAGCGTGCCCAGCAGCGCGCCCATCATGGCGCCGGTGGTGTCGGCATCGCCGCCCACATTGATGCCCGAGAGCAGTGTGTTTTCGAGGAGCTGCGGTGCACGAGCCACCATGGCAACAGCAAAGGGCCACGCCTCATCGGCAGCTACGCTGGCGCCGTTGCAGACGTCGCGCAGATCGAGCGGAAACTCGCGGAGTTGGTCGCTGAGCTGCTTCAGGCGATTGGATACGCGGGCATCGTCGCCCAGCTTTTCTTCGGCCCAGGTTGTCGTATCCACCAGATGCTCCCAAAAGTCAGTGCGGTCGAACGTGTCGAGCGGGTGCGTGGCGCAGTAGCGGGTCGCCGCGGCCTGGCCCCACCCAGCAGCAAGCGCGGCAGGGTGGGCATGCGTCACCGAAAGGATGTCGCGGATGGGCGGGAAGGCGGCATCGCGATCGAGATCGGAGGCGGCCCACCAGAGGCCGAGCGGAGCGGCGCGCATGGCGGCGCCATCGGTGGGGCGTTCGGCGCGTCCGGCTTTCAGCGGCGGGGTGCCGTTGGCCAGACGCTCAATGGCCGCCGTGGTGGTCGGGCCCCAGCGGCGCGCCTCGTCCTGCAGCGCAATGTACTCGGCAGCCACCTCGGCAGGCCACTGGTTGGGAGCTGCTGTAGCCACCACCCGGGCCACCGCAAAGGTGAACTGCGTATCGTCGGTCCACTGCCCGGCGGAAAGGTCGCCGCGCCCATCGTCGTCGCGGTACTCCTTGATGCCCTTGTAATAGGTACGAATGTTCTGATGGCTGAGGCCTTCAACAGGCATGCCGAGTGCATCTCCCACGGCCGTGCCAAGCAGCGTGCCCAGACAGGTATCGGTAGTCATACAGAATCGAAGATGATAAATAGGCGCAACGTATGAAGCGGGCATCGGTGTAGTAGAGAGCAGCACATGCTCCCTGCATCACAACGCATCTGCTATACGACACATTGGGGGTTATGTTGAACCGGATTTGTTGAACGAACGGATTGTACACGCATGACCGATTGGCTGGTCGGGGCCTGGGCGGTGTTTCAGAAGGATGTGCAGATTGAGCTGCGTCAGCGGGTCGCGCTGAACATGCTTGGGCTGTTTGTGCTCACAACGCTGGCTTTGGTGCTATTTGCTGTGGGCCAAGAGACGCTGGCGCCCGCCGTGCAGTCGGCCTTGCTGTGGATTGTCATTCTGTTCTCCGCCTCGATTGGGCTGGGCCGTGCATTTGTGAGCGAGGCGGAGGCGGGCACGCTCTTGC
>CAZBTM010000119.1:3844-5580 GCA_964494425.1 uncultured Rhodothermales bacterium | reverse complement strand
GTGCGTGGAAGCATGGTCTTCGCTGGAAAACTGCTGTTTACCGTGCTTCTGGTGCTGGGACTAAACGTGGTGGCCGTATCGCTCTTTGTGCTGATGCTGGATGTGTCGGTGGGCGCGCCGGGCTTGCTCGTGGGCGTGCTGGTGCTGGGCGCGCTGGGGCTCTCGGGCGCTACCACACTGCTGGGCGCGCTGATTGCCCGGGCGCGGCAGCGCGGCCCGCTGCTGCCCGTGCTGCTGCTTCCGGTGCTGATGCCGCTCCTGCTGTCGGTGGTCGAGGCCACGCGCATCGCCCTGACGGGGGGCACCTGGCGTGCCGCCCAAGACGAAGTCCTGACCCTCGTCGGGTTCGCGGGCACGACGATCACCGCTGCAGTGCTTCTGTTCGACTACGTGTGGCAGGAGTGAGGTGGGATGTCCACTTTCGTCATCTGCGCGCTGCTTACGGCGTCCATTTCAGCGTGCCCTCGTACACAGCGCGGGCCGGTCCGTCGAGATGCCAGGGGGCAGGCGCCTTGTCGTCGGATGCGGGCCCCACCTGAAACGTGCCGCCTGCCGTGTAGATGGTAATCGGCGGCGTGAGCGTCTCTTGCTGTAAGGCCACTGCTGCCACAGCCAGCACACCAGTCCCGCAGGCGGCGGTCTCGGCTTCCACGCCCTTCTCGTACGTGCGCATTCGGGCGGTGTGGGCATCGATCACCGCCGCCAGGTTCACATTGGTGCCTTCGGGAGCGAACGCGTCGTCGTAGCGCAGGGGCGGGGCCAGGGTGTCGAGCGGCGCGTCGTTCAGCGCATCTTCTGTGTCTGCAAACGCAACAATGTGCTCGGTGCCCGACCAGACCTGGTGCCAGTCGAACCCGGCAGCGTCGGCGGTCTGCAACGTCACATGAGCGGTGTAGCGCGAGGGTTCAGGCACCCACAGGCGCACGGGCGCGTCGGGATCGTTCGGTACATCGGCGGTGTAGCGTCCAGCATCTGTGCTGAAGGTAAGGCGCGCGCCGTCCTGCTGTGGGGAGCCGAGTCCGGCATTGGCAGCGAAGCGCGCCAGGCACCGGGCGCCGTTGCCACACATCGTGGCCATAGAGCCATCGGCGTTGACGTAGCGCATCCGGAAGTCAAGGGCAGGTGCTGCGGAGGCAGGGTCCTCCGCATCCCCCTGTGCCGATGCAGATTCGGGCGGATGCAAGGCGAGTACGCCATCGGCCCCTACGCCTCGGCGGCGCGGACACCAGCGCCGGGCCAGCGCCTGTAGTTCGGCATCGGAAAAGTGGAAGAACCGGTTGTCAACAACGATGAAGTCGTTTTCGGCGCCTTCCATTTTCGTGAACGATACAATCAGGTCGGGCATATGGCAAACAAACGCTGAAACGGTACATACTACATGCGGCGGGGCCAATGCGCCCCTTTCGTGTTCTGATTCCCCGGTTTGCTACACTGTCCTTGGCTGAGAAACGTTTTAGCATTCAAGACACCGATCCGCTCCTCCTGTTTGGCTTCAACGATGCGCACTTGCGCACGGTGGAGCAGGCATTTCCGGAAGCATCCATTACTGCACGCGGCACCACCGTATATGTTGAAGGCCCAGAAGAGGTGGTCGAGGCCGTTGATGCGGTCTTTCAAGAACTGATGGTGCTCCTGGAACGCAACGACGCGCTGGCCGAAGAGGACGTGAAGACGGTGCTGGCGCTGGAGCAGTCGAACAGCGATCCGGCCCCAACAGCGAACACGCCCGATGCCGA
>CAZBTM010000119.1:901-3834 GCA_964494425.1 uncultured Rhodothermales bacterium | reverse complement strand
GCTGGAGGGCAGCCGCGTGACCCTCGCGCTCGTGCTCCTCGCCTCGCTCGTCGTCGGCATCGTCCTGGTTCTCTACGTCCTCGTGGGGTTGTGATGGACCCGACCTCGACCCAGACGCACTTCGCGCCGCCCGCCCCGCTGTCGCGCCTGACTCGGAAAACCCAGCGCAGCGGCTGGTGGTGCTGCACACGCCCGACGGCGAGGCCATTCGTCCGCGTACGCCCAATCAGGCCAAGCTGGTCGAGTCGGCGCGCACCAACGACGTCGTTTTTGCGATTGGCCCGGCGGGCACGGGCAAAACCTACATGGCCGTGGCGATGGCCGTGGCGGCGCTGAAAGAGCACCGCGTCAAGAAGATTGTGCTGGCGCGTCCGGCCGTAGAGGCGGGCGAGCAGTTGGGCTTTCTGCCGGGCGACTTCTACGAGAAGATCGACCCGTACTTGCAGCCGCTTTATGACGCGCTCGGCGACATGCTTCCACATGAGAAGCTCGCTGAGTACATTGAGACGAACCGTGTGGAGATCGTGCCTCTGGCGTACATGCGCGGGCGCACGATGAAGTCGGCCTTCGTCATCCTGGACGAGGCGCAGAACGCGACCACCGGCCAGATGAAAATGTTCTTGACGCGCCTCGGGCCCAACAGCCGAACCATCGTCACGGGCGATGTGACCCAGACCGACCTGAAGAACCGCCGCCGTAGTGGACTGGTGCAGGTGCAGCACATCCTGGAAGGCATTACCGGCATCGACTTTATATACCTGACGCCCAAGGACGTGGTGCGCCACCGCCTGGTGCGCGACATCATTGCAGCGTACGAAAAGCATGAAGAGGGATGAGCAGGGCGCGGGGCCTCCCTTACATACAAACCGCCCCACCGAGCGCAGTGTCGATGAGGCGGTGTGAGGAAAGCGCTGTACGCAACATATCTAACTTAAGTTGCGGGGTATAGCAGCATTCCCCCCACATTCTGTCATGCTGAGGAGCGAGGCGACGAAGAATCTCTCCCTATGAGAGCAAAACAGCCGAGATGAGGAGATTTTTCGACTCCGCTCCGCTGCGCTCAAAATGACAGCCTATGGGTGGTAACTTGGGTCCTATAAGGCGTTAGAGCGCTACCCGTCGTACGAATAGAAGCCCTGCCCCGACTTACGTCCGAGGTGGCCAGCCGTCACCATCTTACGAAGGAGCGGACACGGACGGTACTTGTCGTCGCCGAGCTCGCGGTGCAGCACCTCCATGATGCCCAGGCACACATCAAGCCCAATGAAGTCGGCCAGCGTGAGCGGGCCCATGGGGTGATTCATGCCGAGTGTCATGACCGTGTCGATGTCCTCTTCGCTGGCCACACCCTCCATGAGGCAGAACACCGCCTCGTTAATCATGGGCATGAGCACACGGTTTGAGACAAAGCCCGGCGCATCGTTCACCTCAACGGGCGTTTTGTCTAAGTCGAGTGCCAGGCGCTCCACAGCGTCGAATGTCGCGTCGCTGGTGTCGAGGCCGCGCACGACCTCCACCAGTTTTATGATGGGCACCGGATTAAAGAAGTGCATCCCGATAACCTGGTCGGGACGGTTTGTCTGCGCCGCCAGCCATGTAATCGAGATCGAAGAGGTGTTGGAGGCAAGAATCGCATCGTCGGGTGCCGCCGCATCCAGCGTCTCAAAGATGGGCCCTTTCACGTCGGTCGTTTCGCTTACGGCCTCAATGACGAGCTCCACATCCGACACCGCCTGGGCGAGATCAGTGTGCGTGCGGATACGGTTGAGCGTAGCCTCGCGCTCAGCAGCGGTGATGCGTTCCTTGTTGACCTGGCGCTGCAGGTTGGATGCGATGGTGTCGGTGCCCTGTTCGAGCGCCTCCTCGTTGACATCGATCAGCGTTACGGTGTACCCATTCAGTGCAAGGACGTGGGCAATGCCATTACCCATGGTGCCTGCGCCCACTACAGCGGTGTTCGAAAAAGACATAGACGGATGCAAAGGTTGGAAGCGGTTTCAGCGAATGTGTCTCCAACGTAGCCATGCGGTGCTGCACGATCCACCGAAGCACCAGCCGGTCGGTTTCATGAAATGGATCAAGCTCGTTGGAGGTCTTCTTGGGACGCTCTTTCTGTTTTTCGTCGCGGGCCTCTGCGCCACCATCCTTATCAAAAGTCCCAATGTGACCCAGAGCGACCTACGGGTTCTCGGCAGCATTGCGCTGGTTACGGGCAGTCTGGGCCTTGGCCTCGCGGTGTACCTCTGGCGCAGCGCATGGCCCCGTTCCAGCAAAGCGTCGGAATCCCCATCAGCCCCAGCCGACCAAGCAACGGGCCCAGCACCTTCGTTTAGAGAAAAGGAGGCTGCCGCGGCCTCGCCTGTAGAGGACGTAGAGGATACGAAGGAGCAGCCTCGGTCCGATCCTGCAGACGCATCCGAACCGACCTCTGACGAGCCCGATGCGACCCCGCGCCTCGGCCCCGACGAGCGCCCGTGGGAGGTGCGCGAGGCCTGGCGCGATGCCTCCCTCACCACGACCCGGGGCAGCCATGAGGAGGGAAACTACACGATGGGGCTGTTCGGAGGTCTTCTGTTCGTGGGCATCGCGGTGTGGATTGGTATCGCTGAGCCCACAAAGTGGCCGCTGGCTGCCATATGTGCGGCTGCCGGGGCGTTGGTGTTAGCTCTGGTGGGATACCGGATATGGCGCCGGCGGCGGTTTGGCAAGACGACGTTTTCGATGGATACCCGGCCCGGCGTGCTGGGCGGTCCGCTCTGCGGCGTGCTCCACACCGGTGTCCGGGCGCAAGACGCCCCCGACGACGGATTCCACGTCACGTTGTCGTGCTATCGCCGCCGGATCGTTCGCAACAGCGACGGCGACCGGGACGTGAAGCGCACGCTCCTATGGCGCGACGAGGAACAAATGGCGCCTTTGTCGCCATCGGCGGG
>CAZBTM010000119.1:0-891 GCA_964494425.1 uncultured Rhodothermales bacterium | reverse complement strand
ATGGCCCTGACGCGGCAATTGGGGCCGCGTTCGCTGCGCAGTGCGGTCCTGCTGCGCAAGACGGGGTGTCAGCAGCTGGTCCTGGAGCCGGACTTCGTGGTGTTCGAGATCCCCGACGGCCTGCCAGCGTCCACACCAGAGAAGACCGCCACCCGCTGCATGTGGTCCCTGGAGGTCTCGGCCGCGGTGCCCGGCGTTGACTATCGCGCCATGCTGGAGATTCCCGTCTTCCCCGTGGTGGACGACGGGTCGGCGCCGGTGGCGGCGTATCGCCGGCACGTGCTGCAGCGCACCGCGGATACGCCGTTGAGCCGCGGCATTACCGTCGAGCGGCCGCGTCACGGACGGCTGGACGTGACCTTCGGGCGGGCACGGCGCCCCGGTGTGGCGACGTTCATCACCATACTGGGCGGGGGCGTCGCAGCCCTGACGGCGGTGGCATTAGCTGCTGGCGCCCTGTTTTGGGCGATGGTCCTCGGACTCACGGGTGTTCTCTGTGTCTGGGGCGCGCTGCACTACTGGACGTACCGAAGCCGCATTACGGTCGACAGCGACGCCATCCGCGTGCGGTCGGGCATCATCGGCCGTGCATCCGAGATCGTCATTCCCTGCGACGCCCTGGAAGCCGCGCCCCTTTCGGCATCCGGAAGCGATTCGTACACGCTTTTTCTCGACTGCAACCGGGCCGTGAAAGGCGAAGCGCAGCGACGAACGATGATGCGAAAGCTCGTCCGCTTGCTATCGGGCGGGCGGCCCCCCGGCGGTGGGTCGTGGGACGCGTACATGCAGCGGTACGGCCTGACCGACGACCGCGTGACGGCCGCGACCATGATCACCGATCACCAGGAAGCCGAGTGGATCGCGTCGCAGATCGAGGAGGCCGCCGCCGAG
>CAZBTM010000118.1:8035-8862 GCA_964494425.1 uncultured Rhodothermales bacterium | reverse complement strand
GGTGCGCGCCAGCGTAAGGTCAGGTTCGATTCCGCCCTGCATCCAGGTGCCCTGTACCGTATCGGGGGCCGTTCGCACGCCGGCGTAGCGTCCGGCAATGGACGGCACGGCGAGCGTGAGGCTATCGCCCGTGGCGGTGATGTCATCCAGTGGAATACCCGAGGCGCCCTGATCGGGGCTGTCCATGGTGCCGGTGAAGCCGCTGCCGGTGCGGTCGAGGTGCAGCACCACGCGCAGCTCGGTGCCGGACACACGCAACGTGCCCTCCCAGCTTCCGGCCCACACGGTGGCAGACGAAGACGTGTCGGGGCCCGACTGCGCATGCAGGGGGAGGCTCAGGCCTCCGCCTCCAAGAAGGGCAGCAAACAAGGTGGCAACCAGCAAACGCGTTGACATAACGATAGGGGGCAAGCAAAGCAAAACGCATCCGCCTGTAACGGACCGGCGCAGCGCAAGTGCCGGTTAGACCGACGTGTTGAGCTCAGCGGGGCTGCTTTCGAGCACCACCCCCGGCTCCAGCGGGCGGATGTACACGTCGTCGCCGGGCTGGAAGGAGAAGCGGTTGGAGGTGTGCACGAGGTATTCGCTGCCGTCGCAGGCCACGCGGTAGGTGATGTCGTGCCCCTTGAACGCGCGGTCGATGACGGTGCCCGGCGTGCAGCCGTCGGGGTCGGGCACGTTCTGCGGCGCGGCCAGCGTGAGGTGCTCCGGGCGCAGCGATACGAGCACACGCCCCGAGGCCGGACGGTTCAGCGGCAAGCGTCCGATGGGCGTGTCGGCTTCGGTGCCGTCGGCATCGGACATAAGCAGGTTGGTGCGTCCCAGAA
>CAZBTM010000118.1:6573-7988 GCA_964494425.1 uncultured Rhodothermales bacterium | reverse complement strand
CCGCATGACGGCCACGCGGTCGGCAAAGGAGAGCGCTTCTTCTTGATCGTGCGTGACGAGCACGGCGCTTAGGCCGTTGTCTTTGAGCAGCGTGCGCACCTCCTGGCGCGTGGTTTGGCGCAGCAGCGCATCCAGATTCGAGAAGGGCTCGTCGAGCAGCAGCAGCTCGGGCTTGGGGGCCAGGGCACGGGCCAGCGCCACGCGCTGCTGCTGTCCGCCCGACAGGTGATGCGGCGTGCGATCGGCATAGCCTTGCAGGCCCACCATCTGGAGCGCTTTGCGGGCGCGGCCTTCTTTGTCGGGCACGTCGGTGTGGTAGCGGAGGCCGAACATCACGTTTTTGATCACGCTCAGATGCGGAAAGAGCGCGTAGTCTTGAAAGACGAGTCCGATGCCGCGGCGCTCGGCAGGTACGTGAGTGTCGTGGTTAGCCAGGATGCGATCGCGCATTACAACGGATCCGGCAGAGAGACGCTCGAATCCGGCAATGCAGCGCAGCATTGTGGTTTTGCCGCATCCGCTGGGCCCGAGCACGGCGAGGATTTCCCCATCGGCCACCTGAAACGAGACCTGGTCGACCGCGAGCGGCCCCTCGGCGGTGTACGACTTCGTGATGGCATCAACAGAAAGAATCGGGTCAGTCATACCCAACGCACGGCCCGCAGAGGCCATGCGGCTATGCAAAAGGAGAACGGGCAGTGAGTGGCTTGTTACGACATCGGGGCGGCATGCGTTTGACGGCTCGTTGTTTTTTCGCGAACGAGCAACAGGCCCACAAACAGGGCCGAAAAGCCCATGATGGCCAGCGCGTACGGCGCTGCATTCGCGAACATGGCCTCGTTGGCGTAGCTCCACACGTTCAGTGCAAGCGGGTCGAACCCCAGCGGGGAGAGCAGAAAGGTGAGCGGCAGTTCCTTCATTGCCGAAAGGAAGACAAACGCCACGCTTACAATGAGCCCGGGACGCAAGAGTGGAAGTGTCACGCTCACGAAGGCGTGCAGCGGCGTGCGTCCGAGCGAGCGGGCGGCCTCTTCGATATTCGGCGGGGCCTGGTAGAGCGCACTACGGATGGGCCCAACGGCCTCGGCCATAAAGTGCAGCGCATAGGCCACCACGAGCAATCCGAGGGTCTGGTACGCGAAGGGCAGCACCTGCAGCGTAAACACGATGAGCGCCAGCGCAAAAGCGAGCGGCGGCGTGGCGTAGCCCAGATACGCGATGCGCTCCAGCCCTGCCGTAAGCTGCGAGGGCATGCGCACGCTCAGGTAGGCCACCGGCAGCGCCAGACCGGCCGCCAGGAACGCAGCAGGCGCCGAGGCCGAGAACGAATCCCAGAGCGCCGTGCCAAGTCCGCCCCACGGCACGCCGGTTTGTGCTGCCGAGGCCATCCAGTACACGACGGTGCCTGCCGGAAT
>CAZBTM010000118.1:0-6563 GCA_964494425.1 uncultured Rhodothermales bacterium | reverse complement strand
GTAGGCGGGCCCGGTCCATGCCCCGAGGGAAACAGGCGTAGCCGGACGCCCCGTGCCTGTACCGGTGCGGTGGTAGAGCAGGCCCTTGAGCAGGCGGGCTTCCAGCACGAGCACCGCGATGGTAAGCGCCAGCAGCATCAGCGCCAGGCAGGCGGCGTAGATGCGGTCGTACGAGGCGGTGTACTGCAGATACAGCGCGTAGCTGAACGTCTCAAAGCGCATCAGCGACACAACGCCGAAATCGCCCAACACGTGCAGCCCCACGAGCAGTCCGCCCGCCAGGAGCGCGGGGCGCAGCTGCGGCAGCACCACGCGCCAGAACACCTGGTGGCGCGGATAGCCCAGCGCCTGGGCCGACTCCTCGATCGCCGGGTCGAGCCCCAGGAGCGCGGTACGCAGGTTCAGGAAGAGATACGGAAACGTGCCCAGACTAAGCGCCGCCCAGGCCCCCCAGTAGCCGTGCAGCCGATCGATGGGCAGCCCTACAACCTGGTTAAGCACGCCCTGACTGCCCGTAGCCCCAAGGAGTGCGTAGGCCATCACGTATCCAGGAATGGCCAGGGGCAGCACGCCCAGCCACGTCATGATGCGCGTGCCCGGCAGGGTGGTGCGCGCCGTAAGCCACGCCAGGGGAAACGCCAGTAGTGTGGTGCCCACGAGTACGCCTCCGGTAAGCGCAACCGTATTCCAGAGCAGTTCCAGCGTCCGCATCCGCACAACGAGGCGATACAGTACGTCAGGGTCGGCCTGGGCGGCACGGACTAAGAGGTAGGCCAGCGGGATGAGCACCCCAACGACCACAAGCGCGACCGGCACCAGAAGGTACCACCGGTCGCGCAAGTGATCGCGCCAGAACGTCATCCAGCGAGTGGGGAGCACAGTGTGTTTAGTTCACCAACAGAAAGAGCTCCTTTACAGCAGCCCCTGATTGCGAAGCAGGTCGAGCGTGCCGTCGATGTTGCGGAGCTGCTCCAGATCGAATTCGGGACTGGTTTGCAGGGCTTCGTCAACAGGCAGCATGTACGAGGGCACATCAATGCCGTTCACAACCGGGTACTCATTCACCGTTTCTGCGGCAAAGGTTTGCGCATCGGTATTTAGCAGGAAGCGGAGGAAGTCGTGCCCGGCTTCGGTGGCAGTACTGGTTTGCAGCACACCGGCGCCGGTCACAAGCGCCAGGTTGCCTACATCACCATCGGCAAAGCGATGGATCGCGATGGGGGCCTCTGGATCGATGGTCGATTCGTCGTCGACTTTCGCATCGCCGTAGCGCTTGCGCAGCACGTAGTAGTGGTTGGTGAGGCCCACATCGATCTCCTCGGCAGCCAGCGCCTCAACGAGCGGCGTGTTCGAGGTGTAGTTGTTCGGGTCAAGGTTGGCCTCCACATCCGCCAGCCACGTTTCGGTCGTGTCGGCACCGTGCACCACACGAAGCGCGGTTACAAAGTCCTGAAAACTGGAGTAGGCGGGCGTCCACCCAAAGCGGCCTGCAAGGTTGGACTGCGCGGGCAGGTCGAGTACCGAACTCGGCAGGTCGTCAGGGTCCACACGGTCGGTGTTGTAGGCCAAGACACGAAACCGGGCCGTAAGGGGCGTCCACTGCGCATTGCTCGGCACAAAGTAGTCGGCCATGTCGAGCAGATCGGCAGGCAGGTCGGTCAGGCGTCCTTCCTGAGCAGCATTGCCGAGCGCGCCGGTGGTGTTGGCCCAGAACACATCGGCAGGGCTCTGGTCGCCCTCTTCGGCCAGCGCGGCCAGTAGCTGGGCGTCGGAGCCGTAGCGTACGCGCACTTCGCGATCGGTTTGCTCGCGGTACATCTCTACGAGCGGCTCTACAAGCGCCTGGCTGCGTCCGGTATAGATGACCAGGTCGTCGCTCTCTGCATCGGTAGTGTCGGCGTCGTTGCCGGTGCCGCAGCCCATGAGCGCCATGCTGCTGAGCAGCACGGCCCCCAATACGCTCCACACCGTCCATGTCTTATTGATCATTGGCAGGGGTTGGACTATCGAAAAGATCAGTTGTTTAGATCTATTCTAAAGAGACGAAGTGGCATAAGACAGCCGTGCCCACGCATCCGCCCCAATTTGGGCGAATTTCCATACGGGCGCCGCTTCTGTGTCAGGATCAATCATCGCTTTCATAGAGCCGGATGCCCAGCACTGCGCCCAGTCCCGCGGCTACGCAGCCCCCGAACACATCGAAGAGAATTTGCACCGTGTAGTAGTTATAGCCCCATGCCTGCTGAAACTCGTAGATAAGCGCATCGCTGGGGGGCTGCATAAACGAGGGAGTAGGATCGAAAAACACCCCGATGATGATGAGCACGAGCAGCACAAACTGCCGCGTGACGCCTACCATAAGCCCTGTGATGAGGCCCATGCGCGCCCCCTCGATGCGCGGAATAGCGCGCCCTGAGGCGGGCTCCCAAAGGCGAATGAGCAATACGCCTGCCGCAAACGCCCCTACGAAGCGAAGCACCATCGCATCCACAAAAATGAGTAAGAGTCCAATAGAGACACCGGCGATACATGCGGCGTGACGTTCACTGGTCATGTGGGGTGGGGCTTGTGAGAAAAATGGAGCATCGGTAACAAACAAGATGCACCCTTCAAATGCGAATGCACAGCGCATCAGATCGTAACCGATGTGCGATGGATGAACTACAGCGCGGCGTCGATGCGTTCAAGCGCATCGCGAAGATGGACGCGCGTCATGCGGTCAGACACACCTGCATCCAGCGCTGTGGTGATCTCCTCACGCAGCAGGCGCAACTGGTCGCGCACAAGCGGACGAATATCGGACTGGCGGATGTGTAGGTCGGCGTTCAGTGGCGGCGTGTCGTTGCTGCCCACGCGCAAGTTGCCGGAGGCCGGCGGCTCCCAGTGGTCGGCCTCGGCGTCGTGCAGCAGGTGGTGGGCCTGCTGCAGGTAGGCGCGCTGCATGTTGCGCCGGTACGTGTCGATGGCTGCGCCCTGCTGCACCTCGCGCCAGACCATCGCCCGCGCGTCGTCGAGCATGTCGGCGGGGCGGTAGGTGTCCTCTCCAAGGAATGCCTCGTGCTCAATCATCCGAGCCAGACGAGCATGGTTGAGCAGGCGTTGCACGGCCAACTCCTGGTAGGCGCGGATGCGCTCCACCGCGCCCGCGTGCTCGATGCGACGCAGCAGATCCATATCGAGCGCCCACGCAGGCGTCTGCAAAACATGCTCGTCGATAAAGTTCATCGCCTTCTGCTGGTACGCGGCCTCAATGGGCGTGTAGACCCAGCCCTCTTCGCCGTAGCGCTTATGGTGCGTCCACGACCCGCCTATGGCCGAGGCCGCGTGCTGCGCGTAGCGATTCCACTGCGTTAGGTTCTGCAGGTAGTGCGTCTCCAGTTCGTAGTAGTCGTCGCCCTCATCGAGCACCCAGTCCATCAGATTTGTGGTGGCGGTGCGCAGGTTGCGCATGCCGTACTCGGCGGCTTCGATGGGATCATCGGAGATGCCCTCGGTCATCCGGTACGGGTCCCACTCGTCATCCATGCCAAACTGGGCGGTGGCCGACCGGAACCACGGGTCGTCGGCCCGCTCCACGATCCATTCGTTCAGGGTGTCGAACTCGTCTTCGGGCGTGGTGGCCTCGGGAATCGGGCGGTAGCCCCACATGATGGCAAACTCGTCCCACACGCCAGCGCGCCGCTCGGGCGAGACGCCATCGCCCGGTTGGGCCACGTAGTTGTAGCGCGTGCGTCCGACCGACGAGGCCGAGTGCCCGCGTTCCTCCACAAAAGTGGGACTGCGAAGCGAGTCGACCGGATACACGAAGTTGGCGCGCTGGTTGTGCGGCAGGCCCAGCGCGTGGGCCATCTCGTGCGAGACGACATAGCGCAGCGCCTCGCCCAGGTCTTCTTCGGCCAGTTCGTCGGTCTGGAACTCCGGGTTCGCGGTGGCCACCTGCGAGATGAGCCACCAGCGCAGCCGCTCGTCGAGGCCCTCGTATATGTTCATGTGGGCGCGGATGACCTCGCCAGAGCGCGGGTCGACTACATCGCCCCCGGCGTTGGCCGAGCGCACGGGCGTGGCCACATGGCGAATGACGTTGTAGCGCGCATCCAGCAGGCTGAACGTGGGATCTTCGTCTTCGGTGGGGGCCACTCGTACATCGAGTGCGTTCTTGAATCCGGCTTTTTTGAAGGCATCGTCCCACTCCATGATGCCCGCTTTGTAGTACGGAATCCACCGTTCGGGTGTGGCCGGATCGATGTACCACACGATGGGCTCTGTGGGCTCCACCAGCTCGCCTCGCTCAAACGCCTCCATATCGCTGGGCTCCAGCCGGAAGCGCCGCAGGTATTGCACGGGACGCACGCCCTGGAAGTCGCGCGAGTAGTCGGTCTGGGTGACGGTGATGTAGGTGACGCGCTCATCCGCCAGGCGCGGCATCATCGGCTCGTCGGGCAGCAGAATCATTGAGTGGTTGATGGCGAAGGAAACGGTGCCGCCGCGTTCGTTCGACGGGGGATTCGCCGCGTCGTACGAGCGCACCGCACGAATCTCGATGTTCTCGGGGAAGCTGCGCGTCCATTCGAGCCAGCTGCGGTCGCGGGCATAGCTGCGCACTTCCATTTCGGAGCGCTGCCACTCCGGCAACGAAAACGATGGATGGTCGCCCATGTACAGATCCGTCACGTCGATGACCGAGGCCCCGTTGCGCGTCAGTTCAACCGGGAAGCTGGCAATGACGGGCGCAAAGTTCGAGTTCTGCACGGCCTGATGCACGTTGTCGCCCTCATCAGCGGTGGTGCTGTGCGATTGCGTGCGCAGGTAGACGCGATCGCCCCGCGCCTCCCACTGCACCACCATGTTCTGGTTGAGGCGTCCGCCCCCGTTGGCGAGTCCGTCTTGGGCCTGGGCGTAGCGGCTCATCACAGCCATGTCGCGCCCCAGCAGGGTATCGGGAATCTCGAACAGGATGCGGTCGTCGAGTTCGTACACCGTGAAGAGCCCATCGTCAGCCTCGGCATCACGCAGGTCGGCAGTGGTCAGGGCTTGCGCGTTGACGCTGTGCGGATGCAGGGCCCCCCCGGCGAGTCCGAGCATGAGCAGCAGGGAGGCTGTAGCGTGTCGTATCCAGTAGACCATGATGCCAAAACGGTGAGAGGCGGGGATGACAAAACACATTGTTCATAACCACGCGATTGCATCCGCCAAACGCAATGGATTGATGCCGGGGAGCGTCCATTCGTGACACGGAGCTGTGTAACGTGTGCAGGGCAATCTCTTACTGTAACAAAACAGTGAACCGCGCATTTCACGAATGTGTGTATACTCTATCGTTTTCCGAACTGAGCACTGTGAAGCATTTTCTTGCTCTTCTCTGTTGCCTGTGCCTAAGCGGCAGTCTGGTTTCAACGGCGGATGCACAGCGCATCGCCAAGTACGGCGCTGATTTCCTGGCGGGCGGCGTGGATGCCCGTGCGCTGGGTATGGGCGGCGCGTACGTGGCGCACGCCGAGGAGGTAAGCGCCGGCTACTGGAATCCAGCCGGACTGAGCCACCTTACGCATCCCGAACTGTCGTACATGCATGTGGAGCGCTTTGCCGGGGCGGTGTCGTTCGACTATGCCGCTGGCGCACTGCCCATTAGCGACCGCTCGGCGCTGGGCCTATCTGTCTTTCGAAGCGGTGTGAACGACATTGTGAACACGCTGAATGCGTGGGATCCGGTGCGCAACCAGCCGCGCCCCAACTACGAGAGCCTCATCACCACGTTTTCGGCAGCGGACTGGGCGCTGTTCGCCAGCTATAGCCGCACGCTCAGCGACGACTGGTCGGTGGGCGTCAACTTTAAGGGCATCCGCCGCACCATTGGCGACTTTGCGGATGCGTGGGGCTACAGCATGGATGTGGGCGCGCAGTGGCGCTCGGAGCGCTATCGCCTGGGCGTGACGGTGCAAGACCTGTCGACGATGCTGCAGAGCTGGAGCATCAACGAGTCCGCCTTTGCGATCGACGACGTGAATCCGGATACGGGCGATCCGTTTACCTTTGGCGAGGTGTTCGGCCAGGACCTGCCCACCGGCGGCACTGCGCTGGTGCTCCCGGTGGTGCGGCTCGGCTCGGGCGCCGTCTGGCCCGTGGGTCGGCACTCGGTCACGCTCGGGCTGGATACGGACATCGCGTTCGACGGCCAGCAGGCGTTTGCGCCCAACATTGGCGATGTGTCGTTTCATCCGCGGGTGGGCGGGGCGTTCTCGTATGCAGGTGTAGCAGAGCTGCGCGCGGGCATCAGCCGCGTGCAAACGGGCGACGATATCGGCCTCGACATCACGCCCTCCATTGGCGCCGGACTTACGCTGAATCAGGTGGCGCTGGACGTCAGTTTTGGCGACTTTGCCGGGCTCACCGCGCAGGACCTGGGCTATTCGTATCGCATCTCGGCCCGCGTGCGGTTTGAGCCGCCGGAGTGAGGGGACGTTGGAGGGATGGAGGATAGTGAATTGATGTGTGGGCGGATGCCAGAAACGCCGCCATGCAGCACAAAGCCGTTCCATGCTGCATCCACTCGCATGTAGCCGGTC
>CAZBTM010000117.1:2482-8960 GCA_964494425.1 uncultured Rhodothermales bacterium | reverse complement strand
CGCATATCTTAACAGAGGTCTTGTGAGTGGCCTTCACATATATGCACTTCAGGTGCACGCATTTTGCGTGTAAGCCTTGTGTAGTGCATCCATTTTTTTATGACTTGATTCAAAATACCTGTTCATGGAAGACGCAATTGGAGTTGTTGGTCTCGCTTTATATGTCCTCGTCATAGGATTTTTCATCGCTGTCGGGTGGAAGATATACCAGAAAGCCGACAAGCCTGGATGGGTGGTACTCGTTCCCCTATACAACCTGTATGTACTTATGAAAGTCGTGGGGCGGCCCGCTTGGTGGTTTGTTCTACTCTTGATTCCAGTGGTGAACTTCGTGGTTGCCATTGTTGTCAACATCGATCTGGCAAAGAGCTTTGGCAAAGACTGGCTGTACGGATTAGGTATTACGTTCGTGGGGGTTATCTTCCTTCCAATGCTTGCCTTTGGCAGTGCCACCTACGAAGGCCCAGCAGCATGAGAAGCAGTCTTGCAGCGAGAAAGCAGTCAGAAGTCTGAGTGGTAGTGCATCGATTGCAAAGAAAGCGCTAATGTGCTGTAGGCGCGTTATGATTGCCGACAGGATGTGTCACAGAGGTGCATATCACACTAAGCCCCACTTCTGCTTGTAAGCCCAGTCTCTGGTGGGGGACTGGGCTTTTTTTATTGAGGCGATTATTCGTCTTATCACGGCAAAGACACGCATCTATAGATAACTTATTTTCACCTTTAATAGGCTCCTCAGAACAACAGGATATGAGGAGGGCGGCCATACCTCGTAGCTTCGGTTAGACATGGATATTAGATCGGAGGCTCATCACCCCTTCTCAAACACAAAAGCGGCCTGCTAAGTGCAGGCCGCTTTAGGGAGGCGGTATGGCGCTACCGGGTCAATCCGGTCGCATTGGTTCAGGAGAAAGATAAGCTATGTTCAGCTGTCGCCGCTATCGCGGTTCGAACTGCGCGAGGATGAACGCCCGGACGAACGATCGCTACGCGAGCGTCCTGACGACCGCTCCGTGCGTGAGGAGCTGCGGCTGCCGCGTGCGCGCTCATTTCGACTGCGGTCACGGGTGGAACGAGTGCGTCTGTCGCGCGGAGCACGATTGCGGGCACGCTCGGGCGCACGAGTGCGCGTGTTGCGCGGAAAGCGTATGCGTGTGCGCTCCCGAGCCTCCTCGGTGCGGCGTTCTGGAGGCTGGCGCAGCCGGTCAGACGGCACAATGATCCGTGCGCGAGACCGTTCGCGGGCACGTTCCACGGCTTTCTCGCGATCCCGATCACGCGTTACAGTGCGACGGCGGGATTCGCTTGATGGAGATGTCCTCCAGCGCGGCGTTAGGACGGGACGCGGAGTAGTGCGTTCCACCCGACGCACCGAACGACGGGCCCCGTCCTCAGCACGGTCCTGGCTGCGTTCTGTGGTGTCTTCGCGTGATGACCGGCTGCCACGCTCAGTGCGGTCGTTTCCAGAAGACGGGCGCTCGGTGCGGCGTTCTGTGCTGCGTCCGGTGCTTCGTTCCGTGTTGCGCTCCGAGGAACGCTCTGTGCGTGCGGGTTTTCGGTCGCGCGAGGAACGCCCGTTGCTGTCTCGCGAAGTACGCCCGCGATCACGTGAGGTGCGTCCGGTGTCCCGGCTGGTGCGCCCTGCGCCTCGGCTGGTTTCTGCGCGTCCGCTCGACCGAGTGGTCGTGGCATCGCGCGACCGTGGTGTGGCCGTGCGGCTGGTGCGCGTCGACGTGTTGGCCTCCGAGCGTACAGTGCGCGGTGTGGCCGATCGTGTGGTCGTGCGGGCACTGCGCGAGACACCGCGTCCCACATCGGTGCGGGGCGTGTACGTCCGTCGCGTTGTGCGAAGCGGGGCGTATCCCGTGTAGTACGACGACCCGTGCCCGTAGTAGTGGTTGTGAATGCCGCCGTAGTACGTGGCCCCGCCTGGATAGAAGTGCGAGCGGTGGAACGACCGCCGGTAGTATGGGCGGTGGTAAAACCGCCCGAATCCGATAGAGAAGTAGAACGAGGTCCCTGGTCCGTAGAAGGCGTCGTAATAGAATGGGTCACGGTAGGGGTCGTAGAAGCGGCTATTGTAGCGATAGCTGCTCACAGCCCACGAGGGCGGGCCGTAGTAATTGTGATGCCCATACGACGAAGCAAACCGAGAACTACTCAGTGCGCCACCGTAATACGCCTCGTAGAAGAACGGGTCTTCGGCCCGTATGGATGCCACCTGATCCCAGTACGCGTCATCGGAGATGAGCCCCTCCTCGCGGTCGCGTTCCAACCGGTCGGCCCAGTCGAGCAGTTCGCGCGTGGTGAGACGACGGTCTACATCCGGCGCGTAGTTGGGCGTACGGTACGATTCACGCGGCTGCGTGGTCGTACGCTCCCGGTCAGTGGTGCGCTCGCGATCGGTTGTTTCCAACTGCGTGTAACAGCCCGTAAGCACAAGGGCTACTACCAACAGCGCACCGGTTAGCAGCGAGGTTTGAACGGGTCGTGTGCGGCGTTGCGTTATCATAGCAGATCCCCCAGTATTATGCAGCAGGTGGTGACGATCCGAGCGACGGACGCTGGCTAAACATTGCGCGAAATAACGAGCCAGCGCCTGCTTCTGTCGGTCGTTCACGGTATGTTAGACCAATGCTCTATTCTTTTGTTGCGTAGCCGCCCGCCAGAGTCTTAACGTAACATAAGGCTTCAAATGTGATCTCCGCCTCCCGCAGTATACGAATGCAGCACGGCGGTTGAGCATTGCGTGGCGGTCGATTGCTGTTCGTCATCCCTCTGTGCTTTTTGCTTTCTTCCTTCCTTCCATGGCCGACGCCGTAACCTCTCGCGAGTCCGACTATTCCCAGTGGTACATTGATGTTGTTCGCAAGGCCAAGCTGGCCGACTATTCGCCCGTGCGTGGATGCATGGTGATCCGCCCCAACGGATATGCGCTGTGGGAGCGCATGAAAGAGACCCTCGATGGCCTCTTCAAAGCAACGGGCCACGAGAACTTCTACTTTCCGCTGTTCATCCCAGAGCGCTTTCTGGCGCGCGAGGCCGAGCACGTTGAGGGATTTGCGAAAGAGTGCGCAGTGGTCACGCACTCGCGCCTCACGCTGAACGAAGAGGATGAATTGATCCCCGACCCCGAGTCGAAGCTGGAGGAGAACCTCATTGTGCGGCCCACCTCCGAAACCATCATCTGGAACACCTACGCCGACTGGATCCAGTCGTATCGCGACCTGCCGCTGCTTTACAACCAGTGGGCCAATGTGGTGCGCTGGGAGATGCGCACGCGGCTGTTCCTGCGCACTATGGAGTTCCTTTGGCAAGAAGGGCACACCGCCCATGCCTCCAAAGAAGAAGCCGTCGAGGAGGCCGAACGGATGCTCGATGTGTACGCCACCTTCGCCGAAGACTACATGGCGATTCCGGTGGTACGCGGACGCAAAACCGCCAGCGAGCGCTTCGCCGGAGCGGTCGATACGCTTTGCATTGAAGCGCTGATGCAAGACGGCAAGGCGCTACAAGCGGGCACCAGCCACTTCCTGGGGCAGAACTTCGCCAAGGCATTCGACTGCACCTACACCGACGAAAACAACGAGGAGCAGTACGTCTGGGCCACCTCGTGGGGCGTGTCGACGCGACTGATTGGTGCGCTCATCATGACGCACTCCGACGACCAGGGGCTCGTGCTTCCGCCCAAGCTCGCCCGCGACCAGGTCGTCATCGTGCCGATCTACTTCAACGATGAGCAGCGCACGCAGGTCTTGGAAGAGGCCCAGCGCATCCAACAAGAGCTGGACGACGCCGACATTCGCGTGAAGCTCGACGCTGACGACAATCAGAAGCCGGGCTGGAAGTTCAACGAGTACGAGCTGCAGGGCGTACCTTTGCGCATTGGCATTGGCCCACGCGACATCGAAAACGACAACGTGGAGCTGGCGCGGCGCGACACCCGCGAGAAGAACATCGTTCCGCAAGATGGACTCGTTGCACGCATCCAAGATACCCTAACCGACATTCAGGACGGGCTCTTTCAGCAGGCGCTGGAGCGGCGCGAGGCCCATACCACCACCGTCGACTCCTACGACGAATTCAAGGACGTCATCGAAAACGAGGGCGGCTTCGTGAAGGCGCACTGGGACGGCACCGAAGAAACCGAGGCCCGCATCCAAGACGAAACAGGCGCCACCATCCGCTGCATTCCGTTCGATCGCAACGACGAGCCCGGCGAGGACATGCTGACTGGTGAGCCTTCTGAGGGACGCGTGCTCTTTGCCAAGGCGTATTAAATGCACTGTGCCTACGTATCCTCCGTAACCGCGTGTGTCTTCAAGACGTCCAAGTCCACCACCTCAAGTACAGCGGGATGCGTGGCCTCCAGCACAACCGGAGGCGCGCACCCGGCCTGGCGGGCTTCTTCCCACCGTGCAGCACACAGGCACCACCGGTCGCCCGGAGTGAGTCCGGGGAAGTCATACGCAGGGCGCGGCGTGCTTAGGTCGTTGCCCTGTGCTTTCGTAAATGACAGAAACGCGGCGGTCATCTGCGCACAGACTACATGGCGGCCTCGATCTTCCGGACCGGTCGTGCAAAAGCCGGTGCGATAAAACCCGGTCTCGGGGTCGTGGCTGCACGGCTGCAAGGGCGTGCCCAGCACGTTGGTCGCGCGCTCGGCGGTACCATTGGAGGCGACTGCTTTTGATGAACTCATACGTAAGTCGATCGTTAGGCTACTGTCACAAACAGAAAACGCGCCGGGAGGGGGGGATGCCAGCACATCGCTCATCCTACTTAAATGCGTTGTTTCGTATGAACTGCGTTAGGTTGCAGTTTGCCCACACATCTTGTTTGTTACAGGCATACCTATACGATCCGGCTGCTTTCCTCTGCAGCCGTGCTTTACCGTCACCAGCCCGCGCCGCTACTTGATCTGAACGTTACGCTCTTGTTGTTGGTACAGACAGATTCTATTGCGGGTTGCTATGCTACATTACTCAACACACATCCGGTGGACGTGCCTGGGCGCGCTGATTCTACTGCTGGCGAGTCCGGCAGCACACGCGCAAACGTGGGGCACCGTCACAGGTACCGTCACTGATGCGTCTACGGAGGCACCACTTGCGGGAGTCACCGTCGTCATTAACGGCACCAACTTTGGCACCGCCACGCAGGGCGATGGCACGTACGACATGCGCGTACCCGAGGGCACCCACGCCATTCGCTTTTCGGCGGTGGGATACGAGGCGCACATCGATTCGGTGCAGGTCCCTGGCAACACCACCGTCACGCTTAACGCGGCCCTCGCCGTAGATGTGATGGAGATGGACGAAGTCGTGGTCGAAGAGGGAGAGTTTGCGCCCGATGCAGGCGTGCACCGCATCGACCCCGAAACGGTGCAAGACATGCCCACGCCGTTCAAAGACGGATTCCGTGCGCTTAAAGTAATGCCCGGGGTAGCCACCAACACCGAACTCTCACAACAGTACTCCGTGCGCGGCGGCGGATACAACGAGAATCTGATTTTCCTGAACGGATTCGAGGTGTTCATGCCGTTTCGTCCGCGCCAGGGCGAGCAAGAAGGGCTTGGCCTCCTCAACCCCGCCATGGCCGAGAGCATGACGCTCTACACCGGCGGCTTTCCCGTGCGCTATGGCGGCAAGCTCTCCTCGGCTCTCGATGTGCAGTACCACGAGGTCAACGACGAATCCCTGCGGGGCAGTGCTGATGTCTCGCTGCTCGACGCCAGCGTGCACGCCCGGGGCGCAACGCTTAACGATCGCCTCAGCTGGAACGTGGGCGTGCGCCGCGCCCAGCCCGGACGCTTCTTCGGCACACAAGATCTGAAGGGCGACTACGACCCCGTCTTTACGGATGTACAGGGCACGTTCACCTACCAACTGGCCGAGGGGCATTCCATCGAAACGCTCGGTATCTACGCCGACCACGAGTTCGAGCTCGATCCCACCAATCAGAAAACCTACTTCGGCATTCTGAGCCTGGATCCCGACGTGCCATCGAACCTGCAGGCGCTCTGGGTGGATTTTGAGGGCACGCGCCAGGACGGATACACCACCGAGTTTCTGGGAACGCGCCTCAACAACCGGTTGAGCGACCGGATACGCATGGAGCACCAGCTTGCGTACTTTGGCACGCGCGAAACCGAGTTCTTCGAGATTACCGGAGATTCGGAGCTGTTTCAGGTCGATCCGGCGGGCGATCCCAACTCAGGGGCCGGGCACTTTGGTATTGGCACCTCTACGCAGACGGACTTCGCCAACAACGCTGTCGACGTAGAGACCATCACCGGCGGCGGGCGCTACAACCTTGCGCTCGATCGCCATGCGCTCGAAGCAGGTTGGGATGTGCGCGGCCTCCGCTTTACTGACGACATTGACGAGCGGGCCATCATTAACACTCGGGTGCAGCGCGACAGTGGCGAGCGCGAAGACATCCGCATCGTAGCCGACAGCCTGTCGGATGCGGCGCA
>CAZBTM010000117.1:0-2472 GCA_964494425.1 uncultured Rhodothermales bacterium | reverse complement strand
TGCCGGCCGTTGACCAGAACCTCCTGCAGATGCAGACGCGGCGGCGGTTGCAGCACGAAGAAAAGAAACGGCGATTGCGCGAACGGTTGATGCAGGCCGGCTTCTACGCCGAAAACACGGTCGACGTACTGCCTACCCGCGGACGCCTGTCGGTGACGGGCGGGCTCCGCACTGATTACTACTCCTTTAACGATGAATGGACCGTGTCGCCGCGGCTGTCGGCTACGTTTCAGGCCAGCGAAAATCTGTCGTTGAGTGGAGCCTGGGGCATCTACCACCAGGCCCCGACCTATCGGGAGTTGAGAGGTTCTGTCGAGCCACAGGGAAGTACTCCAGAGTCGCGCGACAAAATACTTGAGCAGTCTCCGGACGAGTACATTCGCATCGAAGGAGGCATCAGCGAATCCCTAAACCGCGACATCAACTCGCAGCGCTCGATGCAGTTTGTACTGGGCGGCGAGTACTTCTTGCCGACGCAGCGCTTGTACCTGCGGGCCGAGGGCTACTACAAGCACCTCACGAACGTCATTTCCTACTCGATTGAGGATATCCGCGTGCAGTACTCGGGCGAGAACGATGCCACAGGCTTCGTGTACGGTCTCGACCTGCAGCTACGCGGCGAACTGGTTCCGGGCCTCGAAAGCTGGTTCAACTACAGCTTCATGGTGGCCCGCGAGCGCATCAAACCGCAGTTTCAGAATAGATTCAACCAGGGCTTAGTGCCACGCCCGAGCGATCAGCGCCACACGTTCTCGGCGTTCCTCCAAGACACCATTCCCGGCGACGACTCGTGGAAAGCGCATCTACGCTTGCTCTTCGGGAGCGGGCTGCCGTACACGCCGCCTGTGCCCGGCCCCCGCGATGAAGCGACCGGGCGGGTCGTGCAGATACCGGGGCCGCGCATGTCGGGGCGTATCACGCCCTACCGCCGCGTGGACCTGGGCGCTACGAAGCGCCTTACGCTGCTCGAATCCGACGACCGCGCGCCCGTCTACCTGGATCTGACCATGGAGCTGCTGAACGTGTTCGACATGACGAATACGGTGTCATTCAATTGGATTCCGAACAATGACAACCAGTGGACGCGCGTGCCGAACCGCCTTACACCGCGCACGGTGAATGCGCGCCTCAGCCTCACGTTTTAGGCGACCTCATCCGTTCTGTGGACCTCGTTTCGGGCTTGGGGTTGTGTTCGGTTCACGCCGCTTCGGGTTGGGTACGCGGGGCGGCTGCGAGGGGGAACTGGGCGAGCGCTTCGGCTGCCGACGCGGCTGGCGCCTCGGGTTCGGAGTGCGACGACGACGGGGTGTATTGGTAGTGGACTTGGTAGGAGGCATAGTGCGTAGTTAGGATTTTTGCAACAGCAGGCACACTTGGATGCATCTCTATTCATCGTAGATCGAGGTGTTGGCCCACCAAATCATACAAATGCAACATTATTGTATTCTGTAGGCGTATCTGATGTCCGTATCGGTGTACAAAATACGCGTGGTTTAAATGGGTAAGCATGCCAATTTGTGATTGAGCATGTGCCTTTGCGCTACTTGCATCACACCGTTCATGCGTTCGGACCTTATCCATTTTACAGGCCTATGCTCCGTTTTCTTATCCGTTTTCTTCCCGAAGGCATGCAAAGAACCCTCCGCGAGGTCAGGGCATGGTTGTTTGGAGCCATTGGGGTTGGCCTGTGTATTGCTGCGATTGTGATGCTCTACGATCCGCTGAGCACTATTGTAAGCACAGGCTCAGTTCCCGAGAGTACGCACCGTCCGCTCTCTATTGCAGGCGTCATGTTAATCGCCGGAATAGGATTCTTGCAGAAGGCCGTTAAAAGCTATCGAAGAGAGAAGGCCTACGAAGAGATTGAGAACCTGGGCGAACCCTGGATGGTCCGTAAAGCGTGGCAATCGCCTACACTTGCGTATGAGGCAGGAAGTGGGCATCCGATTTGGGCCACTGTCCTGCTGAGTATCGGTGGGTTTGCTGCTGGATGGTTCATCTGGAATGAAATCATCCAGGCAACAACGCCCAAGTGGCCCGTTTTGCTGCTTCTGCTTCTCCCTTTGTTTGGCGTGCTGCTGGCATATCAAAGCTACAAGGCCTACAAGCAGCGCCAGCGGTTTGGCACGTCGGAGATGGAGTTAGAGACGATGCCTGCGCGTCTGGGCACGCGCATGCTGGCGGAAGTGCGGGCTCGCCTGCCACGCAGCGAGTTTCCCGAGCATGGCGTGCAGATACAACTCTCCTGCTACCGCCGCACCGTGCATCGCGAAACCAGAACGGATAGCGACGGCGACCGAAAAACGAAGCTAAAAGAGAAAAAGCGGCTGCTGTGGCGTGGCGAGAAGCAGATGCGCGCCCGCACATACAATGACGATCAGGCGTGCATTCCGGTCTCGTTCGAGATACCTGCAGAACTGCCGGAGTCCACCGCAAAAAAGCGTCTGAAGAAGTACCTGGCACGTACGGGCA
>CAZBTM010000116.1:6264-8970 GCA_964494425.1 uncultured Rhodothermales bacterium | reverse complement strand
ACCCGCGACCTCTGCCGTGACAGGGCAGCATTCTAACCAACTGAACTACCGGACCAGTATGTTATGTGCAGCTATGCATGAAGAGTGGTCGGGGGCGGATTCGAACCGCCGACACACGGCTTTTCAGGCCGTTGCTCTACCACCTGAGCTACCCGACCAAATCGGAATACCATGTAAAGCACTGTATGCGCCATAGTCAAGTGCATACGCGCTGTTTCATGTTGAGTTCAACGGCTCCTAACTCAACGTACATGCGGGTCGTCTTCAGCGTCTTCGTCGGAGGAGCTGGCCGAGGCGCGTGCTCCCCACATAAGCTTGCGCCGCAATGTGTTAAACACATGCGAGCCATCAAGCTTGACAAGGTTCACTGAATGAGCGGCCCGTCGTACCGTAAACGATATAGCGGGTTCCTTGAACTCCGTGCTGACTCCGTCCACCGCAAATACATACGGTCGCTCTGGACTCCGCACTTCCGCATGAATGGTGGCTGTGGCGGGCAGTACCATCGGGCGCACCGAAAGCGTGTGTGCGGCAATGGGTGTAATGATGAGCACCCCCGTTTCAGGCATCAGAATAGGCCCACCTGCCGAAAGCGAATACGCCGTGGAGCCTGTCGGGGTCGAGAAGATGAGTCCATCAGACCAGTATGTGTTCAGCGGCTCGCCGTTTACGGTGACGGCGATACGTAGCAGCCCTGCTGCCCCGCTCCGGTTGATGACACACTCGTTCAGCGCCCAGTTGCGCCCCAGTGCGTGTTCGTCTGCTCGCACCTCCAGCACCATACGCGGACTGATGCGGTAGTCGCCCGCTTCGAGCATGTCGATGGCCTCGATGACCTGGTTGTGCTCTACATCGGCCAGAAACCCGAGCCGCCCAATGTTGATGCCTACCAGCGGCGTATCCGACGGACTCACGGCGTGGGCGGTGCGCAAGAGCGTACCGTCGCCCCCAAAGGAGAACACCACATTGGCCTGCCGTCCTACATCGCTCACGCTCGGGGCCACACATCCATCTGACACCGCCTGGTCGCGCTCGGTACGTCCGGCGGCCAGGTCGGGCGCCAGTCGATAGGGCAGCCCTCGTTCATCCAGCACCCGAATGACACGGTCGAGCAGCGGCCACAACGCCGCCTTGTTCGGGTTGCCCGTTAGGCCGTAGATCATAGAACTCGAACTGATTCGTGGGATGCTGAAACGCAGAGTCGTTTGCAGGAATGAGGCAATGCCGATGTAACGCTCGCCTCGGTGGTGCGTACACACCACCTGTGCAATCGGTCCTTTTCCCTGCTGTACCGCCGCGTCTATGCTCGCTTTCCTGTCTCGATATGCCGACTGGCTCCACCTGCAATGGCCGTCGGGCGACGTCTCAACCCTGCCCCGCGTGGACGACCACTATCGCACCAATGTAGCGGGCGTGTACGTGGTGGGCGACCTGGCCGGGGTCCCGCTGCTCAAGTTCTCGCTCGACAGCGGCACCAAAGCGGTGCGCCACATCGCCGAAACGCAGCCTACGCCGTCCTCAAACGCCGACGACGCTGACTACGACGTGGTGATTCTGGGCGCGGGCGCGTCGGGCATGGCGGCGGCCCGCGAGGCCGAAGCGCAGGGCCTATCGTACGTGGTGCTGGAGGCCAACGAGCGCTTCGCCACGATCAAGGACTTTCAGGCGGGCAAACCCATCTACACCTATCCGGAGTCCATGACACCCGCGGGTAGCGTGCAGGTCTCTGCGCCTGTGAAGGAGGAATTGGTCGATGAACTCACCGCCCAAACCGACGACATTCCTGTGCGCGATGTGGAGGCGCACCGCATCGAACGCAATGGCGATCTGCTCACAGTCCTTGGCACCGAGGGCACCCGTATTCACGGACGCAACGTGGTCGTGGCAATTGGACGCAGCGGCAGCTTTCGCACGCTCGATGTGCCCGGCGAGGAGCACGACCATGTGCATCACCGCCTGCATGATCCCACCAAGCACGCCGACTCTGATGTCGTTGTGATCGGCGGCGGCGATTCGGCCCTGGAGGCGGCTATTGGACTGGTCGAGGCCGGAGCCCACGTCACGCTCTCGTATCGGCGGGATGCGTTTGTGCGTCCCAAGCAAGCGAACATCGACCGCGCATACGAACTGGCATCGTATGCCTCGGAGGGCTCGCTACGCCTGAGGCTGCAGACCAACGCCACCCGTATCGACGATGACACGGTGACGCTACGCCACGAGGAAACCGGCGAGACCGAAACGGTGCCGGCCCAGCACGTCTTTGCGATGATTGGCCGCGAGGCGCCCCTCGACTTCTTCCGCCGCTCCGGTATCGAACTGCGCAACGACTGGGGGAGCCTCCCAAACTCGGTCACCGAGCTTACGAGTGGACTCGACTGGCTCACCCAGCTCAACTGGCGCCGCATTGGTGCGTTTGCGGCGTTCTTTCTGTTCATGTGTGCCGTCTACTCCTGGAAAGACGGCGGCTGGCTCAACCGACTGGCACAGAGTGCAGACCTGTTTCCGTTTACGCTCACCGCACAGGCGGGCGCAACCGGACTCTGGGACATCCTTATGACCTCGGCCACCAAGCCGGGCTTCTACTACACGCTTGCCTACTCGGCGATCGTCGTCGCCGGTGCCACAAACGTCGTGGAAGCCGGCGTGGCAACGAAGCTTGTCGGCGCCGGCGCGCACTGCGTCCAACCGGTCGCCGCGACGTAACTG
>CAZBTM010000116.1:3145-6254 GCA_964494425.1 uncultured Rhodothermales bacterium | reverse complement strand
TGCAAACGCTGACTCTGATGGCGATTCAGGTGCTTCCGCTGTTTCTGTTGCCCGAGATTGTGTTGCCGTTTCTGGGAGCAAACGGATGGCTCCCGGTAGGACTCTTAGACGCCCTCTTCCCCACCAGCGAGTGGGCGGTGCATGGACGTGAATACTGGCGGGCGTATGGATTTATCCTGGCGTGGCCGCTGCTTGTCTATAACGTGTTTACGACCGACCCGCTGTGGTGGTGGCTGGGGATCTGCTTTGTACAGACGTTCGTGCTCATCCCCGGCATGATCTACTTCTGGGGCAAGGGCGCCTACTGTGGATGGATCTGCTCGTGCGGCGCGCTCGCGGAAACCCTCGGCGACCAACACCGCGATAAGATGCCACACGGCGAGGGCTGGAACAAACTCAACATGGCCGGGCAGGTCATCATGGTGCTGGCGTTTGTGCTGCTCTTCTGGCGTATCGGCGGGTGGATCTGGCCGGGCGGATGGATGGAGCAGGCGTTCAACGCGCTCATGTTTGGGCAGCTTTTCGGGCTGCAGCTTAACTACGCCTGGCTGGTCGATGTCGTGCTGGCCGGGATGGTCGGATATGGCGTGTATTTCTGGCTCTCGGGGCGCTTCTGGTGCCGCTTCTTCTGCCCGCTGGCCGCGCTGATGCACATCTACCACCGCTTCAGCCGCTTTCGCATCCTCGCCGACAAAGACAAGTGCATCTCGTGCAACGTGTGCACCACGGTGTGCCACCAGGGCATTGATGTGATGTCGTTTGCGCAGCAGGGCAAGCCGATGGAAGACCCCGAGTGCGTGCGCTGCTCGGCATGCGTGCAGAGCTGCCCCACGGGCGTGCTCTCGTTCGGTCAGGTGGATACGCAGACCGGCCAAGTCATCAGTCGAGATTCGCTGGAGGCCTCGCTCGCGCGCATCCAGGAAGAGGCGGCGCAGGAGCAGGCGGCTGCCGAGCACGACCGGCAAACGCAAGGGGTGTAGGCACGCGCTGTTGCTTGCAAGACCCACGCGGTTCGTGCGTCTTCATGCCAAGACCTGATCTGGATATGGGCGTGGAAACGCTCCTTTACGTTCCCTCCAAATACTCTTCTTTCAACCACTGCCGGCCTGTGCCCTACAACAGAAAGCGCCCCACCGGCACGAGGCCCGTGGGGCGCTGTAGGCATAGACCGCTGCGTGCGGTCGGGGGCGTTGGTGGATGCTACTTGCCTTCGCCTTCGTCAACGACTTCGTAGTCGGCGTCGCGCACCTCGTCATCGTCGGCGGTGCCGTTGCCCTTCGGCTGAGCCTGGGGGCCGCCTGCCGCGCCGGGACCGGCTGCACCGGGTCCAGCGCCTGCTCCGGCGGCACCGGGGCCTCCGGCTTCTTCGGCCTGGGCGGCGTAGATTTCTTGGCTGGCCGCGGACCACTTCTCGTTCAGCGTTTCGAGCGCATCTTCGAGTTCGCTCAGGTCCTTATCGGCACTGGCGCTTTCGAGCAGCTCCTCGACACGGTTGGTGGCCTGTTCGATGGCCTGGCGCTTGTCGTCGCCGATCTTGTCGCCGTAGTCTTCGAGGTTCTGCTGCGTGGTGTAGACCATCGAGTTCGCCTCGTTGATGGTCGCCGCCCGCTCTTTGCGCTGCTTGTCTTCTTCAGCGTGGGCCTCCGCATCTTCGCGCATCTTCTCGATCTCCTCCTCGCTCAGTCCGCTGGAGGCCTCGATGCGAATGGAGTGCTCCTTGCCGGTGGCCTTATCCTCCGCCGACACGTTCAGGATGCCGTTCGCGTCGATGTCGAACGTCACTTCAATCTGCGGCGTGCCACGCGGGGCGGGCGGAATGCCGTCGAGGTGGAAGCGACCGATGGTGCGGTTGTCTTTGGCCATCTCCCGATCGCCCTGCAGCACGTGCACCTCAACCGATTTCTGGTTGTCGGCAGCGGTCGAGAACACCTCGCTCTTCTTGGTCGGGATAGTGGTGTTCGACGGGATGAGCTGCGTCATCACACCGCCCAGCGTCTCGATGCCAAGCCCAAGAGGCGTCACATCCAACAGCAGCACGTCGTCGACATCGCCACTGAGCACACCGCCCTGAATGGCTGCGCCAAGCGAGACCACTTCGTCGGGGTTGACCGACTTGTTGGGCGAGCGCCCGAAGAAGTCGGTGACCGTTTCTTGCACGAGGGGCACACGCGTGGAGCCGCCGACAAGCAGAACTTCGTCGATGTTGCCCTTCTTGTAGCCCGCATCCTTCATCGCCTTCTGCATCGGCGGGATGGTGCGGTCGACGTGCTCTTTGATGAGCTGCTCAAACTTGGCCCGGTTGATGTCCAGGTTCAGGTGCTTGGGCCCTTCATCGGTCGCCGTAATGAACGGCAGGTTCACCGTGGTCGAGGTCGAGCTCGACAGCTCAATCTTGGCTTTCTCGGCCGCCTCTTTCAGGCGCTGCAGCGCCATCGCATCCTTGCGGAGGTCGATGCCCTGCTCTTGCTTGAACTGATCGGCAATGTAGTTGATGAGCGCCTGGTCGAAGTCATCACCACCAAGGTGGGTGTCGCCGTACGTGGCTTTCACCTCAAAGACGCCGTCGCCCAGCTCCAGAATGGAGACATCGAAGGTGCCGCCGCCCAGGTCGTACACGGCCACGACCTGATCCTTCTCATCGTCGAGTCCGTATGCCAACGAGGCCGCCGTGGGCTCGTTGATGATGCGCTTCACCTCCAGCCCAGCAATGGTACCGGCTTCCTTGGTTGCCTGACGCTGGGAATCGTTGAAGTAGGCCGGTACGGTGATCACCGCATCGGTGACCTCTTCACCGAGATACTCTTCGGCGGTCTGCTTCAGCTTCTGCAGGATCATGGCCGAGATCTCCTGCGGCGTATACTCGCGATCGCCCAGCTTTACGCGGGGCGTGCCGCCGTCGCCACGAACGACCTCGTAGGGCACTTCGTCCAGTTCCTCGCCCAGATCGTCGTAGTTGCGGCCCATGAACCGCTTAATGGACGACACCGTGTTTTCAGGATTTGTGATGGCCTGCCGTTTGGCTGTCTGACCCACGATCCGTTCACCGCTTTCAGTAATGGCAACAATGGAGGGGGTCGTCCGGCCGCCTTCCGCATTGGTGATGATTTTA
>CAZBTM010000116.1:0-3135 GCA_964494425.1 uncultured Rhodothermales bacterium | reverse complement strand
CAGGATTGGTGATGGCCTGCCGCTTGGCTGGAGCACCAACCAGGCGCTCGCCATCCTTCTTATAAGCAACGACCGATGGCGTCGTGCGGGCCCCTTCCGCATTCTCGATCACCTTCGGCTCATCGCCTTCCATAACCGCGACGACCGAGTTGGTCGTTCCTAAGTCTATGCCTATTATCTTACCCATAGATTGCTGGTCCTGTCAGTCAACAAAGCGCGTGAATGTCGATGGCTATCGCGCATCGCGACAACCACCCGTCTATGTTCTCAAACACGATGCCGAATCCGCTGTGCAGGGGAGCGCCGTGTCACATTGGCAGCTTCCGTGCACACAAGCCTCTACCATGCCTGCGAATCGGGCCGATCGTGCCAGAGCGGCGTATGCCATTGCGCCGCCCCCTGACAGCGTGCGTGCCACTGGCTTTCATGTTCAACCGAACCGTACCTTAGCCTCACTCTCAACAGATCTCTGCATGCATCGGGAAACCGCTCTCCGGGTCTGCCAATACCATTTGGGCACTACACGCCAGCCCCCCTATTATGCGCTACCTGCCGAACGCCCTTACCATTGGCCGCATCTTGCTTACGCCGGTCGTTCTGTTCCTACTCACGGTGCCTACGTGGTGGGGGCAGACATCGGCGCTGGTGCTGTTTCTGGTCGCTTCCGCCTCGGACTACCTCGACGGGCGGCTGGCCCGCGCCTGGAACGTGAAGTCGCGCTTCGGTCAGTTTCTGGATCCACTTGCCGATAAGATTCTTGTGCTGGGTCTCTTTGTTACCTTTGCGGTCGTGGAGCCCCGTGTGGTGCCATGGTGGGCCGTCGTTGCCATTGCGCTGCGTGACGTAGGCGTTACCGCACTGCGTAGCTATGCCGAAGCCCAGGGCCGCACACTGGCTACCTTCCGCATCGCTAAGTCGAAAACCGCTGCCCAAATGGCGTTTCTACTTACCCTTCTGTGCGTGCGCGTAGCTCAGTATAGCGGTCCGGTGGCCAGCGACTTTGCTACGTATCTCATCAACAGCCACATCTTGTACGGCGCACTGATCGTGGTTGTATTGCTCACTGTGGGCACCGGACTCCTCTACGCCATTGCCCCGCAAGAAGAAACCATCCGCCCGAATCCGCCGCGCTCCGTGTCGCAATGACACCGGGTGATCGTCCTTACCGCTGCTCCATCCATCCGCTGCCCTTGCCTGTGTCCACTTGCACCACGGCCCCGCGCTCCCTCGCTGTCCGCATTGCACGCGTGTTGCTGGATGAGGAGGCTGTGCACGTGCGCCCGGACGACCCGTTCACATGGTCGTCGGGCTGGACGGCCCCCGTCTACTGCGACAACCGTGTGCTGCTGGATGCGCCTGCTGCGCGTGCCCGCATCCAAGAGGGATTCGTGGCGTACTGCGCTACGCAAGACGAACTGCCCCGCGTCGTTGCGGGCACCGCCACCGCCGGCATCCCGCACGCCACCCTGCTGGCCGATCGCCTGCACACCGGACTCGCCTATGTACGCGGCTCCGCCAAATCGCACGGACGCCGTCGCCAGGTGGAAGGACGCGTTGCAGCTACCGACTCTGTGCTCATCGTTGAAGACCTCGTCTCTACCGGCGGCTCAGCACTCGACGCCGTGCAGGGCGTGCGGCGCACCGGCGCCTCCGTGCAGGGCGTGCTTGCCATCTTCTCCTACGACTTCCCCACCGCCCGCACCGCCTTCGCCGACGCCGACTGCTCTCTGCACGCCCTCACCACTTTCGAGACGCTCGCCCAGGTGGCCCGCGCCACCGGCCGCCTCTCATCCGCCGCCTACGACGACGTGATGCGCTGGCACCGCGCTCCTGATGACTGGACGCCTGCCCGTAGCTGAGCTACAGCCCCATGTCGTCCCGTCATGATACAGCACAGGCATACCCTTTGGAGCTCCTCTGCCTCCATCGTCGAGCATGATAGCCTTCTGGCCCCATGCGTAAGCATTTTTCTCACCTTGCCCCGTCCCTACTATGGATGCGTACCTTCTTTCTATCGGCGACGAGCTGCTCATCGGCCAAACCACAAATACGAACGCGGCCTGGCTGGGCGAGCGCTTGAGCCTGATGGGCCTGGAGGTCGTTGAGGGGCGCACGCTTACCGACCGCAACGACCGCATCCGCGCAGCCCTGCACGACGCCTGCGCTGCCGCCGACCTGGTCGTGATTACGGGCGGACTTGGCCCCACGCACGACGATCTCACCAAAATTGCGGTCGCTGATTTTCTGGGGGTCGAGATGCACCGCGACGATGCCCTCTGGGAACGCATTCAGACGTACTATACCGAGCGCAATCGCCCCGTACCCGAGCGCGCCGCCCAGATCGCCGACATGCCTGCAGGGTTTGAGAAGCTCGCTAACCCCATTGGCACCGCCCCCGGCCTCCGCTTTCAGGGCGAAGCCTCCAATGGCGCCCTGCTCATTGTGCTCCCCGGCGTGCCCGCCGAGATGAAAGCGATCTTCGACGCCTCCGTACAGCCGCTCCTGTCCGACCGGACCGACCTGCGCTCCACCGCACACCGCACGCTGCAAACCACCGGCATTGGCGAGTCGGACCTGCAAGCAGAAATTGGCGATGCCGAAGCGCTGCTGCCTGAGCGCGTATCGCTGGCGTACCTGCCCTCCACGAGCGGCGTACGCCTGCGCCTCACCGCCCGTGCCGATGACCCCGACGCCGCCACCCAGCTTCTCGACGCCGCCGAAGCGCGCATCCGCAAACGTGCCAACGCCCACATCTTTGCCACCGGCAACGTCTCCCTTGCCGAAGCGCTCGGACGCCGCCTCACCGATGCCCAACTCACCGTAGCCACCGCCGAAAGCGCCACCGGCGGACTGGTGGGCGACCGCCTGACCGATGTGCCCGGCTCCTCATCGTACTACACAGGCGGCATCATCGCCTACGCCAACGCGGTCAAGATCAACCAGCTCCAGGTGGATGCAGAGGTTCTTTCCTCGCACGGCGCCGTCAGCGAACCCGTGGCGCGGCAGATGGCCGACGGCGTGCGCTCCCTACTCGGCACCGACATCGGCATCGCCACCACCGGCATTGCCGGGCCCGGCGGCGGCAGCGATGCCAAGCCCGTAGGCACCGTCTGGGTCGGTTACGCCGATGCCCAC
>CAZBTM010000115.1:0-9077 GCA_964494425.1 uncultured Rhodothermales bacterium | reverse complement strand
TCGCTTCGAGCTCGGGCTCTTCGAGACGATCGTATTTGCGCCCGAGCGCGACTCTACCGTCAACCGGGGCGGGTTCGACATTGCCTACCTGAACCCGATCATCTTCCTGCGCGGTGTGGAGCGCGAGCTGGGCAGCCCCGACCGCGCCCTTGTGGGCATCGACGGAGCGTGGACGGTCGTGCGCGGCCTGCGCCTCTATGGGCAGTTCGTGCTCGATGAGTTCGTGGCCAGCGAAATCGGCAACCAGTGGTGGGGCAACAAGTGGGCGTGGACGCTCGGCGCGCACTGGGTGCCGCCCGCGCTGCCCAATCTGTCGCTGCGCGGCGAAGTGGCACGGCTGCGCCCACACATCTACGCGCACACCTACGTCCCGAACTCGTATGCACACTGGGACGACGGCCTCGGGCATCCCGCCGGACCCAACAGTATCGACATGGCGGTGCAAGCCACCTACGACCCGGCCAGCGCCTGGCGGGCCGGATTCAACGTGGCGTACACCCGCCGTGGACGCAACACCGACACCGAAAACTTCGGGGCCGATCCCACGCGCTCCAACCAGACACGGGTGCGCAGTCGGGGCGTGACCATGCTGCAGGGCGTGCGCCAGAACCGGCTCATGGGCGAGGCGCACATCGGCATGGAAGTGCTACCCCAGCTGGTGCTGGAAGCCGCCGTCCGCGCCGAGCACACCACCGATGCCGAGCGCCCAACCACCACCTACGTAACGCCGCACCTGGCCGTACGGTGGGGCCTTCCGTTCCAGAGCATGCGCTACTGATCGTTCTGTGCATCGTACGCAACGGGCCTGACATGCTCGCGCCGGGGAAAGAATAGATCTGACAGGTCTATGAAGTGCGCACTGGACTCGGATATGGGACGGGGTGAAGCCTAAACGGGGGCGTCACGGGGCGGAGCCTCGCGACGAGATGACATGGGGGGCAAGCGAGACAGTCCGTAGGGCTTTCGAGATGTGTCCGGTCTTTACCATCACAGGACCCTGGCGCCGACGGTGCCGATAGCGTTCGGCACAAGTTACCCCGTCGGTGCGATAAGTAGAGGACGCTCCTGCCAACACCAACCCCACTCCGCTCGTCGCAAGGCGCTGACGGTGTATTTAGCGGAGGAAGAAACAGGTGCAAGCGCGCCGCCCGAAGCCGCTCCCCTGGAGAGGGGAGCTGTCGCGCAGCGACTGAAGGGTGGATCTGACGCAGCGGCTCAACGCTACATGATGGAAGAAATATGCCAGTAGATGGAAAACGGGCCCCGAATGCTATCGGTGGTAGGAGCGCCCTCGGCGATCTTACCATCAGAGCTGCATCCGTTGCGCGATGCATCGGTACATGGACTCTGGCACGTTGCTCTGCATCCCCCTGTACGAACCCGTATGAAACGAACGCCTTGTCCCGACGGTCTGTGCAACACATCCATACTGCTCCCGAACCTCGAAGTACGCTGTGCATTGGTATTCTGTAGCAATGGAAGCGCTTTCGAACGTGGGATGAAGCGTGCAAATCCTCCTTGTTGTGTGTCTTTCGCGCCAAACTGGTCTGTACTATGAAAAGCACGACACTTACCCCCGAATCTGCCGATACGGCGCAGCACGCCGAGCCGATTAGCGCGTTTGACATCTTCAAGATCGGCATTGGGCCCTCCAGCTCTCACACCATGGGGCCATGGGTGGCGTGTGCCACGCATGTGCGTAAGTTGGCCGAGGCCGAGCAGCTGGAGCAGGTTGAGGGGCTCTCGATTACGCTCTACGGCTCGCTCGCCAAGACCGGCAAAGGCCACGGCACCGACAAGGCCCTCTTGCTGGGCCTGCGCGGCGACGATCCGGAGCAGATTCCGGTCGATCAGGTGCAGAAACGGGTGGATGCGATTCGGGATCTCGGATGCATCACGCTGAATAGCAGCCACACCATTCCCTTCGTGCCCGACGACGACCTCATCTTTCGGCGCAGCGAAACCAAGCCGTATCACGCCAACGCGCTCACCATCCACACTACCTTCGCAGACGGTACCACCACCGATGATACCTACTATTCGGTCGGCGGGGGTTTCGTGGTACACGAATCCGAAACCGACGAGAACCGCAGCCGCGCCGACGATGTGACGCTGCCGTATCCGTGCGGCACGGGCGAAGACCTGCTGCACCACTGCGCCCAAACCGGATGCCGCGTCTCAGAACTCGTGCGCCGCAACGAGCGCGTGTGGCGCGCCGACGACGCCATTGACGCCCGCCTGATGCAGATCTGGCGCGTCATGAAAAACTGTATGTATCGCGGGTGCCATACCAGTGGCGAGCTGCCCGGCGGCCTCCAGGTAACGCGCCGTGCCGTGCGGATGCATACGGCATTGCAGGAGGCGCATGCCCTGCCCGACTACGACGATGCCGACAGCTGGATGACGTCGATCCGCGCTGCCGACGACCGCTTTCAGACGATCTTGAAGTGGGTGAGTGCCTTTGCGATTGCCGTCAACGAAGAAAACGCCTCGTTCGGGCGCGTAGTTACCGCCCCCACCAACGGCGCTGCTGGCGTTATTCCCGCCGTGCTCATGTATCACCTCTGCTTTAACGAGGGCCGCGAAGCCGACGTGCCGCAGTTCCTATTGACCGCTGCCCAGATCGGAAGTCTGTTCAAGCAGCGCGCCACCATCTCTGCCGCGATGGGCGGCTGCCAGGCCGAAATCGGCGTCTCCTCGGCCATGGCCAGCGCAGCGCTTACCGAGTGCTCCGGCGGCGATGTGGAGCAGACGCTCATGGCCGCCGAAATCGCCATGGAGCACCACCTGGGCATGACGTGCGACCCGGTCGGCGGACTCGTGCAGGTGCCCTGCATCGAGCGCAACTCGATGGGCGCGATCAAGGCGATCACTGCCAGTAACATTGCGCTGGAGAGCGACCCCGCCCACGCCAAAATCTCCCTCGACACCGTCATCCAGTCGATGTGGGAGACGGCCCGCGACATGAACAGCAAGTACAAGGAGACTTCTGAAGGCGGCCTTGCCGCGCAGATCCCCGTGAACGTGACGGAGTGCTGAACAGGTGCGACTCCCGGCAAATCTGGAGAGGGTGGCGGTACGTGGCGCCACTGTCCTGCTGTGTTAGACATCTCATACCGAAACCACATCGAAGCGTACCGAAGGCAAGTGAAACAGGCAGTGCGGCGCACACCTCTCTTGACACGTCCTTCTTGTAAGCGATTACATTAAGATAATGTTAAAACATGGTGGATGAGACAAGGCAAATAGGTGGGAATGAAGAGGTGGTGGCAAATGAGGGTGTGTACAGTTCGTGAGATGCGAAGCGTATCTCTATCACTAAAACACACTTCAACGACGTAGAAGGGCGATTTTAGAAGGGCGCGACTGTCAGAGACGAAGGCTAAGCAATTCGCAACGAGTAGATCTGTGCGGAAAAGAGCAGATGCCGCGCATCTCTAAAAAGCGGTTTCAGGAACAGGAGGCAAACCCCGCTTGACATCGTGCGAAGCGCTTCCTATACATGTAAGCGCTTACATCACGAAACTATTACCACCAGCCTTCCGACCTCCTGTGGCGGCCACAATCTACGACATTGCGGAACGGGCCAACGTGTCCACGGCCACCGTGTCGCGGGTGCTCAATAAGCCTGCGGAGGTGAGCGCGTCTACACGTAGCCGGGTGCTGGAAGCAGCGCAAGAGCTGAACTACCAGCCGCACGCCTCGGCGCAGAACCTGGCGCGGCAGCACACCAACTACATTGCAGTGGTGGCGCCGGTGGTGGCCAACTACTTCTACATGCACGTAATGCGCGGCATCCAACATGTGCTGGCCGACCGGGAGTACGACCTGATGATTCACGTGCCGTCGCATCCGGAAGACATCGACAAGCGCCTGAAAAGCGCCATTCAGCCGGGACGGAGCGACGGCGTGCTGCTCCTGTCGACGCCGCCCAATGAGTCGTGGGCTGACCGCATCAAAGATGTGGGCCGCCCGACCATTCTGGTTGATGCATACCACCCCGACATTGAGTCGATTGCAGTAGATAATGAGCGCGGTGGATACGATGCCACGCGCCACCTGATTGGCCTGGGGTACGAGCGCATTGCTCACATTACTGCCGACCCCGAGCCGCCGCCCGCCACACAGCGCCGCGAAGGCTATGAACGGGCGCTCCGCGAAGCCGGACGCGACGTTGACCCAACACTTATTGCGGCGTCGGATGCGCTTCCATTTGCGTTTGCCGAGAAGGGCGGCTACCAGGCTATGCAGGCGCTGCTGCGCCGTCAGCCTCGCCCCAATGCCGTGTTTGCGGCGTCGGACATGCAGGCCCTTGGTGCGCTCGATGCGGTGCAAGAGGCCGGACTCTCGGTACCCGAAGACATTGCCATTGTGGGCTTCGACGACACCGACCTGAGCCGCTTTGCCGGACTCACCACACTGCGCCAGCCGGCAGAGGCCATGGGCAAGCGAGCGACCGAAGCGCTGCTGCGCCACATCGAGAATGCCAGCCAGCCGGTTTCGAACACAGTGTTGGCCCCGCAGCTTGTGGTGCGCCGCACGTGTGGCGCTGAATCGTCAGTATCCGCAAACGGGCAGGTCTCGGGCAGATCGTCCACGGCCTCCGAATCTACCCCGCCCTGATAGCCTTGCCGCAGCGGCGGTAGGTTCCACGCTTTCACAACTGAATTCTCCTACATGTTCAACAACACAAACGGTCTCATGCGACGTAGATGCTACCCTTATCTTCGGTCCGTGGTGATGATAGCCTGCCTGTTCTTATGGGTCGGCACCGCTTCGGCCCAGGACAGCCAAGAGATCACCGGTACGGTGACTGATGCCTCGAACGGCGAGCCCCTACCCGGCGCGAACGTGACCGTGGTGGGCGAACCCATCGGCACCGCCACGAACGTGGATGGCGAGTACGCACTCGACGTGCCCAGCAGTGCCGAGACGCTTCGATTCTCGTTTATTGGATACGAAGCGCAGGAGGTGCCCATTGAAGGACGCACCACCATCAATATCGCGCTGTCTCCAGATGCCGGGAGCCTCGACGAGGTCGTGGTCATCGGGTACGGCACGCAGGAAGAGCGTGACGTGACAGGTGCTGTAGAGAGCGTGCGCACCGAAGACTTCAATCAGGCGCCAGTAGTGAGTCCCGAGAACCTGATTTCGGGCAAAGTGGCTGGGCTTCAGATTTCAGGGGATGGTAGTCCAGGTGGAAGTAACCTAATCAGAATTCGCGGATCTAACTCTCTCGAATCGGGAAATGAACCACTGTTCGTAATTGACGGTGTGCCGATTGATAATGGAGGGAGTCGTGCACAGCGCAACCCGCTTAACTTCCTGAATCCGAATGACATTGCGAGCATGACGGTGCTGAAAGATGCATCGGCCACGGCCATTTATGGGTCGCGTGGTGCCAATGGTGTCATTTTGATAGAAACGAAACAGGCAGAAGAAGGTGAAGGAATCATCACCTATCGCGGAACGGCTTCCACCTCGGAAGTCACCGATCGTATCAGTATGATGGATGCCGAGGAGTATCGTCAGGTTGTGCGTGAGAATGCTCCACGAGTAGCTGATGAGATTGGCCTCACCAGCACTGACTGGCAAGATCTTGTTGAACGGCAGGCGTTCTCACAGGAGCACTCAATCAGTTTCGCACGTGGCTATGAGGACTCTGACTTTCGTCTCTCACTTGGGTATCTTGACCAAGAAGGTACGCTACAGGGCTCCAGCACTGAGCGCATCAGTCTCTCATTTAACTACAACCAGCAATTTCTGAATGATGATCTCACACTGACTGCAAACTTGCGCGGTTCACAGACAGAAGACGAGTTCGAGCCTGCGGGGGTTGTAGCGAATGCGGCACAGTTTAACCCTACGGTCCCTGTCCGCGATGTAGATAGCGAATTCGGAGGGTTCTTTGAGATTTCTGAAAATGTAAACTCTATTGACAACCCGATTGCCCAACTCGTTATGTCTGAGGCAAATGGTTCAGCCTTGCGGAGTTTAGGAAATATTGAAGCTGAATACAGATTTCCCTTTGTCGAAGGTCTGAGTGGTCGTTTGAATGTTGGATATGATGTGCAAAGTGGTGAGCAGACTTTCTTTGCACCGAACGACCTGAAACGGCAGGCAATTAGCGACAATCCCGGACAAGTAGAGCGTGCGAACTTTACTCGTGTGAATACGCTACTGGATGCGTATTTGTCATACGACGAAGAGTTTGATTCTATCGACAGCCGCTTTGACATTACAGCAGGTTACTCGTATCAGGGATTCAATTCGCAATTCCCTGAGTTTATAGCTCAAGATCTCGAAAGAAACATATTTGGCGTAAACAGCACTGCGCCAGCACAAGAATTCGAAACCAGTATCTCATCGGTAGAGAACCGACTAATATCCGGCTTTGGTCGGGTTAACTACACATTTTCCGACCGATATTTGGCAACCTTTACCGTGCGCCGCGATGGATCTTCCCGCTTTGGACCTGAGAACCAATGGGGAACATTTCCTTCCGCAGCACTGGCTTGGCGTGTAAATGAAGAGCCATTCATGAGTGATATAGACATCGTTTCATCGCTTCGTGTACGGGCCTCTTGGGGCGTAACCGGAAACCAAGACATTGGCAATTTCCTCTTCGAGCCACTGTATATTTCGGGAGATGATCGTACCCAGGCTCAGTTTGGAAACAGTTTTGTCACGACTATTCGCCCCAGTGCAGCCGATGCATCGCTGAAGTGGGAAGAGACAACAACTTTCAACTTCGGTGTGAACTATGGGCTCTTCGACGAACGACTTTCGGGAAGTGTGGAAGTTTATCGTCAAGACACAGATGACCTGTTGCGTACAATTCCAATTGCTGCAGGATCGAACCTCTCGAACGCAGTACTTACGAACGTCGGAGAGGTCCGAAACGAAGGTGTGGAGGCAACGCTTAGTTTCGCGCCGTTCCGAGAGGGTGATTTTACGTGGGACACACAATTCAATGCTTCCTATAACCGAAGTGAAGTGCTCCGTGTAAACCGCGCGGGTGACACCGAAGGACGCGAAATTGACTGTGCTCGTGACGGTATCCTTACAGGCAACATCGGGATCGGGAGAAATGTTCAAGTTTTGTGTGAAGGGGAGACGTTCAATGCGTTTTTCCTTTACGAACAGGAGTTTGATGAGAACGGAAATCCGATCTATAACCCTGACTTCACTGAGTTGCCCAGACAGGTATCTGGAAGCCCTGCCCCGGATTGGATTCTGGGACACACCTCACAAATGGCGTATCGCAACTTTGACTTGAGCTTTACGCTGCGCGCCCATATTGGCAATGATGTGTTCAATGCGAACGCTGCAAACTACGGTCATCTGAATCAAGCTGACTCTGATTTTGGAGCCAATAACATACACGAGTCGTACTTTGACACGAGTTTTCAGGGAGAGCAAAATCTATCCGACATTTATCTCGAAGACGGCTCGTTCCTGCGTCTGGATAATGTCTCGCTTGGATACACGGTACGGTCGCTCCCTGCAGTGAACCAGTTCCGCGTGTTCGGAACCGCGCGCAACGTACTTACAATCACGGGATACAGCGGTCCTGATCCAGAGGTATCGAATGGGTTGGATACGAGTTTGTATCCGCGGTCGCGCACCTTTACAGCAGGAATTAGCCTTCAGTTTTAACTGACAGGCTATTTTGTGGCCTCCAACCATCCTAAGTCTCTTCAAAACATCAGTGGTTTGCTATGACATACCTTGGATTTTCTTTTCATCGACATGGAGCGTTACTGCTCATTATTACAGGGTTGGCGTTCCTGATCAGTGCTTGTGACGTAGCCGTAGAACCTAAAGACAGAGCCAGTGCCGATGTCGTCTTCTCAGAAGATGGGTCCTATGAGTCATACTTGGCAAAGCTATATGCAGGGCTAAACGTTACTGGACAGCAAGGTGCTGCTGGAAATCCCGATATCACTCCAGCCACCGGCGATGTAGGGTTTTCTCAATATACACGCCTGCACTGGACAGCCCAGGAGCTATCGACTGATCATGCCGTCATTGCTTGGAATGATGATGCTCTACAGCCTATCAATAACCATAGTTGGGGACCTAACAATGGGTTTTCCAGCGATATGTATAATCGTATCTTCTTCCAGGTTGCACATGCGAACGAGTTCCTTCGTCAATCAAGTGATAACCTTCTTGCTGAGCGTGGGATAAGTACCGAGATACGTAGCCAAATGCCTCAATGGCGTGCTGAGGCACGCTTTCTTCGCGCTCTCAGCTACTGGCACGGCATTGACCTCTTTGGGAATATTCCACTGGTAACACAGGAATTTACAAGAGGGTCTGATCCTCCAGAGCAAGCAACGCGTGCTGAGCTTTTCAGCTTTGTGGAGCAGGAACTCCTTGCGATTACTGGCGAATCGGGAAACGGTGAAGAGATACTTCCACCTATCGGTGAAGCTGAGTATGGGCGGGCTGACCAAGGCGCTGCCTATATGCTTCTTGCCAAGCTTTATCAGAATGCAGAGGTATACATCGGTGAAAACCGTTCCAGCGACGTAATTACCTATACGGAGCGGATTATAGATTCTGGAGCCTATGCACTTGAAGAGGAGTACCATCATCTGTTTCTTGCCGATAATGCCTTCTCACCAGAGTTCATTTTTGCCGTTCCGCAAGATGGTGATAACACTCGCCACTTTGGAGGAACTACGTTTCTTGGAAATGCATCACTCGGTGGGGGGGATGCTGCTGATGGTGCAGCGCAATATGGATTAGCTGGATGGGCTGGATTGCGTGTGACTAGCGCAGTAGTCGATCGACACAGTCCTGGGGATCAACGTCCGGTGTATCCTAACACACCGGGCAATCAGTTTGTCCGTGAGTCTGCAGATGGGGAGCGCAACAAAAGCATTGAAAACATCAATGCTTTCAATCAGGGCTTCGTTGCGCCTAAATATCAGAATGTCACTTCGACAGGGGAGCCGGGTGTGAATAGTACACACTCCGATGTCGATTATCCAATGTTTCGGCTTGCTGATGCGTATCTGATGTACGCAGAAGCGGTGCTCCGTGGAGGCGGAGGATCGGAAACCCGT
>CAZBTM010000114.1:0-9091 GCA_964494425.1 uncultured Rhodothermales bacterium | reverse complement strand
AGCGCCTGCTGCACCATAGAGCGATCGCCGCAGGTGTTGGGCAGCGGGTCGCGCGCAAACACGATATCGCGGTCGGGATGCGCACGGGTTAGCTCGTCGATGACGTCATCGGCCAGTTCGTCCATGTCGATGGGTCCCGATCGCATATCGCGGCTGCCCAGACGCGAGAGCGCAAGCAAGTCGTCGATAAGCTGCCCCATGCGCTGGGCGCTCTCCACAATGACACCAAGAAGGCGCTGCCCTTCGTCGTCGAGTTGATCGCTGTGGGCATTGAGCAGCATCCGCGAGAAGCCGTCGACGGCCCGCAGCGGCGTACGCAGGTCGTGCGACACCGAGTAGGTAAACGACTCCAGTTCTTTGGTGCGCTCCTCCACGCGCTGCTCCAAGCGTTCGGTGTGCTGCTGCACCTGCTCCAGGAGCTGGGCCTGACGCAGCGCAATGGTGAGCTGGTCCGTTACTTCTTGGGCAATGCGCTGCTCTTGCTCGGCGAAGCAGCCCGGATCTTCCGTACCCAGATTTACGATCCCGATAAGTGTGTCTTCCATCGACATGGGGAGCGTCATGAACGCCCGGATGCCTTCCGCACGAAGCTGCTGAATCAGCGGCGTCTGATTCACAGAGCGGATGTCTTCTACAACATGCAGATCACGCTCCAGCGCCGTCTCGGCAAATTGAAAGTGCGAGAGCGGCACGGTTACGCCGCTGTCGAGCATCGATTCGCCCGCACTGTAGCGGGCCAGCACCGTGCCCTTGTTGGCCGCATGGTCGAGCAGGGCCACGCTGGAGCGGCTGCACGGCACCAGGTGGTGCAGGCGCTTCATGGCGGCCTGGGCAATGTCGGCGGGCAACTGTGCCTGTAGAATGGCTTGGTCGATGTCGCGCAGCACCTCCAAGCGGCGCGTGTAGAGCTCCAGCTGCTGCTCGCGCTCCTTGCGTGCAGTGATGTCCTCGCAGATGCACGTAAGCCCCCCATCGTCGAGCGGAGTGAGCGTCAGGTACACCGGGAAGGTGCCGCCGTCCCGTTTCAAGCCCGTGAGGTCACCACTCCATTGCTCGCCGCGGTCGAGTACCGGAAAGATTTCGTCTTCGATGTATGCCTGCTCATGCTCGTTGTATAGGATGCGCCAGCTTGCGCCAATCAGCTCTTCGGGGTCGTCATAGCCGTAGATCGTGGCATGCGCCTGATTGGCATAGCGAAAATCGCCGTTGGAGGCATGAATGGACATCCCAGCCATGGCCGCGTCCATTGCTGCCAGTTGGCGTTGCTGCTGCTCTTGCACCGCGCGCCGCTCTTTCACCTCGGCTCGCAGCTCCGCGTTCACGCGCTCCAGCTCAGCGGTGCGCGCCTCCACCCGCGAGGCCAGCGCCTCCTGATTGGTCTCCAACTGAGCCTGCATCCGTTTACGATCGGTGATATCGGTTACAATCGACTGAAACCGGACGATGGTGCCGTCTTCGTCGTGGACTGGGCGCACGGTAAGATGCACCCAGAGGGCGTTTCCGTCGGCGCAAGCCATGCGCATCTCCACTTTTTCGACCGGTTCGCCCTGCTGCACGGTCTGAAGCACATGGCGCGCCCGGGTACGCCCCTCGGGTCCAGGCGGATAGATGGTGAGCACAGACTGCCCCACCAGGGCGTCGCGCTCATAGCCCAGCAGGTTGGCTGCATAGGGATTAAGCATCTGGATGTACCCACCCGGCGACACCGAGAAATAAGCCACAGGAGCCGTTTCATACAGCGCCTGATAATCGGGCGTGGTCGTTGAACGGTCGGATACGGAGGACGGGACCGAAGACATAGGCGAAGAGCCAACGTTCAGGCAAAAGAGATCCAGCAAAACGGTTCGACAAGCCGCACACAGTCGCAATCTTCTACGGCTTGGGCGTACTGCGTGCGCGGTGCTGTAGTAGCGTTACATAAAGACTGGTGTACTTGGGGCCTATTCTGCTTGTGCGAGCGTACCGTTCGGCCTGTAAGCGTACCCCGCTTCGTCCCAGCACGTTCTCGGAAACGCTCACTCGCATGCCGATATATCAACACCACTGTCGATATATCGACGAAAAGCGAGATGATATGCACCCGCCCTAACCAAAACTTCATTTCTATAAGTTTATTTCAAACAAATAGATATTGCATCAAATAAAACAAAAACGATGGTTTGGCACGCAATTGTCATGTGTATAGGACGATGATCGCTTGCATCCGCCCACTGACTTCTCTGCTGCCATGCCTACTGCCGCATCCCCAACAACTGGACACCTCACCGACGAGCAGCTTGGTGCATTTCAGGCGCGTGACTCCGAAGCCATTGAGCGGTGGATCTACGGCAACCGCTCGTTCATCTTGGGTGTGCTGCAACGCTACTCCAAGAACACGGAGGTGGCGCAAGACCTGCTGCAAGAAACGTTTTTTCAGGCGATCCGCAGTGCACCTCGGTTTCGCGGCTCCTCAAAAGTAACCACCTGGCTCTACAGCATTGCAAAGAATGTAGCGCTGCAGCGTGGGCGCACGGACAATCGCTATGCCCAGGTCGAAGACGATGCGCTCAATCGTATGGTATCGTCCACGCATGGTCCAGCATTTGGCACAGATACGCCGCCCTCGCCCATGGGCAGCGCGGTACACAACGAGGAGAAACAACTGCTCTATGATGCGCTCCGCGAACTGCCTGATTCGTACCGTCAGATCATTGCGCTGCGCGACTTGCAGGAGCTATCGACCGATGAGGTGGCCGAAGCACTCAACATTACCCCCGGCAATGCCCGCGTGCGCTTGCACCGTGCCCGCAAGCGCCTGCGCACTGTGCTCGCTCCGCACGTTGACGACGCGTACCGCTGGGCGTCTTAACGTAACGAAGTGCCGATAGAGCGCGACTTATTAGATACACGAGTGCATTGGATGCTCTGCGGCATGATTGCTGCTCTGCTCTTGTGTAGAAATCATATACTTCACTCTGTATCTTTCACGCTACCCGAGGTGCGATTATGGATTGTCCCAATAAACCCCTTCGTATCGCAGAGGATGGCGAAGTCGTTGGCCTGCTATGCCAGGTGGCGCGTGCCTTTAACATGACACGTAGCGCAGTGCTCAACTGCTTGCGCGACCACGCCCCTGAAGCGGTTATTCTGAGCGCAGGCAAAGGCCTCGACCGGTTACTCATTATGGATGCCAATGCGGTGCAGGCGCTGCGCGACTACGCCCAGTCGACAACCGCTCCCTTGCGCGTGTCGGCTGATGCAGCGTTGATCTGACGTTTTACGTGTGCTTGCACACCGGTGAACTCTCTCCGAAAACACCAGCCTGGCTTTACATCCCCCCGGCATACGCTAACAGACGGTTGCACGCAGAACCTGCGGCTTGTACGTTTACAGTCTCCGTTCCGCACACGTGCCGGACGCTCCGGCTGCGGTGGATTCTGTTGAACTAACCCTGCCGTTATGGAAATTTCGCTGCTCTCCACGTCTATCTTCGCGTTCCTTGTTGTGAATGCGATGCTGCTGTCGGCGTCGGTGCTGGTATATGCTGAGCGCCGCGTATCAGGCTTTATGCAAAATCGTCCGGGTCCTAACCGCGTGGGGCCGCTGGGTATTTTGCAGCCGTTTGCCGACGTGCTCAAGTTCGTAATGAAGGAGGACATTCAGCCCGCGGCCTCCAACACGTTCATCCATGCGCTGGCTCCCGTGCTCATGGTGGTTATTGCCATGAGCGTAGCCGCACTCATCCCCTTTGCCGAAGGGGTCGTGCTGCTGGATATTGACGTGGGCGTGCTGATGGTGCTGGCCTTGACCTCGGTCACGGTGTATGGCATCACCCTGGGCGGATGGAGCTCAAACAGCAAGTACTCGCTCCTGGGCGGGCTGCGCTCCGCCGCGCAGATGATCTCGTACGAACTGTCGATGGGCCTGGCTGTCATCTCGGTTGTCATCATTGCCGGCACGATGAGCCTGCCGGGCATCGTGGAAGACCAAGCCAGCGGCTGGGCCGTGCTTGGATGGAACGCCTTCCGCAATCCCGTAGGCTGCATTATCTTCATTGTAACCGCCTTTGCCGAAACGAACCGGGCGCCGTTTGACTTGCCCGAGGCCGAGCAGGAACTGGTGGGCGGCTACTGGTTCGTGGCGTCGTTCATTATCGTCACCCTGTTCTTTGGCGGCTACCTCATTCCCTTTCAGCCGCTGCTCTTGGCCGCTGTCCCAGCGCTTGACGGCTCGCTGCTCCTCACGCTCTTGCAGTTTGGCAGCTTGATGCTGAAGGTCGCGTTCTTCGCATTCCTGTTCATCTGGGTGCGGTGGACGTTCCCGCGCTTCAAGTACAACCAGCTCATGGATCTGGGCTGGAAAAAGATGCTGCCCATTGCCCTGGCTAACACCGTTGTCATCGCCGTTGGTGTCGCCATCTTCCGGTCCATCTTTTAACCACAGGCGGCTTCGGCTGCCTTACTCTCTTACACGTAGTACGAAAAGCGCCCCGCATTGGCTTGCTGCCAGAGCGGGGCGCTTTTCGTAATTGGGAGCGGTGAGCTCGCGGTGTCCATGCAGAAACCGGGGTCTTTTGCAGCCTGTTCGGGGTTGGCTTTGGTAACGAGAGCAAGCGCTGCAGTCAGGTCACCCAACGGTTCAAGTATTCAACATGACGGGCAATGAGAGGTGATGTCGAATGCCCACGCTGGTCCGATCATGACACTGCGTTCTGCAAGCGCAACTGCTCCAGCACCAGATCCAGGCGGTCGAGCACCTGGTCGGTTTCGTCGAGGACCGACTGCGCACTGGAGCGCGACGGCTTCTGCTCTGGAAAGAGCGTACGTCGCGTATCCGTAAGTACATCCAGGCGCAGGCGCAGTCCGTGACGGCGGAGCGTAGCCTGCAGCGCGGGGGCTTGCGTGCGTAGGTGGCGCCGCGTGGCCTGGTACGCATGCTCACACACGTCGTGGCGGTTTTTGAAGCTGAAGATGTTCGAAAAGAACATGCGCGTGTCGTCGTACTCGGGCTCAATCAAGATGAGATCCGCATCGGGATGCGTGTGCGCGTACTTTTTGAATCCCGTAGTCTTGCGCGAATCCACAATGGCACGAAACGTCTGTGACAGCACGGCTGGCAGGCCATGATCAATCAGCCCATGCTCGTTGAGCAAGCGGTTCGCATGGCGCTTCAACTGCACGTTCACCGGTACAATCGGGTTGATGCAGAACAGCAGGTCGGTTCCCTCATCGAGCGCCACACTGGCATGCACCGTGCGCCGTGCCACGCCGTCGATGTAATACTCCCCGTCAATCTCGACCGGACAGTACAGCCCGGGTAGCGCGGTGCTGGCTTGCACGGCTTTCGAGATGGGCACATGGTCGCGCCCCGGCTCGCCAAACACCGCAATCTCCGACGAATCCAGGTGCATCGTGACCACGCGCAGCTTCGCCCGCAACTCGCGAAAGTCGTTCGTGCGGTCGGGCGGCGTGAGGGCCTGCGCCAGAAACCGGTGCAGGGGCGTGTTTTCAAAGAGCCCGGTCGGCACCACCGAACCAAACGTAGACAACAAGCCCACCACCGAAAGATCGGTCGGGTGCGTTGCGAAGTAGCGGAATGTGCGCCAGAGCGCCCCCGGTACACGCAGCATGCGCTCGGCGTACTCGCGCAGTGCGGGACTAAAGAGCACCTCCGGCTGTACATTCAAGCGCGGATCGTCATCGGACTCCGATACGATGGCGCGGCTGAGCGTGCGGGCCGACACACCGTTCGCCAGAAATGAGCTGATGAGCGCACCCGAGCTTACGCCCACGTACGTGTCTAACGTGTGCAGGTCGAGCCCGTCGATAGCTTCATCGAGCGCACAGAGTGCCCCCACCTCATAAATGGCGCCCTCAACCACGCCTCCTGCACATGCCAATCCAACTGAAGAAGTCGTCGCCATACATCCGAAAGCCGAGTGAGAAACAGCTTGTCGTTTATGGATACGCCGTGAAAGCGGTTCCAACCTACAGCCGGGCCACACATTCGGCACATCCTGTTCTGTGTTCTACGGATCGGGCCCGCCGCTCAGGTTTCTGCTTCGGCAAGAGCGTATCAGCTCGAGGAGCGAGACGTCTGCTCTTCCGTCTCATCCGACATGGGAACCATCTCGTTATCTGATTTGCACTCTTTGGCACTCGTTTGCTCCCGCCCCGGCGGCTCGATGGCATTGAGCAGCGCTCCCAGCTTCTGCTCAGCCTCGTGTAGTTGGTTGCGCAGCGCATCCAGCTCATCAGCCCGCGGCCCTTGCAGCAAGCGCCCCAGGCGATCCATGGAGTGCTGCACCAGATCGTCTACACGCACGCGGAGTTGGTCGAGGCCCGCGTCGAGCGCGGCTCCACTTCGACGCAGCAGCTTGTGCAACACGTCGGCTGAAATGGGAGAGTGCCCTTCTTTCCCTTCGGCTAAAATAATCTGCGTGAGCGTTTGAGCCGTTAGGTCTTGCTCCGTTGCTTGATCGACGACCTGGACCGTTTCGCCGTTGCGGACCAACTCGGCAATGTCACTCAGCGATACGTACGCGCTGGCTTCAGTGTCGTAGAGCTTGCGATTTTCGTAGCGTTTAATGAGGCGCGCCATGCACATACAGCATACTAATGCGGGTAAACCGTGGGGGAGGCAGACGCACGCGCTGGGTATGGATGGTAGAGTTCGTGTATCACGTATAACGCACTGCGTCAGTCCTGTTGGCATCCGACGCGTACAGGCCGGGTGTGATCCGCTTTCAAACGTGCTTTTGGCCCTGTAGGGAGCATGCATTCATCGTAATGTGCATGGGTTGTCCGCACTGTGTATAAGCCCGCCCGTCATGCTGGGCACCCGACCCACGAATCCAAAGCACGCATGAGCGGTTTGAACGCCCCATAATGCTCTGCATCCATTGTTTCGTCAACCTGTGCCCTTCGTTTTATGGCTCATGCCCCCTCTCCGGTCGAAGAAGAGCTCATTCAAGAGTTCGGCAGCATCTACGAATCGCACGGACTGAAGCGGTTGCAGGGGCTTATCGTGGGCTTGCTGCTCACGCAGAGCGAGCCTGCCTCGCTCGATGACATGGTGGAACTGCTGGGCCACTCGAAGGGCCCCATCTCTATCTCGGTGCGGCGTCTGGCCGACATGGGTGTGGTGCGCAAGGTGGATGGCCCGGTAAACCGCCGCAATTATTACGTGGCCCACCCTGATATCTTCTACAACAACTTCAAGTTCAACATGGCCACGGTGCGTCGCAATCGCTCGCTGGCCGAGCGCTACCTGCGCCGTATGCGGCAGAGCAACCAGGGGGATGCCGAAACCATCACGAATCTGGAGCACATGCATGCCTTCTACCAGCTTATGGAATCCTTCTACCAAGATTTCTCAAAGCGCTGGGAAGACGTCAAGCAAGCGCGCCTGGCTGATCAAGACACCACACAGCAAGACGCTACACAGGCTATGTCAGAATCCACAAACGAACGTAGAACGTAGCGGTGGGCCGCAAACAGGGGCAAGCAGCCTCGCATCAGCGTCCGCCATTGTCAGCACGCTGCTGCGAAGCGCCCGTTGTTGTTATCGAACGAGCAACCTGGACCACTTCACGCATGTCAGCACGATTGGCATATGACATGTCGAACTCAACAGGTCCAACGGTGACCTGCACTGTTTCAGCAGTAGCCATTCGCTGAAAGACCGATCGGCTTAGCGTGGCCGACTTGATTTCAAGGACTTCGCCGTCAAGGCGCTGCGTGCGCGACGTAAGATCCTGGATCTGAAGACGCTGGTCGTTGATCCACACGAGCACCCGATCAGCCCCAGTCAGCCCTGTAGGTTCAGAGGTAAAGCCATAAAATACAAGCTTCCATTCCTCTGTGGTTGTATCGGGCCGGTAGGTGTACTCGGCCTTGTAGGCAACGTCAGTTCCGGCATATCTGACGACTTCCGTATCTTGCAGCGTGGTACTGGCCACGCGCTCTGCACCGGTAATATCGCTGGTTGTGTGCTCCACCTGCGCGTGTGCTAACGAGGGGAACAGCAGCAGCGTGGCGGCTGCTGTGGCAAATACAACAAATGATGAGCGTAGGCAGCGCATAACAGTAAAAAGAGTTGTCGTGGGAGGAAGGATCGAACGCCACACACGGCACAAAAGAGCATCTCCGATGCGTGTTGATTGGTGTATACCGTGCGCATCTGGCCTGTACATACTATGTCGCATGCACGCACGCCGCACTGCACAAAAGGCGCACAATAAGGTACACGCGTTATTACAAAGCACACCGATCTATTAAGATTCTTGGAAGCGCTTACGTCTTGGTGCCCGTCAGGCTGACAAGGCGCAATATACTCTCTCGACATCATACTTAGCTAAATTATTTACATTTTTATCATAAAGACCATCCTTGCCTGCTCACTCTCCTCATAAAGTTACGCATCTTCTTGACATTGTCGGAAGCGCTTTCTACGTTCAATCTAAACGTTTGGAAGATTCCAAACAAAAGAAAAGAAACCCCATCGGGTCGATACAATGCTCTCCAGCAACACGGTGACCGATATGATGCGACTATGGACAGGACTTGCTTGCTTCTTGCTCTTTTTCAGCGTGTGCGCGCTGCCTGGCAATGCCGCGCAGCGCACGGGTACACTGACCGGCGAGGTGCGCGATGCTGAAACCGATGAGCCGCTCCCCGGCGCGAACGTAGTCATTGCAGAGACCTCGCTCGGCGCCAGCACCGGCACCGACGGCTCCTACACAATTGAAGAGGTGCCCGAAGGTACGTACACCGTACGCGTCAGCTTCGTAGGCTACGAGACTTCTACCTTCGACGTGTCGATCACCGCTGGCACTACGGCACGTCAGAACGCCGCCCTGGAGCCGCGTACGTTCCTCGGCGACGAAATTGTGGTGACCGGCTCGCGCCGTGCCGAGAAGGTGCTCGACTCGCCCGTTAACATCCAGGCCGTATCCGCCGCAGATCTGCAGGAGAGCGGTGGCGGCACCTTTCTCTCCGCGCTCTCAAATCTGAAGGGCGTCGATTTCGTGGATGTAGGCATCAACGGACAGGGCATCTCAGCACGCGGCTTCAACAACCACTTCAACACGCGTATGCTGTCGATGACCGAC
>CAZBTM010000113.1:0-9108 GCA_964494425.1 uncultured Rhodothermales bacterium | reverse complement strand
CGCCTGCAGGAGGATGGGCCCGTCGCATTCGTAGGCGACGGCATCAACGACGCGCCCGCGCTGGCACAGTCGGATGTGGGCATTGCCATTGGCACCGGCACCGACATCGCCATCGAGAGCGCCGACATCATTCTTGTGAGCGGCGATGTGCGGGGCGTAGCGAACGCCTATGCCCTCAGCACCGCCACGCTGCGCAACATCAAACAGAATCTGTTCTGGGCATTCATCTACAACACGCTGCTGCTCCCGGTGGCTGCGGGCGCGCTGTATCCGATGTTTGGCGTGCTCCTGAACCCGATGTTCGCTGCGGGTGCCATGGGCCTGTCGAGCCTCTTCGTGCTGGGCAACGCCCTGCGCCTGCGCGGCTTCGCGCCGCCGCTCGACGTGGGCTCCGATGTCGATCTCCCCGATGCCGAACCACAGCGGGAGCCCGTAGCCGCATAATGCGGATCCGTTTTCCTGCATGCTGCGGTGGTGGGATCTCATCTGCGCAAAGACGCAGGAGCGTCCTTGTCCACACGTCCGACGGGGGACCGTCGGACGCAGGGCATCATCTCCCACGAACATCCACCTGTAACGATATCGCTGCGCAGTGTACAGAGTGCATGGCTTTTCGTACTCTACGAAGTGACTCTGTATTCTGCCACCCGCCGCCCCGCCTGTGCCTGCGTCCTCAACCGCCATTCTGCTGTTTAGCCACCGCCCCGCACGGGAGTGGTCGAACAAGCAATTTGTGCCGGGCGACTATGCCACAAGCGCGCAGGTAGCGCATACGCTGCACACGCACACCGTGCAGACGGTACACCGAAGCGGCTACCCGGTCATTGAAGTCGATGACGCGGCGCAACGCGGCGAGACGTTTGGCGCACGCCTCGCCAACGCATTTGCCGATGCCTTCGACGCCGGATACGACCGCGTTATTGCCGTGGGCGGCGACTGCCCCACCCTGCACGAGATCAACTGGGACGCCGTACACACGCGTCTTGGCAGCGGACAGCCGGTCATCGGCCCCACTCTCGGCGGCGGCACCTACCTCATTGGACTGCACCGCTCCCACTTCAACGCCCAAGCGCTTGCCGACCTGCCGTGGCAATCGCCCCAGCTCGGGGCCGCGCTACAGTACCATCTGCGCAATGCCCATGGCCCCGTCGCCGTCCTCACGTCTCGGCGCGACGTAAATACCGTGCGCGATCTGGTGGCGCTGCTGCGCCAGACCCCGCATCCCGCCCGTCCGCTTGCCGATCGGCTGCGCCGGGTGCTTGGATGGGGCACGCCTTCACTCTGCACCTCTCTTCGCTGGACACACGCCCCGCAGTCTGCGGCGGCTTCGGTACGCGGTCCGCCCCGCGCCGCACAGGCGTAGCGCCCTCGGCGGATGCTCCGGCATGCGCTCATGAATAGCCCGCTGCGCTGCCCATGTCTGCCGTATGCTCACCTCTATGTCATGGAGGTGCGCTGCCGTTTTGTATCCTGCACGTCATGTCGTATCCGTATGTTTTTGTTGATGCTACCGTCTTTTCATTACCAGCGTGTCCTGTCTCGAATCGGATACCTGGTGGCCTTACTCTTTTGTGTTTGGGGGATGCAGAGCGCGCCCGCCCACGCGCAAACCGGACTCGAAATCCGCGCGCTGCATGCCGACACCGAAGCTCCCGTCTCGGGCGTTACAGTCCGGATTACAAACGACGATATCGGATTCGAATCCGAGCGCACCACCGGTCCCGATGGACGCCTGCGCCTGTCGGGGCTTTCCACCTCAGGACGCTATGACGTGCGAGCGCCCGAGACCGACACCTACTACGAAGCCGGCGTCACGGGCATCCGGCTGCGGGCCGACCACACCCGCAGCATCACCTTGCTAATGGTGCCGGTCGCCGAGTATGAACTCGACGAGGTCGTCGTGTCCGGCGCAAACAACGTGGCCTCCGTGAACCGCGTAAACGCCGAGGTGTCGTCGTCGCTTGCGCCCGAAACGATCGAGAACACGCCCGTCGAGGGGCGCAACTTCACGCAGGTGCTCAAGCGCCTCCCCAACGTGACGCCCGCCACCGGCTTTTTTACGGAGGCACCGGTCGTCAGCATCAACGGGGCCAACGGACTCTATGCTAATTACCTGATCGACGGCATGGACAACAACGAGAATTTCCTGGGCGGGCCCAAGTTTGAGCTGCCCACGGGCATGATCAAAGACATTACGGTGCTGTCGAGTACCTACTCCGCCGAGTTCGGGCGCACCGGCAACGGCATCTTCAACGTGACGACGAAATCCGGTGGCAATGACTACACGGGCGAAGCCTTCTACCTGACGCGTCCGGGTCCGCCCCTGGATGCCAGTTCGCCCTTTGCACAGCGCGACCTGTCGGGCAATGCCGTCAAGAACGGGTTCTCGCGGCAGCAGGGCGGATTCTCCATCGGCGGACCGATCGTGCGCGACCAGACCTTTTTCTTCGTCAACGCCGAGCACACCACCGATTTTAAGGACAACCTGCTGAACGTGCCGTCGCTCAATATCAACGAGACGGTCGACGGGCAGAACCACCTGTCGTATCTCTCGGCGCGGGTCGACCACCGGTGGTCGGAGCGGTGGCGCTCTACGCTGCGGGCCAATGGGCAGCGCGTGCGCATCGACCGGCAGGGCGGCGGGCTAACGGGCGGGGTGCGCTTTGCCTCCGCCGCCGACACGCAGGTGCGCGATGGCTGGCACGTGGCGCTCGCCAACACCTACACGGGCAATCGGTGGCTCTACGAATCTAACCTGCAGTATAGCGGATTCAACTGGGACTTCGCGCAGCCCGAAAATCCGGATGCACCGCAGGTCACCATGCTCGCGCCCGACGGCAGCACCACACTGGGCATTTTGGGGCATCCGGGCTTCCGCTTCGACGAAACCGAGCGCACCGTGCAGCTGCAGCAGAAGGTGCGCTACAACGGAGCCACCCACCAGCTCCTGGCCGGCATCGACGTGCTGCGGGCCGACTTCTCGCTCGCGGGCGGCGGCAATCCGAATGGCAACTACACGGTGCGTCTGTCGGATGCGCAGGTCCAGGCCCTCCGCAACCAGCAGCCGAGCCAAACCCTGCAGCCCGAGGCGCTAAGTGAGCTTCCCGGTGCAGTCGAGGTGCTTAACTACGGCGTAGAGACGCGGCCCGCCACGTTCGGTACCGATCAGGTGCTCATTGGCGCGTACCTCGAAGACCAGTTTTCGCCGCTGTCGGATCTGAACGTAACCGCCGGGCTCCGCTGGGATTACGACAGCCTCTCGAAAGGCGGTTCGGATGCGGGCGACTTCACGAACATTGCGCCGCGCCTGAGTCTGAACTATTCGCTGGGCGCGCGCACCGCGCTCCGCGGCGGATACGGCATGTTCTACGACAAGATCGTGTACTCCGTCTACAGCGATGCGCTTCAGTTTAGCTCCACCGCCCCCGGCTTCCGCACCCAGCTGCAGTCGCTGATCGACCAGGGCATCCTGCCACACGACACCAACATCGACCGCGTCACGAATCGCGGCAATCTGACCGCCAATGCGCCCAACCCCAGTGCTGTGGCGTTTCTGGACGGACCCACGCCCGACGAGCTGGCCGACGAGCGCGCCTCTATCTTCAGCAACGAGCTACGCATCCTGAATCCAAACGGATACGACAACCCGCTCACGCACCAGTTTTCAGTGGGCGTGCAGCGCGAGGTAAACGCCAACACGCTGTTCTACGTGGATCTGATTCATACGCGCTCGCTGAACCAGTTTCGGCTGCGCGACCTAAATGCGCCGGATCCGTTCTCGATTGATCCTGCAGACGTCGAAGCCGCCCGGTCCAACCCGAACCGCGCCCCGTCGGACCTGGTGCGCACGCAATTCGAGGCCGACCAGACGCGTCAAACCGACATTTTCGAGCGAGATGCAGCGGGGAATATTCGCACCGATGCCGACGGCAATCCGCAGTTTAAAGACGGCGTGGCCCGCCAGATTGTGATGACCGAGACCGCCGGCGAGGCGCGCTACTGGGCGGCGAACGTGAACCTGATAAAGGAGCGCGGCCCCGACGATTTTGCGTACCGGCTCTCGTACACGCTCTCGCGGCTGCGCAACAACACCGACGACATCAACTTTCGGGCTGAGGATGCGAACGACTTTGCGGATGAGTGGGGCCCTTCCGTGAACGACCGCACGCACGTCATCAGCAGCGTGCTGTCGTATTTCCCCGCCGACCGATTGCGCCTTACGCTGGCGAGTCTCTTGCAGAGCGGACAGCCCATCAACCGCGTGCCGAGCGCCGAGGTCTTTGGCACCACTGACCTGAACGGCGACGGGCGCGCATTCTCGAATGCGTACCTGGGCAACAGCGACCGCTATCCGGGCGAATCGCGCAACAGCGACCGCCTGCCGTGGTCCACGACCTTCGACGTGAGCGTGCAGTACGCCCTGCCTCTTGCCGACGGACGCCTCATTGCGCGCGCCGATATCTTCAACGTGCTGAACGCCGAGAACCTGAGCGGCTTCGCCAACAACGCCACGCAGAGCAACCAGATTCAGGCTGGCCCCGAAAGCTCGCGCCGGTTTGTGCAGCGCAACGCCGGCCCGCCACGTCAATTCCAGTTCGGATTGCGGTACGCGTTTTAATGGATGCAATCCGTTCTGCCCATCCGCCCATTCCTCTGCATCCCCCCAACGGCCCCCGTTAGACGTATAAGCAGGACGCTCCTGCGTCACAGGTCCCTCCATTGATCAGTGCTGAACCACCACCATCCCCCAACGCCCTTATGTCCGCCGTAGCCGCCATTTTAGGAAGCGCCTTCCACACCCTCACTGGGTCGCTGAACCTGACGTGCGTTGAGGTGGATACGCCGTGGGGTACGCAGCCGCTTCATCAGGTGGCGGATACGGAGCGCCCGGCCTACGTGCTGTTTCGGCACGGCATTCCGCACCGGCTCCTGCCGAATCAGATCAACTACCGGGCACAAGCGGCGGCGCTGCACGAGGTGGGCTGCGGCGTGCTGCTCGTGACGAGCTCCGTGGGCGTCTTGGATGCCAACGTGCCGCTGTACACGCCGCTGCTGGTACGCGACCTCATCATGCCCGAAAATCGCCTCCCCGACGGCTCCACCTGCACCATGTTCGAGACCCCCGCTGCCGACCACGGCCACCTGGTGCTCGACGACGGCCTTTTCGCATCCGCCCTCAACACGCAGCTTCGTTCGCTGGCCCACGATGCAGACGCGCCGATTGCTGATAAGGAGGTCGTCTTTGCGTACGTGGGCGGACCGCGCGGCAAAACCGCCGCCGAAAACCGGATGTGGCCGCGTCTGGGCGCGCAGGTCAACTCCATGACGCTGGCGCCCGAGGTGGTGCTGGCCAACGAACTGGAGATTCCGTGCGCCGCGCTCGTGGTGGGGCACAAGTACTCGCTCCCCGATCACGACCCGCCCGAGGACCGCGCCGCCCTCGCCGACACGCTCGACCGCTCACGCACCGAGCAGGAGCAGATCGTGCGGCGCTTTCTGCACGAGGGCCAGCCCGTACCGTTTGGGAATCGCATCTTTCGGTTCAACGACGATACGGACGCATGACCGCAGCCTCCCTACGTCCAACGGTCTCCCGTTGGACGTGCACACAGGCGCTCCTGCGCCCACTTTGTCACGATAGCCCCTCAACCGCCGGGGACGTTCCAGTCCCCGGCTACTGCAATTCGTTTGGGCATCCTGCCCCTACGAGACACACAACGGTTATCGGCAGTGGATAGACGGTAAGTGATGGCTCTCCTGGCAAAAATCTTTCCTGGGGCGAACGGTACCGAAAGCATTCGGCACAAGTTATCCCATTCGCCTACGCCGGTCCTGCCGGAGACGTCCGCACTGGGCGACGCTCCCGGTCTCCGGCTACGGGCATATTTCCTCCATCACGTAGCGTTGAACCGCTACCCCGTTATCCTCTAACTTCATCATCAAGCGCTGTGGCTTCTGTCCCCGAATCCCCGGTATCCGAAAACACCGTTGCTCGACGTGTCGAAGCCGCGTATCCCGCATTCACCGCAACCGGGGTGCCGGTACGTATGCAGGGCGGCACACTGAACAAGGTGTGGCGCGTGCCCGGCACGCCCGCGTCGGTCATCGCCAAGTACGCGCCGCCGCACATCGCCAGCGCGCCCGAGGTGCCGCTCGATCTGGAGCGGCTGCACGTGTCCGCTCGCTGCCTTGCGCTGTTTGCCCCCGGCGCATCGCTTGCCGAGTTGGCCACGCCCGCATGTCGTCCGCCAGAGCGACTCGGGTGGGATGCGGAGGCGCCGCTTCTGGTGATGGAGGATCTGGGCGATCTCCCCGATCTTGGCAGTTGGCTGCATGATGCGCCTCCCACCAGCAAAGCAGCTGACGCTGGGACGCGGCTCGGCACGTTCATCGGACAACTTCACGCTCGCACCTACGACGATGACACACTTGCCGAGGCGGTGGCCAACCCCGCCATGCAAGCCACCCGCCACGCCGTGCAGTACAGTCAGGTCGGCGCGTTTCTGGAGGCGGCTGCTATCGACGATGCCGAGGCGCTGGGCCAACGTGCCATCGCACTGGGGGAGCGTTTTCAGCAGCCCGGACGCTGCATGATCATGGGCGACCTGTGGCCGCGATCGGTGCTTGTGGATACAGGGGCTGCGGATACGATGGAGGTGCGTCTCATCGACTGGGAGCTGGCGCACTACGGGCATCCGGCGCAGGATATCGGGCATATTGCCGCCCACTGCTGGATGCTCGCCCACCGCGCGCCCTCGCACATCGCCGAGCACGTGGCCCATGCCTGCTTCCGCCAGTTCCTGGCTCGATACCAGGGAGCAGTGCAGGGGGAACGCCCCGAAGCGGTCGCTGCATTCTGCGGTGCCGAGGTGCGCCGCACCGCCGCGCTGCACATGGGATGCGAGATTCTGGCCCGCACCACCGGCGCGTTTCAAAACGGCTACCTCTACGACGGACTCCCCCCCACACATCCCGCTATGCAACGCGCCATCGCCGAAGCGGCTCGTCATTTGCGCACGCCCGAAGCCGTTGATACGTTTGCACCGTGGGCGGGGTGAAGGCTATGCCAAGCTGCGCAAGAAGGCCGCAGCGCGCATCTCCGACCAGTACAGACCGGAGTCGGAACAGGCCACAAAGCCAACGTGCCCCCCGCTGTCGGGCACTTCCAGGTGAAAGTGTGGGTGGTCTTGCGCCTCCACAAACGGATAGCTCGATGCCGGTAGAAAGGGATCGTTGGCAGCGTTCACAAGCAGCGTAGGCCGCTCGATGCGTGGCAAGAACGGTTTGCTACTGGCTTTGCGGTAGTACGTGGCGGCATCCCCGAATCCGTTGAGCGGAGCGGTATACGCATCGTCGAAGGCCACCAAGGAGCGAATCTCGCCAAGCGGGGTCGTTGAAATTGCGTTGGGGTGCTGCATCGCCTTACGGCGGATCGTCTGGCGCAGCTTGCGCAGAAAGTAGAACGCATAGTGCGCGTTCGTCCACGTGTCAATGCGGTGCGCCGACGGCCCCAGATCTACCGGTGTTGAGAACGCCACGCCTCCTTGAACGGCCGCTGGCACCGTTACGCCGCGTTCGCCCAGATACTTGAGCGTAAGGTTGCCGCCCAGGCTAAACCCTACGAGTGCAATGGTGTCGTAGCCTTTCGACTGCGCATGCGAAATCACCGTGGCCAGATCCTCCGTCTTTCCGCTGTGATAGGTAGGCACAGTGCGGTTGGGTTCGGAGCCGCAGCCCCGCAGATTCCACGCCAGCACATCCCACCCGTCGTGGCGCAGCGCACGGGCCATGCCGCACATGTAAGCACGGTGGATGTCGCCCTCCAGGCCGTGCGTCAGGATGACAGCGCCCCGAGCGGGCGTTTTCACCGCTGGCGCCCACGCGGCCTCCAGGAAGTCGCCATCGGGCGTGTCGATGTGCTCAGAGCGGGTGTACGGGGCCTCGACCGAGCGCAGCAGACTCGGCATCACCGTTTGCAGATGCCCGGCGGAGAGTCCAGCAGGAGGGCGGTAGGTCGATGTGAGAATCGCCATGGTGGAGACGTTGGCAATTAAGGGTGAGCAATTAGGCGGATGCGGAGGACGCATTGCGGAGGCCGATAACGCCCATCATGCGTCCGGTGGGCGAGCCATCGGCCCGGTAGGAGTAGAAGTCGCGTGAGGTGGCCGTGCACTGCGGCGCAATTTCGATCTGATCGCCGGGCACACCTTGCTGCTGCAACTGGCGATACAGGGCCTGTTTGAGATCAACATGGGGGCGCTCGCCAAGCGACGTATCCACCACCGCATCGTCGAACTGTGCGGCCACTTCGGGGCCCACCTCGAACGCCTCCACGCCAATGCATGGACTGATGTACGCGTGGATACGGGTAGGCTCGGCTCCGTGCTTTTGCATCACACGAATTGTGTGGGGGACCACGTCCGCCACGGTGCCGCGCCAGCCTGCATGGCATGCCCCCACCACCCCAGCGTCGATATCAGCCAGTAGTACCGCCGCACAATCGGCTGTTACGACTGCCAGGTAGAGATCGGGCGTTGTGGTAACGAGGGCATCGCAGTGGGGCGTGTGGTCTGGCGTATCCACAACGACGACGGTGTTGCCGTGCACCTGTCCGGCCGTAGCCAGACGATTGGAGGCAATGCCGAGGGCCTCGCACATGCGATACCGGTTTTCGGCCACGCGCTCGGGGGCGTCTCCCACCTGCGTACCTACGTTTAGCGAGGCGTAGGGCGGGGTACTCACCCCACCATGGCGGGTCGAAAACCCAGCCACAAGTCCCTCATGCTGGTTCATACGGAGACGCAGTACCGGAGCGCGATACGACATGGAAGAATACGGGCAGATGAGAGGACGGCGATCAACCGCTACGACGCAATTGCCAGTCGAGAGGCGACTTCTTCCCGTACAACGGAGGTGGGCATGGGGCGATCCGTCCACATTTCGTAGGCGGCAGCGGCCTGGCCAATAAGCATGGCGAGGCCATCTTGCGTGCCGGCTCCACGGGACGCGGCCTCTCGCAGCAGCCGGGTGGGACGCGGCGTGTAGACCAGATCGTAGATGAGCTGGCCGGGCGCAATGACATTTTTTTAGATACAGAGCAAAAACAGG
>CAZBTM010000112.1:0-9253 GCA_964494425.1 uncultured Rhodothermales bacterium | reverse complement strand
CGGAGTGTGGACAATCTGTTTCCACCGGTTTTGTTCAAACCAGGACCTACCGGTGGTGTGGATGGACAGTGTATCCGCCTTTATGGACTTTTTGGGCAGCCAGGCTCAGTTATCTGAAGCGGAGCGTAACCAGGCGCTCGACGCTGTGATGTTCTACCTGACCGATATCCGTCACGCCGAGGACCAGGATGAGATCGATGAGGTGGAGTCCTTCCCGCGTCCTACATCGGCGCGGAGCCTGTTTGCGCACCTGCTGCTGCGCTGCCCTATCGAAATGAAGCAGGCATTGAAGCTGCGGGCGGATGATATCGATATGGAAAGCGGCACGATCTGTATCCAAACCGGCGACGGCTCGCGTACCATTCAACTGATGCCAAGCTTGCGAGCGGGTATGCGCATGCACCTGAAACGCATTCAATCCGAAACTGAGGAAGACAATCCGCTGCTGTTTGGGCTCGATGCGCCCACTATGTCAATGGAAACGATCGATGAGCCCTCGCCCTCGTCTGATGATGTGGAGGGGGCCACGGAGGCAGCCACACGCGTCATGAAAACCCTGATGAACACCGCAGGAACCCCAGGTGAGCGCCCCAGGCATGAACACACCGACTCTGAGAACGATGGACAGAACGCCGAGCACGACGACACGGCACAAGAGCGCGGCACGACGTCGTCGTCGAGCAACAGTGCCACGAACCCGACTGATGCGCAGGATAGCGCCCGGTAGCCGCCTGAGTCGATCCAGCGCGCGCCGTTCTAAGCAGTTTTTCACCCGAATCCAGCATAGGTTTTTCTATACTAAACACGTCGGAAGCGCTTTGTAAGGCTGCACACTACATTAGCCTGTTGGCGCTCCCGGCATCGCCCCGGACCGGCCTGGCCCGTCGGCGGATCCGCTCGAACTTGGTAGGAATGAACCAGCGCTTTCCCATGCCCAATCCGAACTCGCATCTTGCCGATGCTGCGGCCCATGCCGCCACCGACGCGGTTTCTACGCCGCAGTACGAGGCCCCTTTCGACCTGGAGCCCCGTACCCCGCACGACTTCTCGCCCGATACGCTGCGGCAGGTGCTGCGCACCATGATGCTGTCGCGTCGCCTCGATGAGAAGATGATGACGCTTCTCAAGCAGGGCAAAGGGCACTTTCACATTGGCGCCTCGGGCCACGAGGCGGCCCAAGCGGCTGTCGGGCTCCATGCCCAGCCTGGCCATGACTGGTTTGCCATGTACTACCGTGACCTCTGCATCACGCTGTCGCTGGGCATGCGCCCTGAAGATGCGTTCCTGGCGCATCTGGCTAAAGCCGACGACCCGCATTCGGGCGGACGCCAGATGCCAGAGCACTTTGGCCTGCGCGACCTCAATGTGATGACGACGTCCTCGTCAGTCGGTGCGCAGTTCATGCCGGCCGTTGGGTTCGGCCTCGCCATCCAGCAGCGCGGTGACGATGCCTTCGTCTACGCGTCGTGCGGCGATGGTGCGACCTCACAGGGCGACTTCCACGAGGCGCTTAACTGGGCCACGCGTGCCCAGGCTCCTGTTCTGTTTATGGTACAGGACAACAAGTACGCCATTTCGGTCCCCGTCGAGGAGCAAACCGCGGGCGGCACTGCATACAAGTTAGCCGCGGGATACGACGGGCTCAGCCGCATCCGCGTAGATGGCACCGACTTCTTCGAGATGGCCAGCGCCGCCGAAGCCGCCATCACCCACATGCGCAACGGCGGCGGTCCGGTGTGCCTCGTGGCCGACGTGGTACGTCTGCTGCCACACTCCTCGTCCGACGACCACACCAAGTACCGTCCCGACGACGAACTGGAAGCCGACCGCGCCATCGACCCGATTGAGCGGATGCGAAACACGCTCATCGAGGCCAACCTGTTTGCGCCCGAGGAACTCGACGCGCTCCACGACGATGTGCACCAGCAGGTCGAGGACGCCGCAAAGTGGGCCCAAGAGCAGCCCGATCCGGATCCGGCCACGGCTACCGACCATGTCTTCTTTGAAGGCGACCTTGGCCTCAGCTACAACAGCGAGTCTGACCTCGACCCCGATGCCGACCCCATCGTCATGGTGGATGCGATCAACCGGGCGCTGAAAGAGGAGATGGCACGCAACGAGAAGATCGTTGTCTACGGCGAAGATGTGGCAGGCGAGAAAGGTGGGGTCTTTACCGCGACAAAAGACCTGACGCGCCTGTACGGCGAAGATCGCTGCTTCAACGCACCGCTGGCGGAGGCGTCCATTATCGGAAGCGCCGTCGGCTGGGCTGCGAGCGGCTACCGTCCTGTCATTGAGATCCAGTTTGCCGACTACATCTGGCCGGGCATGCAGCACCTGCGCAATCAGGTGGCGCCGTTCCGGTATCGCTCGAACAACACGTGGAGCTGCCACATGGTCATTCGTGTGCCGTGCGGCGGGTACATCCATGGCGGACTCTGCCACTCGCAGAACATCGAATCGATCTTTGGCCACACGCCGGGTCTGAAGATCGCGATGCCCTCCACAGCCGCGGATGCGAAAGGACTCCTTACCACGGCCATGCGGATGGAAGACCCCGTTATGTTCTTGGAGCACAAAGCGCTCTACCGCGCCGCCGCTGCTCGCACGCCCACCCCGCCCGAAGAGTACCTGCTTCCGTTCTGGCAGGCGCGCGTGGCCCACGAAGGCACCGACCTTAGCATCATCACCTACGGCATGATGGTGCACAAAGCCAACAACGCGGCCCGAGAGCTTGCGAAAGAAGGCATCAGCGTAGAAGTGATTGACCTGCGCACCATGGTCCCGCTCGATACCGACACGATCCTCGAATCGGTATCGAAGACCAACCGTGCGCTTGTGCTTTACGAAGACCATGAGTTCATTGGCTACGGCGCAGAGGTGAGCGCGCAGATCGCCGATCTTGCGTTCAAACAGCTGGATGCGCCGGTACGTCGCGTGGCCGGCGCCTTTTCGCCGATTCCGTTTGCACACAGCCTGGAGCGTGAAGTGCTCCCCAGCGACGACGATGTGCTTGAGGCGGCCCGCGAACTGGCTGCATTCTAAACGGGCCACATTCTAACATGCCGTTTCCGTTTTCCGCACATCAGCCCTTTACGGCGCCCACGTGCACCCCGAAACCATTTGCAGGCGGGCGCCGTGTAGTGTGCGGACAGGCGCGGAAGCGGCCCCACAGCCGCCTGCGCATGCCAATCCCCCCAATACGCGCCCCGTACCAATGCGGCGGCGTGGGGTTACTTCCTCCGTCGAGGAACATATTTCGCACTGATTTAACGCACAAACATCCCTAACCCATGGCTACTGATATCGAGTCCGCCGTCAAGAACATCATCGTCGAAAAGCTGGGCGTAGACGAATCCGACGTAACCACCGATGCGTCGTTCACGAACGACCTGGGGGCCGACTCACTCGACACGGTCGAATTGATTATGGAATTCGAAAAGGAGTTCGACCTGACCATCTCAGATGAGGACGCTGAAAACATTGCGACGGTGGGCGATGCCGTTGACTATCTCTCTGAAAAAGCGGCGTAACGCTGTTTCGGCGCTGCATTCAGCCTCCCGGCCGCCCCTCGCCCAGACGCGAGTTGGTGCGCCGGGTTTGCTGTTCCGGGGCGCTGCGGCTCGGCTGCAGCACCTCCCGTTCACCATCCGTCTCAAAGTGCTGTTGTTATCATGTCTGCTCGCCGTGTTGTTGTTACCGGAATGGGCGCGCTTACCCCATTGGGTTGTTCTGTTGATGCGTTTTGGGAGGCCGCGCTCAATGGCACCAGCGGCGCTGCTCCTATCGAGTCGTTCGACGCCGAAAAGCTACGTACCACGTTTGCCTGCGAACTGCCCGACTTTGATGCCGAGGACTACCTCGATGCCAAGTCGGCCCGCCGCATGGATCCGTTCTGCCAGTATGCGCTCGTTGCTGCCGATGAGGCGGTGCGCCACGCTGGGTTCGATAGCGAGGAGATGCCGCAAGACCTAAAAGATCGCATTGGTGTGATCTATGGCAGCGGCATTGGTGGGATGCAGACGTTCTACGAGCAGACCGACTACTTTATAAACAGCGGCGAAACGCGGGTCTCGCCATTCTTTATTCCCATGCTCATCCCCGATATTGCCAGTGGACAGATTGCCATTCAGCATGGATTCCGTGGCCCCAACCATGCCGTCGTATCGGCGTGTGCGACTGGCAATCACAACATCTCGGATGCCTTTCGCCTCATCAAAGACGGCACCATCGACGGCGCCGTCTGTGGCGGAACCGATGCGTGCGTGACCAAGCTCGGCATTGCGGGTTTTGCCTCCATGCGGGCGCTCTCCACACGCAACGACGACCCGGCCCACGCCAGCCGTCCGTTCGACAAGCACCGCGACGGCTTTGTGATGGGCGAGGGCGCGGGGGCGCTCTTTCTCGAAAGCCTGGAGCACGCCCAGGCCCGAGGCGCGACCATTCATGCAGAAGTGCTCGGCACCGGCATGTCTGCTGATGCCCATCACCTCACTGCGCCCGATCCGGAAGGCGGCGGCGTAAAGCTGGCGCTGAACCGCGCGCTCGAAACCGCTGGGATGAATCCGGAAGACATCGACTACATCAACGCGCATGGCACGTCGACCCCGCTGGGCGACGCTGCCGAAACCTCAGCCATTAAGCAGGTCTTTGGCGATCATGCCTACGACCTGAATGTGTCCTCGACCAAGAGCATGACCGGACACTTGCTGGGCGCAGCCGGTGCGGTTGAAGCCATTGCCTGCATCCAGGCGATGAAGCACAACGTGGTACCGCCCACGATCAACTTTGAGGAGGCCGATCCGGACTGTGATCTCAACTACACGTTCAACGAGCCGCAAGAGCGAGAGCTTGACGTAGTGTTGAACAACGCATTCGGGTTCGGCGGCCACAATACCTCGCTTGTGCTGGGCGCGTTTGAGGGATAACGAGCTCAGGAGCAGGCGCGGGCAAGTGGAGATGCGACAGCTGGGCGTTCGAGAGCAGCCCCTGGTGCATCCTACCGAAACACGACTTCTTGAATAAGCTCTTGCTCCAACTCCTCGTTGAGTCGGTCGCGCCACTGCTGCCGCTGCAGATGGAGCTCCTGCCGCCATGCCGCCGATCGGATCTTAACAAAAAGGCGTGGCCCCTTCATCCACACGCTTTCGGTCACCTTGTTGATTTGTGGACCTGCAAGCATGGCCCACGCCTCAACCACGCGGGCTTCGTCGATCTTGCCGCCTACATTGAGGCGGTTAAGGACGTTATCAAGAATGTCGCCCAGCGGCTGTGGATCGTCGGTTGGCATAGGAGCAGGGACGTCCAAGAAAATAAGCATGTAGCCCAACGGGGTGTTCTTGAGACCCATCTCTGGCGTGTTACGTTTCGCGCCATGCAGGCGGCCCCACCGATGACGTTTTCTTATGCGGTTTTCTACGCAGCCTATGTCTTGCTTCCTTTCTGTCTCGAATCGAATAGCGCCAGGCATGTGGCAGAGCAATCTGCATCTGCCCCTGATGCTTCTGGCCGTCGTCTTTTTGGGGGGAGCAGGTAGTGCGATCCCAGCCGAAGCGCAATCTCAGACGGTGCCCGATACCACCACGGTATCGTTGCACGATGCGATTACGCAGGCACTGCAAACCAGTCCCGATATTAAGGTGCAGGCCGCCCAGCGCGACAGAGCCACTGCGCGCTACCAGGAAGCACGGGCCAGCCGGTTTGCCACGAACTTTACCCTGACGACCGCGCACTCCATTGCACCGAGCCTCGACATCCCCGACGACAACACGCGTCCAACCAGCGAGCTCTACCTGAACCCCGATGTTGAGAACGACTGGCAGATTCGGAGCTTGCGTCCGTTTAACCGGGTTGAAGCTGTTGTGCAGCAGCCGCTGCTTACCTGGGGCGAACTCTCGGGCACCATTGAAGCGGCGCAGCACGGGGCCGAGGTCGAAGAAGCCCGCGTGCAAGGGCAGCGCCTGGAGGTGGCGATGCGAGCGGGCGAGCTGTACCAGAACGTGCTCCTGACCAATGCCCTGCGCAATCTTACCGACGAAGCGGAGTCGCTGCTGCGGCAGGCCCGCAACGAAGTCGAGACGCTGCTCGACGAAGGCAGCACCGAAGTGAGCCAGGCTGACCTGTTCAAGCTTGACCTGTCGCAAGACGAGTTTGAGCGCCGCCGTACCGAGGTGCGCGAGCGCCAGGCCACGGCCCGGGCTGCGTTTCAGGCGCAGGTGATGCCCAACACGAATACTGCGGTTGCCGTGGAAGCTGAAACGCTGCGTCCGCTGTCCATGAACCTGCTGGGCGACTCGCTCGCCACGTATCAAGCTGCCGCGCGCCGTCATCGTCCTGAGTTTCAGCAGACGGCCGCCGGACTCGAAGCGCGTGAGGCGCTGGTTGAGGTGGCCCGTTCCGACTACTACCCGAAGCTGGCGTTGCAGGCGTCGTACGGCATCAGTGCTACGCCGGGGCGGTATCGGCAAGAAAATGCATTCATTGGTGACTCATATCGTGGACAGTCCACGCGCACTGGATTTGGCATTCGGCAGAATCTGAACTTTTTTCAGACTCGGGCTCGTGTGGAGCAGGCCGAGGCGCAGCGCGCTGAGGTAGCCTACCAGCGCGAGGCCGCCGAGACGCTCATTGCCGTGGAAGTCGAAGAAGCCTACCGCACGGCACGCATTGCACAGCAGCGCATGCAGTCGCTCGACGAGTCGATGCGTACCACGCGCGAATGGCTTCGCACCGAGCAAATCAACTTTGATCTCGACCTGGGCGATCCGCAGGATCTGGTGGATGCGGTGCAGGCCAACCTTGAAACCCGCGCCTCCTACTACGAAGCCGTACAGCGCTACAATGTGGCGGTGCTGCGCCTCCTTCGTACGGCAGGTACGTTACCCCAAGAAGCGGAACGCGGCATGCTTATTGAACAATAGCTGTGTGCATCCTATCGATATGACGTTCCTAACCTCACGCGTTGCTATGTGGCCTTCTCTATTGTCTCGTTCTGGATTTGCGGCCCCGTTTGTGGCGTTGCTGGCTACCGTGCTGCTGCTTAGCATGCCACGGGCTGTCGATGCGCAGCCGGGCCTATCGCCGGAGGCCGACACCATCCGCATGATGCTTGACGAACGCGATGCTGAGATCAAGGCGATCTTGAACGGCACCGAGAGCGACTTTACCCGCACGCAGCGTCAGGAGCTCATGACGCTCATCAACGGCTTCATCGACTTTCGCGCGATGGGACAGCAGGCGCTGGGCCCGTTCTGGAGTGATCTCTCTGACGAGCAGCGTACCGAGTTTGTAGATGTATTTCAAGATGTAGTGCGTCAGCAGTCAATGGGCGATCTGGAGGTGTACAACTCACAGGTTACGTACGACCGCATCGAGGTCGAAGACGACAGCGCGTTTGTGCGCACGACCACGCGCTATCGGAATAGCGACACACCCGTTGACTACGTAATGCATCGCCAAGACGGCACCTGGCTGGCTACGGATATCATCGTGGATGAAGTGAGCACGGCAGAGGGATATGCACGCTCGTTTCAGAATGTGATGCGCCGCCGCGGCTTCGATACGCTTATGAATAGCCTTAAGAAACGCCAGGCCCGCGCGCAACAAGAAACCAGTGCGCAGTAAGACGCTTACTTTTTGAGGAGACGTCCACCATAAACCATAAACGGACGCGTTGTTGCTTCGGCTGGTACCTGCCTTTCATGCCCACAGAAGGATACGTTCTGCATAGTTACGGAGACGAGGCTTACGCGCGCCACGCAGCGGCCTCCGTATCCACCCTGCGCCGCTACGACACCACGCGCCCGGTTGCGCTGTACTGCCCCGCCTCGCACAAGGCCTATCTGGCGCAGGCGGGGGTAGACACGCTGTTCGACCGCATTGAGTTGCTTCCGAAATCCCACCGATCGATCGTTGGGTTTAAGCACCACATCGACCGGTTTATGCCGTACGACCGGTGTCTCTTTGTGGATACGGATATGGTGTGGTGCCGCAACCCCGATCCGCTGTGGCAGCAATTGCAGGCGTTTCCTTTTACCGCAACGGGCCGGATGCGCGCCGACTTCTTCTTCGGCGGCCCAAAAGGGCTCGGCGTGCTCGCCGAGTTTCTGCTGAACCGGCGCGACCGCACGCTTAGCGAGTTTGGGCTCTCGTACCTACCCCGTGTGCAAGCGGGCATGCTGTACGCACAAGACCGGTCCGTCACAGAAACGTTCTGCGCCACCGCGCGGCACTTCCTGCGTCAAGACGACGACACACACTTTCGCAGCCGGCTTAACGAGGGGCGTAGCGAAGAGTCGTGCGAGTGGAGCATGGCCATGGCGATGAGCAAGCTCGACCTGCACGTCTTTTCGTGGATGCAAGGCCACAACACGCCTCAGCTCGACTTTATCGATGGGCTTACGACCTATGACCCCGATTTTGAGCACGTGGTGTGCGACTACTATACGCTCCCGTTTGTACACGACTTGCGGGGCATCCCCAACGAAACCATCCGTAACCTACTCATTGCGATTCTCACTCGTCTGCCCGGCATGGGCGACCGGATGCGCATCACGCCGTTCGTGCTCCACTTTGGATGGCTCCACGAAAAAGAGCCGTTTCATACATTTGCGGAGCGAACCTGGACCGATCTTGTGGCATCAACGCCCTCCTCAATGAGTAACGACGGAGCCTCTGCACGCATATCGACGCCGCCGAAGTAGAGATGCAGCGCATACCGTAAGCTACGCATAGATCAGAAGCTGTAGTATCCATCGCCCATCGACACCAGTGCTGTACGCAATTCCTCCTACAGCAAACAGCAGGCTGCTTCCCGGGGCGCAGAAGACGGCTCCGAGCGTCATGCTGAGCGGCGGATGCATCGTGCGATGCATATCATAGGCCATACGTAGCGCCGACCATGCAGCCCCGATAAATGCGCTGGCGAAGAGCATCAACGGAACAGCCGTCCCAACGGCAGGGGCAGCCGCAGCAAGTGTCCATAAGGGCACGCCCCACCACGGCAGCAGGCCCAGCATAAGCACCTGGCTCCACGAAATAGAAGTGCCTGCGGCCTGCAGGCCCAGCGTCACCGCCGTAGTCCACAAGAGCAGAGCGCCCCCTAAGGCCAGCGTTACAATCGCAGCAGCAAGGCCTGGATGCGTCATGCCCATATCTACCCACGACTGCAGCGCAGGTGGCAAGGCCTCGACCCCGAGTAGCACTGGACGCAGCCAGGCAGCGCGGTCTATTAGAGCCTGGCCGCCGCCACAAA
>CAZBTM010000111.1:0-9276 GCA_964494425.1 uncultured Rhodothermales bacterium | reverse complement strand
CGGGTGAAGGCCCCACCGGCTTCATCGGCATGATCGCCGAGGTTGTTCGAGTCGATGCTGCGCGCCTGCCCCGACACCCCGCCGCTAAGCTGCCAGCGTTCGTTCAAGGCATGCTGAATCTGCCCGTGGGCGGTGAGCAAGCGGCTGGTGTGCTCGTTGGGCGGTGTGCTGGGCGTGAAGCGATAGCTGTCTTCGTGCTGTTTGGCGGCCACCTGGGCACGCAGTTGGGTGGATGCCGAGAGCCGTCCCTGATACCGCGTCTGGGCCCAGTACGTCGAGGTCGACTCGCGGGCGTTGTCGGAGGGAAGGCTGGTGTAGAACTGGTACGCCGTAAACCGCCGGTCGTCGACTCCGGCGCGAGTGAAGAGGGAGTGGCCCGCAGCCAGGCGCTGCGTCCACGCCAGCGAACCGGCCGTGCGTCGGAAGTCGGTGCGCACGCGGCCATCGCTATCCGTTACGGGCTCGCCGCCGGTGGTGCTGATGGGTTGGCCGTCGCTGCCCTGCGTGGCAAAAGAGGCACTTACGAAGGTGCCGCCCCGGGCCAGGCGCGCGGTGCCCTCCACATCGTACAGGCCGTGTCGACCCACCTGGGCTTGGGCGTGGGCGTTCGCATTGGAGCCTGTGGGAGCGCCCTGTTCCTGGTGGAGCCCGGCGTGCGTAAAGAGCTGCACTACGCCGCCAAGCGCGTCGGGGCCGTACAGGGCCGAGGCCGGACCGCGCAGCACCTCGATGCGGGCAATCTCACTCATGGGCACCGGCATGTCAGCGAGGAAGTGCCCAGACATGGGGTCGTTGATGCGGGCGCCATCCAGCAGCACAACCACGCCGTTAAAGGTAGATCCGCGCATTGTAATGTCGCTCTGCACGCCAAAGCCACCACGGCTCTGCACATCCACCCCGCTCACGGTACGCAACAGTTCGTCGTAGGAAGAAGCCGGGAGCGCCTCGATTTCCTCGTGCGTCCACACCGACACGCGGCGTCCCGATTGGGCAGCAGGTTCGGCAATGCGGGAGGCGGTAACGACCACCGTATCCGGGATGGCCACGGTCATAGCGACATCGGTGGTGTCTGCGTCAGGGGCGGATTGGCCGTGAGCCGCTTTAGGGGGGAGGCCAAGTATGCTCAAGCAGAGCAAGACAGCGGTTATCCAGCTTCCAATGACGCCAACGGCGATTCGCATGTGCATCCTCAAAACGAATGGTTAAGGGCAATGCAAGAATATAGCGCGTCCAATTGCGCGATCTCAACCCCTGCACAGGGGTTAATCGTGTGTTCATTGCAGCCGCAGGCAGCCCCGAACATAAAAGCGCGGCCCGTGCCGATAGGCCACGAGCCGCGCTGGCGTTCGATAACGATTCGGCTGCCCTTAGTTGTTTGGAGGCTGCTGCTGGGGCGGTTGTTGCTGAGGCTGTTGTTGCGGCTGCTGGGGCTGGGCAGGGCGCATGGTGTATCCCGCGATTTTCCAGGCACCGCCTTCTTTCGCAACGGCCACAATTTCGTTCAGGGGCTGATCGAAGTTAGAGGCGCTGGCTTCGTAGATCAAGAAGACATACTCCCCTTCAGGCAGGTTCTGGGGATTCTCCTGATACTGCTCCCGCATCAGCGAGCGCTCTTCGACGCTTCCTACCTGAGAATTGACCTGTTCTGACTGTTGTACCCACTCGTCTTGGGTGACCTGATCTTGCAGCATAGAGGCTGCCTCGTCCCAACTCTCGCCAAAGGAGCCGGCATCGGTAAGAGCAAGCCATTCCTCGGCGGCAGTGCGGGCCTCTTCAACGGCTTCGGGGTTCTCGGGGCTCTGCTCCGGCATGTTCTGGGCCTGCGCGGGAGCGGTCAGCAGGACGGCCGCTGCCAGCAGCGCAAGACTCATGACGCGCGATAACATACTCATAAACAGGTACCAATAAGGATAAAGGGGATGGTGTAAGCAAGAGAAACTATTGGACACGTGCCATGCGGCATGCCAAGAGTTTGCTTGCTCATTCGCGTAGGGGCACGACGAATGTCAAGGCATGTTTATTAATTGCGGGTAAATAACGTGAATTTGCTGCACGATTAAGGTGCTGGTGAGAAGAGTATTGGTAGGTGTGTGGCCCGGCTTTACCAGGCTGTTTCGTAGGGATGTGTAACACGGTAGGCCTGCGGGAGCACGGTAATGCGGAGGCGCCGGTTGCGGGCCTGCCCGGTAGTGGTTTCGTTGGAGGCGACGGGGCGGGTGTTTCCATAGGCAACGGCCTGAAACTGGGCGGGAGCGCGATTGCTTAGGTTTACAAGCGCGTCCACAATGGCTGCGGCCTGCCCGGCGGAGAGGGCGCGTGCAGAGGAGTAGAGACTATCGACCGGGGGCGATGCGTCGGTGTAGCTTTCAACGCGCACCGTGCGATTTCGGTATGTGGTGCGCAACTGGGCGGCTACCGTACGCAGGCGGTCGTGCGCGCCAGTCTTGAGATGCGCTGTGCCGCGTTCAAAGAGCACATCGGTCGCCAGTGTGGCAATGACATACCCGCCTTCGCGGAGTAACTGGACTTCGTACGCGATGCGTGTGAGGTCGTCTTGCAGGGCCCGTCGCTCGCGCCGGTACTGCCCAGACTGGATGGCGTCGTAGAACTGCAAGGAGTCAGACAGCAGGCGCACGCGAGCTTCCAGCCGTTCGTTTACCGTTTGCAGGGAATCAGCACGTGCTTTGGAAGATGCAGATGAGTGTGTTTTTGACGCGGACGCACATCCGACCAGGGCTGTCCCTGCAAGTCCGAGAAAGCACGCCACAAGCAGGGTGTTGCATCGCATCATAAAGCAAGCCAGTGGTGAACAAGCCAGTGGTGAGCAGGACGCGGAGCGGTTACCGCGTGCGCGACGTCGTCGTAGCCTCGGCAGTTTCGGTGCGCTGCTCACGCCTGTGCCCCCACCAAATGAGCAGGCCAATGAACATGGCCCCGCCTGCAGTCAGTGCAATGACCAGGCCCACGGGATCGCTTTCGGTAGGCCAGCGCAGGCTACGATCGGGCTCCAGAAACGGCCACAGAGCGCGCAGGGCACCCGCAATGAGACCGATGAGCACAGCCATAGTGGCGTCGTAGTAATGTTGCAGTACATAATGCAACAGCCGGGCAAAGCCACCGAGTCCGACAGCGGCCCCAGCGGCGAATGTGGCAAGATAGACCAGATCGCGCGCATTGATGGCGTCGAGCGTGGCGGTGTATAGGCCAAACACTTCAAGCAGAAATGCGCCACTCACCCCCGGAACGATCATTGCGCAGATGGCCACAGCCGCCGTTGCAAAGACCCGAAGGAGTGCAGGATCGCCGCCGTCAGCGGTAGGAAGTCCTGCAAGGAAAAAGGCAACTCCTGCGGCGCCAAGAGCAAGTGCAGCGTAGCGGGAGCGCCAGGCAGATAAGCGAAGCAGTGGAATTGCCAGCGAAGCGCCCACGAGTCCCAGGAACAGCCCACGCATCGGGGCCGGATGTGCTTCAAGAAGCGGCGGCAGAACACGAGCTCCTACAGCAATGGCAGCGATGATGCCAGTGAAAAGCGGAAGCAGCAGGCCCAGATGCATGCGCTGCAGATGGCGCTGGGCCACACGCCAGCGTCCTTGTACCAGTGCGGCTGCGACTGACGTGCTTGCGTGTAGCGCCTCGACGATACGTTCATACACGCCTACGATTAGCGCAATGGTGCCGCCACTAACGCCCGGAATGACATCGGCAGTCCCCATGAGCAGGCCAGCGCCCAGTCCTCTTAGCAATGTACGCAACGGCGGCATAAAAGAAAGGGAAGGCGATAAAGAGAATTAAGCGCGGTCGAGTCCCAGCCGTCGTCGCACGTAGTCGTCGCGATAGAGTTCGGGATACGCGTGGCGAAACTCGCTTTTTTTAGAGGGATCGAGGCGAAATGCTGTTTTGAGGGCGCGAATGCTTTCGTCAGTGCGCCCTACGGCAAGTAAGGCTTTGGCCTGATGGAAGTACGGGTTGGCGGCGTGTGGTGTAAGTGATTGCGCTGTGCGATAGGCATTGAGCGCCTCCTCAGCATTGCCCAGTTGAAAAAGCGTTTCGGCATATCCGAGCCAGGCATGGCTGTTTTTCTCGTCGAGCTGCAGCGCTTCATGGTAGGCAGTCAGTGCCTCTTCGAACGCACGCAACTGAAAAGCCGTGTCGCCTCGTGCATTCCAAAACTTTGGGTTGGTGTTGTCGAGGTGCGTCGCATAGTCAAAACAGTCGAACGCCTCCGTAAGCTCATCGCGCGCCACGTAGCAGCTTCCGAGTCCATACCACGCTTCTGGGTAGGCCGATTCTTCGTCAAGGGCCTCCTGATAGTAGGCAAAGGCCTGTTCGATATCGGTTTTTTCCTCGTAGGCCAGCGCAATGTTGTAGAACGTCGCCGCGTCGGGCCCTTCAAGGTCAAGGACGTGCTCGTAGCTGGCAATGGCCTCGCTGAGGCAGCCCTGATTCGCAAGCGCATTGCCTCGATTGTAATGAGCAGAAGCAAAGTCGTCTTGGATAGCAAGGGCCAGGTCGTATGAGAACACGGCCTCGTCGAACTTGCCCATGCGATTTAACACAATGCCACGGTTGTACCACGCGTCATGCGCGTAGGGGTCCAGGTCCAAATGGCAGTCATAGGCCGCAACGCTTTCGGCGTTATTGCCCAGGCGGTCATGGCAGTAACCAAGTTCGTACCATACTTCGGGATGCTCAGGGTGTAAGTCCGCGCATCGCTGAAATGCTTCGGCAGCCTGTTTCAGATGGTTTGCGCGCTCCAGCGTGATTCCCTGGTTGAAGTAGGCCTCGGAATGCAACGGGTTAATCGTAAGCGCATCCTCGTAGGCGGAAAGGGCATCTTTGGAACGGCCCAGGCTGTCGAGTGTGATGCCAAGATTGACGAGCGTTTCCGGATCGGCAGGGTTAAGCTCACGTGCTTTCTGATAAGTGCGCAGGGCCTCCCGGTAGCGTCCTAAATTATTGAGCAGGATGCCCCGGCGAAGCCATCCGTCCGCTGAGTACGGATGCAAGTCGATGAGGTGGTCAATTACGGTTAGCGCGTTCTCGAAAGCGCCCTGCTCATAGTAAAATGTGGCAACAGCTTCCAACTCATTCGAGTCGAAGTACGCATTAGTGCCGTGCGTCTCATACGCATCCACCAGCTCTTGCAGGCGGGCGCTGGACGACGAGTCGTCGAAATTGTCAAAGCCGAAGTCGAACATGCGTATAGCGCGTCGGTTCGTAGTGATCGAGACGCTGATTGGCTGCATCTACAGTGCCCTTCTAAAGCAGCCCCATATTTCAATAGTACGATATAGACGGGGGCAGATGCAAGGTGTATCGGCGTAAACATGTACTCTTTTTGCGAAACGAGTACATAGCCGTACCAATATCTTCGTGTCCTAAGCGAATGGCACAGCGTACGCGCGGCGTACCGGTTTTGCAAGGTGGCCGTTGTTACGTGCAGGTTTCGTTACGGATAACGTGAAAGAACGTGTATCGCAGCCCTCATGGTAGATGCAGACCCCTGATGTTTATTACATTTGAAGGGATTGACGGAAGTGGGAAGAGTACGCAGATGCGCCGTCTGGCTACATGGTTGCAAGAGCAGGGACAGGTCGTTGAGACCATGCGCGACCCAGGAGGAACCCCTGTAGCTGAGCAGGTTCGTACGCTGCTTCTGGATCCGGCGGCCTCCCTCGATAACCGTACCGAACTATTTCTCTTTGCTGCGGCCCGTGCGCAACTGGTTGCCAAGCGCATTCGTCCAGCGCTGCAGGCAGGACGCGTGGTGCTGTGCGACCGTTTCTACGACTCTACCACGGCATATCAGGGGGGCGGACGCAACACGGTGCCGCGCGCATGGCTACAATCGCTTCATGAGCAAACCACTGGCGGGCTTGTGCCCACGCGCACGTACCTTATTGATGTGCCTGTGGAAGAAGCAGCAAGGCGGCGGCGTGGTGAGTCTGATGATCGCATGGAGCAAGAGGCATGGGCGTTCCATGAGCGTGTGCGCACCACCTATCGTAGCTTAGCAGAAGAGGAGCCCACCCGCGTATGCTGCATTGACGGCACGCAGTCTCCTACGCAGGTGCAGACAGCGATTCGGACCGACTTGAAGACGATTTGGACGTCTGTAAGAGCTGGAACCCCCTCATAGAGCAGCGGTTCGCTTCGTGCCTTCTGTAGTTGGCAGCTTGCAAGCACAAGTCTTTCTCTTAATTGGTTGAATAGCTTTACAAGGAAGTCCGCAAGCATAGCTTCCGAAGGAGCGCACTCCGTGTTTTTACGAGCAGTACGGTCTCCACTCGTTATGTCTACCCTGTCCGATGAACGGCGCGACGAAGTGCGCAATATCTTCCAGGCATTTCTAAAGCGTCGCAACAAGCGCCAGACGCCGGAGCGCCTGGCCGTGCTCGATGAAATGTACCGTACCGATGAGCACATAGATGCAGACGAGCTGTTCGTGCGCCTCAAGCAAAAAGGGGCCGAGGTGAGCCGGGCCACTGTATATAACACACTCGACTTGCTGCTGGAGTGCGACTTAGTCGTGCGCCATCAGTTTGGTAAAAACCAGTCAAAGTACGAGCAGGCTTACAGCTATTGGCAACACGACCATCTTATCTGTTTGGATTGCAACGAGCTCTTCGAGTTCTGCGATCCGCGGTTGCAGAGCGTGCAGGAAATGGTGGCCGAGGTCTACGACTTTGAGATCAAGCACCATTCACTCAACATGTATGGACACTGCCAGCGCGTAGAGTGTCCAAATCGTGGAGAGACCGAAAAGGCTCCTTCTGCTGCGTCGTAGCTTGTAGATGCGTACAGATTTTCATTTCAGAAGAAACGGAACGATAGAGGTAGATAGCATAGTGGAGTGTGTGTGGTGCTCACCATGACGGTAACCGTTCAGAGTTGGAGCGAGACTGCCCGCGTCTTGAAGTGCTCTGGGTTGAGTCGGGGTTGGCTACTGTTGAAGTAGGTACGGCGGTGGAATCAGGCGTTACGCCAAGGCGAACTTCAGAGCCCGCCCGAACCTCTGTACTGGGAGAGGTGCCCTGGTAGCATACGAACAGTGCATCCTCGGTCTGTGCACTTGTAGCGTCTTCACCGGTCTCAGAGGTGTCGTTGCAGAATCCGCGCTCGCTGTTCGACAAAACAAAGGGTCGAAGCTGTTCCTGTTGCAACTGGCGACGAGCCTCTGCAAGTGGAAGCCCCAAAACAGAAGGCACGTTCACGTTGTCCTCTCCAAGTCCGGCACTATACCAAAGCGTCACAGTGCTACCAACATTCACCGTATCACCGGGACCGGGAGTATGGCGGGTAATCGTATTGGCGTTAGCTGCTGGAATCGAGTCTTGACGCATCTCCACGTCAAGCTGAAGCTCTTGCAAGCGGCTACGAGCAACGCGCCGAGCAAGCGAAACAAGATTGTCTGGGAGTACCACCTCGGGGACTTCTCCCTGATTTAGTGTGAGATACACCCGTCGGTTGGGCTTGATGGGCGTGTTGGGAACTGGAGATTGGTCAAGGACAACGTTACGAGGAAGAGAGGGGTTGTATTGGCCTTGTTGTTCTTCAACCCGAAGCCCAAGCTCCTGTAGTTCGACTCGTGCACTCTGTACGTCCTCGTTGCGAACGTTTGGCACGTCAACGGATACGCCGTGCCGCGTATAGTTTGGCATCACGACATTATCAACGACAGCATAGAGTGTACCTGTGGTAAGAAGCAAAATACCAAGCCCTCCCCAGAAAAACGGATTCCTTAATACGTCATAACTCAGAGCAGCAAATCGTTTTCCAGACGAAGCAAAAGACATATAGGCAAGAAGGTCCAGCGAAGGCATTATGGACTGTTTGGGCGCCAGGCATGAAAGATACACCTGACATACGCACGTGGAGAATAAAGAACAGCGCTTGTTGACATGCAGTTTCCTGTGTAGGAGAAATGAACCAATCTACTGGCGAAAATAGATCAAGTGAAGCAACGCAAAAGCAATGATGAACGAAAATAAGAAAGGGGGCTTAGCGACGGTTAAAGGCCGAATCATCTTATCTTGAGCGGAGCATCACGTCCTCTTGACACAGTAAATAGGAACCGTCTCCATGTGGTCATGTCTAAGGCTATCCGAAAACGGGGGACAGAGCGCACGACGCGCTACACAGTCCACCGAAGTTCTTTGAACATAATGCTTTGCACAGGTTCGTTAACAGTCATTCACAGACAGTTAACGAAACCAATTAGCGTCTCGTAAAGTAGACCTAAAATGTGCAAACGATCGACGACAAGCGAGAGCGCAGCTTCAAAACAAAGAAACTGTGAATCGAGGCTTGCCGGCTTGACAAAGGCGATCGAAAGCATTATAATGTGATTCCGCGCCGACGACAAGTAGCGTGGAGATGTTCTTTAACGGATTTGGAAGCATAGCGAGTCCTGGTCAATTCACAGGCTCTGCTCGAAGAGTAGAGCTCGAGTTGATCGATCACAGAATTAAACACTCCTATTTACTATGGAGAGTTTGATCCTAGCTCAGGACGAACGCTGGCGGCAGGCCTAACACATGCAAGTCGCACGAGAACACACCTTCGGGTGTTAGTAAAGTGGCGGACGGGTGAGTAACGCGTAGATAACCTGCCCTTGAGAGAAGAATAACTACTGGAAACGGTAGCTAATGCTACATAATATCAACCAGCCGCATGGCCGGTTGATCAAAGCCTTCGGGCACTCAGGGATGGATCTGCGTCGGATTAGCTTGTTGGTGAGGTAAAGGCTCACCAAGGCAATAATCCGTAGCTGGTCTGAGAGGATGATCAGCCACACTGGCACTGAGACACGGGCCAGACTCCTACGGGAGGCAGCAGTGGGGAATCTTAGGCAATGGGGGAAACCCTGACCTAGCCATGCCGCGTGGAGGAAGACACCCCTATGGGGCGTAAACTCCTTTTCTATTGGAAGAAAACCCTGTTTTGCAGGGCATGACGGTACAATAGGAATAAGCACCGGCTAACTCCGTGCCAGCAGCCGCGGTAATACGGAGGGTGCAAGCGTTGTCCGGAATCATTGGGTGTAAAGGGTGCGTAGGCGGGCTAGTAAGTCTGGGGTGAAATCCCACCGCTCAACGGTGGAACTGCCTTGGATACTGCTAGTCTTGAGTATGTCAGAGGTCGGTGGAATTCGTGGTGTAGCGGTGAAATGCTTAGATATCACGAAGAACACCAGTGGTGAAGACGGCCGGCTGGGACATAACTGACGCTGAGGCACGAAAGCGTGGGGAGCAAACAGGATTAGATACCCTGGTA
>CAZBTM010000110.1:5142-9317 GCA_964494425.1 uncultured Rhodothermales bacterium | reverse complement strand
ATGAGGGGACCGGAGGCGTCCAGCATGGGGCCGGACATTGCCATTATCTTGCTGGCGTTGCAGACGCTGATTGTCAACATCTTATTGGGCGTTCTCATCTGCGGTCCACCGTGTACACTTTGCATCACAGATCCCCGCACCATGGTCTCCCCTGCGCTTGTTTGTCGTCGTACTGCTCAGATCGTTGGGGCCTGTGCGCTCCTGTTCAGCCTTCTGTTCATGCTGTTCATGAGCACGCCCGCTGCTGCGCAAGATGCGAACGTGCAGGGCGTTGTGTTCGATGGCACCGGCGAATCGCTGCCCGGCGTAAACATAACGCTAATGGGCACGCAACGCGGAGCGGCGTCGCAGGCCGATGGGTCGTTTTCGCTCTATGTGCCCTTTGATGAGCTTGAGGCCCCGCGCCTCCGCTTTTCTTTTATTGGGTTTCAGGCCGTAGAGCAGCCGCTAAGCGGTCCGGTGAGCGACTTAGAGATCGTGATGAACGAGGTCATAACACGAGGTGAGGAAGTCATCGTGTCGGCCTCCCGCGTAGATGAGCGTATCCTGGAGGTGCCGGTTACCGTAGGGCGTCTGTCGAGCCAAGATCTCGACGCACGCCCTGCGATCGACCTGGTTGCCAGCATGGAGTCTATGGCAGGCGTTGACGTAAGCCGCTCGGCCCTGCTCGTGAATAGCCCCTCTACACGAGGCTTCAATAGTACGAAGTCGGAGCGTGTCATTCAGCTCACCGATTACGTAGACTTTGTGGCCCCCTCGCTCTCCGTGTACTCGGGCAATACCTCGGGGCCGCCGCAGGTAGATATGGAGAGCGTTGAGCTGGTACACGGGGCGAGCTCTGCGCTCTACGGCCCCAATGCCTTTAACGGCGTCATTATCATGAACTCGCGCGATCCGATTAACGATCAAGGCATTGATCTGCAGGTGAAAGGCGGCACGCGCGACATGGTCGACGTGTCGGGGCGCGTGGCTGAAGGCTTCTTTGGCGACCGCGTGGGTATCAAGCTGGTGGGGCGGTACATGGAGGCAAACGAGTTCATCAGCAGCAACATGGATGCGCAGCCGCCGAGTGTGACACCGGGAAACAACGCACCGGGCGACGCACGGGGCTACGATGCCGTAAATCGTTACGGCGCGCTGAACCTGAGCACGATTGACGCAGCCGCTGCGTTTTTGGAAAGCTCAGGCATTGATCCTGCATCCAACAACATTTTTCTGCCGGGATACAGCGAACAAGCGCTTGTGGGCAGTGATCTGGATGCACGCACTTGGCAGATTAGCCCGACCGTGAGTGCACGCCTTGGCGACGACATCCGCGCCACGTACTGGTATCGGTTCTCCAGTAGCGATGGAATCTACCAGAGCAACAGCCGCTTCCGATGGGATGGAATCACGGTGAGCACAAACGCGCTGGAACTGGAGGGTAACAACTGGCTCGTGCGCGGCTACCGCACCGCCGATAGTGGTGGCGATAGCTACGACATTAACCTGCTGGGGGGCGTCATGAACCAGCAACCGTATCAGCAAGGCCCTAACCCAACGTCTACGGAGGTGCTGGTGGGCTCGCAACTGCCCGACGGCACGTCGTATGCGGGCACCTACGCAGCGGTCTATGGAGCCGCCTACGAGCAGGCGATTAGCCAGGGGGCGAGCCCAAACGAAGCGTTTGCGCAGGCGCAAGCCGCTGCCAGCGCGGTGCTTCCGCAAGCCGGAGAAGGCCGCTTCGAAACCGCCCGCTCGGCCACGCTGAACTTGCCAACGGGACAGACGCGCCCTACCTTCGACATCGAATCGGCGCTCTACCATGCGGAGACACAGTACACGCTTGAATCTGGTGTCGTGGATGCTACAATCGGTGGCAACTATCGTCAGTACCGCCTGACCTCGGCAGGCACGCTCTTTGCCGACGGTGAGAATGCGTCGCCCATTAATCCCGATGGCACCCGCGACGTGCGCGACGGCATCGACAACTACGAGTATGGCGGCTTCTTGCGGCTTCAGCGGGGCTTTTTCGACGACCGCCTGAGCCTGTCGGCAGTCGGACGTGTAGACGATTTTCGCAACTTCGACACGCAGTTCTCGCCCCGTGTGTCGGGTGTGCTCACGCTGGGCGAAGATCGCGAACACAACTTTCGCGTCAACTACGCCAGCGCATTTCGACCGCCTGCGCAGCTCGACCAGTACATCTACCTGAGCGTGGGGCCCGTGCTGCTTCGCGGCAACTCAGACGACGGATACGCGGGTGTTCACGTCCCCAGTCGGGCAAACGGCCAGTCGGTAGGCGACCAGGTACGCGCGGGCAACTTCATCCAGATCGACCCGCTCGATGTAGAGCAGATGGAGAGCGTTGAGGTGGGCTACAAGACCAACGCAGGCAACCTGTTTGCCGACATCAGCTACTACCGAAGCAACTACTCCGGCTTCATTGGCACCCGGCAGTTCTACGGCAAAGAAGATGGAAGCGCTATCGGCCCCGAAGATGTGCCGCCGTCGCTCGATGGCAACGAGGAAAACGACAGTATCAACAACCCCGTGCGTTTGCTTCGCATCTGGGTGAATGCCGATCAAGACATCGTAACGCAAGGCATGCAAACCAGCCTGGAATACCGATTTGCTCAAGCATTTCGCCTCCGGGGTAACTACACCTGGTCGACCATTGACGAAGACGATTTGGGCGAAGAGGTGCGTCTTGGCTTCAACACGCCCAAGCACAAGTTTAACATTGGGGCCGAGGGCGAAATTGGCAACCTCACATACCACACGAATCTGCGCTGGCACGACGACTACACCTTCCAGATGCCGTTTTCAGAGGGGCCGATACAGAGCAGCACAGTTCTCGGCGCCAAAGTTGGGTACACGATTCCGGCGCTAAATACCACCGTCAGCGTGGGCGGCACCAACCTCACTGATACCGACTATGTAACGGCATACGGCGCAGCGTCAATGGGACGCATGGTGTACACAACCGTGTCGGTGTCGTACTGATCGGGCACCAGAGGCGGGCTGCGCATCGCAGAAATACTACATTCTATTTGAATGGAAGCGCTTTTATCACTACAATGTGTACGAACGACGAAGGTTAACGGTGTAAACTGTTTCACAGACCACTCTCTGTCGAAAAAGAATGATATGCATACTCTAAAGACTGTTACTACGACCTGTTGTATAGCGTTTTTGGCCATGGTGGGCCTGCTTGGAGGGGGCACGTCAACAGCCCAAACGGTGCAGGGAACCGTTGTCGATGCCGAGGGCGAAGCATTGCCTGGCGTGAATGTCTCAATCATGGATACATACCGGGGGACGACTACCGATGCGCGAGGCAATTTCGCGCTGGATGTGTCATTTGAGGGTGCGACGCCCAGGCTCCGGTTCACATTTATTGGATACGAACCTGTAGAGATCGCGGTGGATGAGCCTGCGTCCGACCTACGCATCACCATGCGCGAGAGCGTGCTCCGGGGCGATGAAATCATTGTTTCGGCGTCGCGCGTCGACGAGCGCATCCTTGAAACGCCAGTGACGGTAGATCGCCTCACGGGGCGCGACCTGGTCTCGCGTCCGTCAACAGAACTCATGGCCAGCATGGAATCGCTCAAAGGGGTGGACGTGAGCCGCTCCAGCATGCTCATCAGCAGTCTGTCCACGCGCGGATTCAATAGTGCCAAATCGGAGCGTCTTATCCAACTGGTCGACTACACCGATTACCTGTCGCCGTCGCTTTCGATCTATCCCGGCAATATATCAGGTCCACCGCAGATTGATCTGGCAAGTGTAGACATCATTCACGGGGCCAACTCGGCGCTCTATGGGGCCAATGCGTTCAATGGCGTTGTGGTGATGAACACCCGCGATCCGTTTGAGGACCAGGGCATCAACATTGAAGTGCGGGGCGGTACGCGCGAGATGTATGATATCTCAGGCCGCTATGCCGAGACCTTCGGCAACCGGGTAGCGGTAAAGCTTGTGGGGCGCTTCATGCGGGCCAACGAGTTTATCAGCCGCAATTTCGATGCGCAAAAGAACAGCGTGGTGCCAGGAAACAATCTGGCAGGAGATCCGCGCGGGTTCGATGCGGTGAATCTCTACGACTATTGCGCGACGGATCCTCGGGATCGTTCTGGACCCCGGCGATCGTCCCGCCCGTGGCGACGATAATCACCCGGGGCAGGTCGTCC
>CAZBTM010000110.1:2947-5132 GCA_964494425.1 uncultured Rhodothermales bacterium | reverse complement strand
GATGCGGTGAATCGATATGGATCCGTGAACCTGAGCACCAACTCCGATATCGCGCCAATCCTTCAGGGGTTTGGGATCGATACCAGCGAGCATAACATCTTTACGCCTGGATTCGAAGAAGCGGCGCTGGTGCCCAATGACTTTCGGGCCGGGATGTGGCAAATCAATCCGACTATTAGCGTACTGCTCACCGACCAGATGAAGGCGACCTATTGGTACCGATATGCGGAGGGACGGGGTATCTACCAGAGCTCAAACCGCTTCCTTTTCGACGACATCAACATCAACACGCACTCCCTTTCGCTCGAAGGCACCAACTGGACAGTCCGAGGATATCGCACAGGCGACAAGCCCGGCGACACGTTCGACCTGAACCTGCTGGGGGCGCTCATGAACCAGCGCTCATATCGTATTGGCGACCGCCCGCTGGATGCATTGACCGATACAGAGCGCGACCGCGCCAATTTCTTGCAGAACTTGGCTGTTCCGTATGCGGCGGCTTACGCCTTCGTCTACGGGCAGGCCTATCAGAATGCAGTGGCCCAGGGCTTGGATGACCCGTTTGCCTTCGCAGAGAGCGAGGCCGCAGGGGTGTTGCCCCAGCCGGGCCAGGACCGGTTTGGTACGGCCCGAGAAGCCACGCTGAATCTGCCGCCGAGCGGCGCCAGCCCGGTGTTCGACATTGACTCCGCGGTCTACCACACCGAAGCGCAGTACACCGTCGAATCCGACATTGCTGACGTAACGCTCGGAGGCAATTATCGGCAGTTTCGCCTTCGCTCCAACGGGACCCTCTTTACTGACGGCCCCAATGCCTCGCCTCTCATTTCAGGAGAGGGCGACGCCCGCGATGTCCGCGATGGCATCGACAACTATGAGTATGGCGGCTTCGTACGGCTGCAGCGCTCGTTTGCGGAAGACCGGTTGAGCCTCTCAGCTGTTGGGCGCGTTGATGAGTTTCGTAACTTTGATACGCAGTTCTCCCCGCGTGTCTCAGGCGTATACACTCTCGGCGATCAGCGGCAACACAACATCCGGGCCAGCTACGCCCAGGCGTTCCGCGCCCCGGCGCAGCTCGACCAATACATCTATCTTGACATCGGGCCCATTCTGCTGCGAGGTAATTCCGAAAATGGATATGTAGCGGCTGATCCGTTCAGCTCTACACCGGTAGCGCAGCAGGTGCAAGAGGGCACCCTCTTCCAGATCGATCCGCTCGATGTGGAGAAGATGAATAGCATTGAAGTCGGCTACAAAGGGGCCTTCAGCGGGTTCTTTGTGGACGCCAGCTATTACTACAGCAGCTACTCCAACTTCATCGGCACCCGCCGTTTCGTAGGGAAGGAAGACGGCACAGACATCACCCTCCAAGACTTGCAACGCGCCTCCGACGATCCGCGGCGCGCACGTCTGATGCAGGTGTGGCTCAACGCCGACGAAGACGTCACGACACAGGGATTTCAGGCGGGGCTGGAGTATCGGTTCAATCGTGAGCTTACGCTAAACGGCAACTACACCTGGGCCTATATCAGCGACGACCAGGATCTGCGCGACGCTATCAATCTCGGGTTCAATACCCCCGAACATAAGTTTAACCTGGGCGCCCGGGGCGAGCTCTTCGAGCGTCTCACGTACAACGCCAATGTGCGTTGGCATAACGCGTACGTCTACCAGATGCCGTTCGCAGAAGGCACCATCGACAGCAACGCGGTGCTGAATGCCCAGCTCAGTTATAACTTTCCCGAACTGCGGACACGATTCACGATAGGGGGCACAAATCTTACTGACTCTGACAATGTGACCGCTTACGGTTCTGCTCCCATGGGACGTATGATCTACTCTGGTGTATCGGTGTCGTATTAAACATGCCGTAGGTAGGGGAAAAGCGAAACCCGTCCGTATCCAACAACTATTATTTTCAAATCGGCAGGCGGTTGGTGCATGCTACTATGTGCCAACCGCCTACACGTATATGGTAGCGTAAAGCAGAGAGATAACGAGTGCTGTGTCGATCTTGAACGTTAGGCCGTGGTCCCGTGCGAAATACGCGTCATGTATCGGCGGCTAAAGATATTGGCAGTTGGAGGACGTGTGCTGACCGTGGCGGGACCGTTCGCCTCAGAAAAGGTTTTTATTCGGAGGCCTACCACGTACAGGCTCCCCATTATTCTATTATCTAACAATA
>CAZBTM010000110.1:0-2937 GCA_964494425.1 uncultured Rhodothermales bacterium | reverse complement strand
CGGAAGCATCATCACCGGCAGTACTTAATATAGCATCTGGATAGCCATCACCATTAATATCCGGAGTGGAGTCACCACCTGGTGCAGCCACATCAACAGATGCTCCAAAGTTGGAATACGATGCTTTTGCCTTAGTTATATTTACGGCGCTTACGGATACACCGGTCAGCTCATTGGCGAAGAGGCACAGCGGCGGGACCTGCGCATCATTGCTGCTGGGCGGGATGCCGAGCAGGTTGCTCGGGTCGAAGACGCGTGGTCGGTTCCCGGGCGGGTGGTATCGCTACAGAACACCGCCGCCCTTCAGGATGCGCTTGCCGAGGTCGACGGCGTGATGCATTGCGCGGGTCCCTTTGAGGATACGGCCCAGCCAATGGTCAACGCCTGCCTGGACACCGGCACGCATTATCTTGACATTACAGGCGAGTGGCGGGTCTTTGAAGCGCTGCGTCAACGCGACGCCGACGCCCAAGAGGCTGGCATTGTCGTGCTGCCGGGCGTGGGGTTCGACGTCGTGCCTACCGACTGTGTGGCTGCTACGCTCGCGCAGGCCTGCCCCGATGCTACCGCACTGGCGCTGGGATTTGTGGGCCTGGGGGCGCTCTCGCGAGGCACCGCCCTCACGGCGCTGCGCGGATGGGGCCAAGGAAGCCTCATGCGTCGAAATGGCGAACTTGTACGGATTCCGGCAGGCACCCACACCCGCACGGTAGACATTGCTGGGCGTACGCGTACGCTCACAGCCATTCCGTGGGGCGACGTCAGTACCGCATATCACTCCACTGGCATCCCCACAATTGCCGTATACACGCACCTGCCGCCCGCCCTGCGATGGATGCTGCGTGCCTCCGAATCCCTTCCTGCCTGGCTGCGCGCCGTGCTGCGCCCAGTCGCAGAGGGCGTAGTGCGCCGCACCGTCGACGGCCCCGATGCCCAGGCGCGTCAGGCAGGAGCTTCGTGGGTCTGGGGACACGTGCAGTGCCCCGACGGATCCACTCGCACCGCCCGATGGACCGGACCCGAGGGCTACACGCTCACTGCACGTACAGCAGTTGAAGCCATGCAGCGCATGCAAGAGGACCCGCCTAAACCTGGATATCACACCCCTTCAACGGCATTTGGGGCTACGTTCGTGGAGACTGTGGCAGAGAGCAGTGCCGTACAGTTGGAGCCGGCGTCGTAGCAATTTGGCTTTGGGTTCATAGCGGCTCCATCCAGTTGTAATGGGGACGCAACGCCGAAAACAAACGAAGGAAGGTCTCGTTGTCGCATCGAACCTTTTAACAGGGTTCGACGCGCATGTATTACACATGCCTTCTACCCTTGCAAGGTAGGCCCATCGATGCCGCAGAACGGTATCGTGCGTTCAACCAATGAGCGTAGGCCAGCCGCCGCATCGCCTCCATTGCGTGGTCTTTCTGCCGCACAATTGGACCTGGTGATGCCGCGCGGCGTGCAGTATTCTACAGTTCACCCTACACCCATCAAAACCCATACCTGAATTATGGCTTTTTCTCTCCCCGACTTGCCGTACGACTACGATGCGCTGGAGCCCGTCATCGACGAGCAGACCATGCGTATCCATCATGGCAAACATCACCAGGGCTACACGAATAAGCTGAACGCTGCACTGGAGGGCCACGACGATCTGAGCGAGCACTCGATTGAGGCGCTCCTGCATGGCCTGGACAACCTGCCCGCTGACATCCAGACCGCTGTGCGTAACAACGGCGGTGGATTCGCGAACCACAGCTTATTTTGGTCGGTGCTTTCGCCCGAAGGTGGCGGTGAGCCCACGGGGACCCTGGCCGAAGCGATTGATGACGAGTTTGGCTCGTTCGATGCATTCAAGAAAGCCTTCACTAATGCTGCCACCGGACAGTTTGGAAGCGGATGGGGCTGGCTCGTTGCCCATCCCGACGGTAGCCTCGACGTGTACTCCACCCCGAACCAAGACAGCCCGCACCTGAAGGGAGATACGCCCGTTCTGGGTGTGGACGTGTGGGAGCATGCCTACTACCTGAACTATCAGAACGAGCGGGGTACCTACGTCGATAAGTTCTGGGACATCGTTGACTGGGATGCAGTGAATGAACGCTACGAAAATGCTGTTGAGTCGGCTTAGGGAGCCCTTTAGAGCGGCATACACAGCTGCTTAACGCACACCAAGAGGCAACGGACCTGTGTGTTCGTTGCCTTTTGGTGTTTGAGGCAGAGGTAAATCATCTGAGTTTAAATACGCTGCTGTTTAGAGGTGTGAAAGGCATGTCTTATGTTGGACGGTGACAGAACAATTAGAGAGTTCGAAGCTGCAATGAATCGAAGACCAGTTCCTCTTCGAGAAAGTTCTAAAAGCAGTGCGGGGCTACGCATTCAAACGTCTTCCGCGGATTCATCTTCTCGTACTCTCAATCGTTCAGTCTCTTTCTCTAAATGGCATACTCTACCACTGTACTGGTCATTGGCGGCGGTGCTACCGGCACCGGGATTGCTCGTGACCTTGCGCTTCGTGGCGTTGACGTGACACTCGCTGAACGAAATGGGTTGTCAAGCGGGGCCTCCAGCCGCTCGCATGGGCTCTTGCATAGCGGAGCCCGATACGCTGAGGCTGACACGATCGGGGCTGAAGAGTGTATCGAAGAAAACCGTGTGCTTCGGGCTATTGCGGGAGCGTGCATCCGCGATACTGGAGGGCTATTCATCCAGCTTCCGGGCGATGATCCGGACTACTTTGATAGGAAGCGGGCAGCCTGTAAGACCATTGGCATCGAAACGCGCCTCCTTGACCCAGCCGAAGCCCAGACCGCCGCTCCTGGTCTCTCAGACCGCGTGGAACGTGCCATGTGGGTACCTGACGGGGTCGTATATCCTTCCCGGCTCTGCGCAGCCAACGCCGCTGACGCAGAGGAGCATGGGGGAACCATCTATCCGCACGCG
>CAZBTM010000109.1:0-9360 GCA_964494425.1 uncultured Rhodothermales bacterium | reverse complement strand
GCGTTCATGCGGTTTCTGCATGAAGGGAAACTGGAGATCCGTGCATATCCGGCACCGCTGCACGCGAAAGTGTACATCGGGCGATACCACGAAGCCGACCGTGATTTTGGCCACGTCATTACCGGGTCCAGCAACTTCTCGGAGTCGGGGTTGGTGGGACAGCGCGAGTTTAATGTGGAGCTGAAGCAGCCCCACGATGTGCGGTACGCCCTGCAGCAGTTTGAAACGCTCTGGGAGCAGGGCGTCGAGGTCACGCCCGACGTGGCTGACACGATGCAGCAGCGCACCTGGCTCAACGATGCGCTGACCCCGTACGACATCTACCTGAAGTTCTTGTACGAGTACTTCGAGGAAGACATTAACCTCGATGAGCAATCGCAAGACGATGGGCTATACCGTCCCGAGGGCTTCATGGAACTGGAGTACCAGACCCAGGCCGTAACCGCAGCGCGCAAAATCCTGGAGGCCCACAACGGCGTGTTCATTGCCGACGTGGTGGGGCTGGGCAAAACGTACATTACCGCTATGCTCCTGCAGCAGATTCAGGGCCGCACGCTTGTCATCTGTCCTCCCGTGTTGCAAGAGCAGTGGCGCGAGGCTTTTCTCGATTTTGGGATTCGCGGATGCCGGGTCGAGTCGCTCGGGAAGCTGGAGCAGGTGCTGCACCGCGACCCAGATCGCTACGACACCATTGTGCTGGACGAGGCGCATCGGTTTCGCAATGAGGATACGCAGCGATACGAGATGCTGCACGAGATCTGCTTCGGCAAGAAGGTGATCTGCGTATCTGCAACGCCTCTCAATAACGCCATCAGCGATCTCTACAGCCTGCTGAAGCTGTTCCAGACGCCGCGCCGCAGTACGATTCCTGGCGTGCCCGACCTCAAGCGGTTCTTTAAGCAGCAAACACGAGCACTGAACCAGTACCCCAACGAGTCGCCCGAACATGAAACCACGGCCCAGCAGGTCTCTGAAGCCGTGCGCGATCGCGTGCTGAAGCATGTGATGATCCGACGCACACGTAGCGAGATTGAGAGGTACTACGAAGAGGACCTCGACAAGCAAGGCGTATCATTTCCCAGTCTGGCGGCACCACGTCGCATCATCTACGCGTTCGACGACGAGCTTGAGCAGGTTTTCCGCCGCACTATCGAGCGGCTCAAGGACTTTGCGTATGCACGCTACACCCCGCTGCTGTACTACACGGGCGAACTGACGCCGCTGCAGGAGCAGTCGCAGCGTAACATCGGCGGATTCATGAAAAGCATCATTGTGAAGCGGTTGGAGAGCAGCTTTCACGCCTTTAAGCAAACACTGGCCCGTTTTATCGAGTCGTACGAGCGATTTATCGAGATGTATGCCTCAGGTACCGTGTATCTCGGTAAAGATGTGGATGTGTTTGACCTGCTCGACAACGACCGCACCGACCGATTGCATGCGCTTATCGAGGCCGATCGTGTGTCGGCATATCCGGCAGAGGCATTCACCGATGGGCTTATGGAAGCCGTGCAGCGCGACCTTCAGGTGCTGCGATCGATCCAGGCAGATTGGGCACCCGTTACGCACGATCCGAAGCTGGATGCATTTCGCGAGCAGCTGCATTCCGACAAAATACTCAGCACAGGGAAGCTGCTTGTTTTTACCGAAGCGGCGGAAACAGGCGAATATCTCTTTGAGGCGCTCAACAACGTAATGCCGGGGCAGGTCTTGTTCTACTCGAGTGATGGTGGACGCGACGCCGACGGAACCCTTGGGGTGAATCGAGCCCGGCAGCGCATTGCCGAGAACTTCGATCCGACCGCGCCTACCCCCCGTGACGACTATCGACTGCTCATTACAACCGATGTACTGGCGGAAGGCATCAACCTGCACGAGTCCAACACCGTTATCAACTACGACTTACCGTGGAATCCAACCCGTGTGCTTCAGCGTGTGGGCCGAATCAACCGCGTAGGGACAGCGCACGACAACATCTACGTCTACAACTTCTTCCCGACCGATCAGGCAGACGCCCAGATCAACCTGGAAGCCAACATCAAGGGCAAAATTCAGGCTTTTCACGACACGCTGGGTGAAGACGCGCAGTATCTGACTGATGAGGAAGAGGTGTCTACGCATGAGTTGTTTGGCGCTGAGTTGTACGAACGCTTGAACACGGCATCGACCTACGAGGGCGAAGACGAAATCGCGTCGGAACTCGAATACCTGCAGCTGTTGCGCACCGTGCGCGACAACGACCCTGAGCAGTTCGCCCGGATTCAGAAGTTACCAAAGAAAGCGCGTACAGCCTGGACTCCATCTGGGGGTCCACACGGGCTACTCACGTTTTTCCGGCGTGGTGCACTGAAGCAATTCTTTCTGGGAACGCCTAAAGCGGCGAACGAACTCACTTTTTTCGAGGCGGCTGAAGCCTTCGCATGCGCTCCAGACACCCCACGCACCGCACTCCCCGATGATTTCTATGACTGTTTAGAACGGAATCGAACAGCGTTTAAACAGGCGGTGGCCCGTGATACACCGCAAGGGGCTACAGGGGGGCTCTCCAACGAGGAAAAAGTGGTGCGCCGTCTAAAATCAAGTGAGATGCGCAGGCATCAGCGATTCACCAAGGCCGATCGACAGTACATCGCCGACGTGATCCGCGCATTCCAGGATGGTATTATTCCCCGCCATACGACCACACGCCTCAAAAACGCATTGGAAGAGGAGCACGATTCACTCCGTGCGCTGCAGGTTGTGCGTGCACACGTCTCAAAGCGCCTACTGGAGGCACACCGTATGAAACGAGAGACACGTGCCAATGAACGCCGTGAAGTGATCGTATCGGCGTATCGTGACGATGCGCGTTGAATAGGAGAGTGGACAGCAGTTTAGTGATCGCTGAAGGCCTCATCCGCAGGCGGGAGGATCTCAACGCCAGCCCAACACGCCCAGCGCGTCCCTCACATGCGAAGCGGCCCCTTGCACGCTGGGTACAGGCGAAGTGCCGTTTCGTGGCATACAGGTCGCTAATGAGTCCCAACTGTACGGCGCTGAGATGCTTCACTGCGTTCAGCATGACCGCAAGAAGGAGGCAGCGCTCTGTGAGTCAGGAACCTGCCCTCAACCCCGAGTCCTCTTTCGGTATCCGCTCAAAATGACACCTTGGTAGGGAGTAACTTGAATTATCCTGCCTCCGCAATCACCGGTAGGAAGTCGTCGGCGTAGCGCTTGAGCTTGACATCGCCCACGCCGTGCAGGCGCGCAAAGTCAGCGCGGGTGGCGGGTCGCTCGCGCACCATGGCGATGAGGGTACGATCGGGGAAGACGACGTAGGGCGGCACGCCTTGGGTCTTAGCGAGCTCGGTGCGTGTGCGGCGGAGCGCCTCGAAGAGTGACCGGGCCTCCGGCGTGTCGGGCAGATCGGGGGCTGCAGACGATGCGCTGCTTGATGACGCGCCTCCGGATCCGGTACGCTTGGTGTCTTTCCGCAGCTCAACGGTGGCCTCCCCCTGAAGCACGGGCTGGCACGCTGAGGTGAGCTTCAGCGCGCCGTATCCGCTCACGTCGACCTCCAGAAAGCGTGCGGCTACGAGCTGGCGGATGACCGACTTCCAGCCTTGCTTGTTGAGTTCGTCGCCGATGTCGTAGGTGGAGAGCTCGGTGTGGCCGTGGCGGCGGATCTTCTCGGTGTTGCGGCCCAGGAGCACATCGGTAACGTGCCCGGCGCCGAAGCGCTGTCCAGTGCGCGCAATGCACGAGAGCACCTTCTGGGCAGCGACCGTGCCATCCCACGTGTCGACCGGGTGCAGGCAGGTGTCGCAGTTGCCGCAGGGCTCGGGCGCTTCCTCGCCAAAGTAGCGCAGGAGCACCTGGCGGCGGCAGTCGGTGGTTTCGCAGTAGCCGAAGAGCGCATTCAGCTTGTGGCGCTGCGCCCAGGTGTGCGCGTCGTTGGCCTCGCTGCGGTCTAAGAACTGGTGGAGGCGCACGATATCGCCGTAGCGGTAGGTCATCCACGCATCGGCCGGACGCCCGTCGCGGCCTGCGCGGCCTGTTTCCTGATAGTAGGCTTCGAGCGTAGACGGCGGGTCGAGATGCGCCACGAATCGCACGTCGGGCTTGTCGATGCCCATGCCAAAGGCAACGGTGGCGACCACGACGAGGCCGTCGTCTTGCAGAAAGCGCTGCTGATGGTCGCTGCGCATCGCATCCGACAGCCCCGCATGGTAGGGCACTGCACGGATGCCCTGCTCGCCCAGCCACTCGGCGGTTCCTTCGACCTTCTTGCGCGTGCGGCAGTACACGATGCCCGCGTCGCCAGCATGTCGTTCGTCAATAAACCGCTTGAGCTGGCGTTTGGGCCGCGATTTGCGCGTAACGGTGTACTGGATGTTGGGCCGGTCGAACCCGGTTACAAACAGCGCGTCATCGTCTAAGTGCAGGCGCTCCAGGAGGTCGGCCTGCGTGTCGGTGTCGGCGGTGGCGGTGGCGCCGATGAGCGGGACATTAGGGAAGCGCGTGCGCAGGTCGGTCAGGGTCAGGTAGTCGGGGCGGAAGTCGTGCCCCCACTGCGACATGCAGTGCACTTCGTCGATGGCGAAGAGCGCGATGGGGGCGTGGTCGAGCAGGCGGGCAAAAGACGCCGTGGTGACGCGCTCGGGCGCTACGTAGAGTAGGTCGAGCGTGTCCTGGCGGAGGCGCTGGCGCAGGGCCTGGCGTTCGGCGTGGGGCTGCCCGGCGTGCAGGCAGGCTGCGCGCACGCCCACCTGCTGCAGGGCGGCCACCTGGTCCTGCATCAGCGCCACCAGGGGCGAAACGACAATGCCCACGCCCTCGCGAATGAGCGCTGGAATCTGGTAGCAGAGCGATTTTCCACCGCCGGTGGGCATGATTACCAACGTCGAATCGCCCCGCACTGTGCGCTCGATGATCGGCTGCTGAGCGAGGCGGAACGTATCGTATCCGAATACAGAACGTAATACCTGGCGCGGAGCAGCGCCAGTCCACGAAGAAACAGCCACAGGCGTAAAGCAGAGAAGCAAGCAGGATAACGAACGCGGCGTCTCGAACGAGCACTGACCGGGGCGGGGTTTCGGTAGTGGGCCGGTAGCGGGCGCCCATTTGACCGCCATTGGGGCTATTTCTCGCTTATACATGTGCCTCTGTCCCCCGAAAGCGCAGCATGAGCGCGCCGAAACGCGCAGCCAGCGCCCATCCGTACGGTGTAGGGCGGCACATCCACGCATTCGAGCATATTGGCCGATCATATTGGCGCCGCGCCGTGCGAAGAGGGCACGAAGTCTGCGTGGTTTGTTATCTTCTTTGTACAGTCGTTGCATATTAAGCGGCTGGCACCTTCTTTGACCGTAGCGTACACTACATCCCTGCGTATCTGCGCGGGGCCGCTTGCCGTACCCACCCATTCGATTGACGAACGCTCATGCCCATCAAACTTCAAGTTGAACGCGAAGGCGATGAAGGCAAAGACCCGGCCGATTATCTGTTTGAGCAGGAGCGGATTCGGCTGGGTCGGGCCAGCGAGAATGATCTGACGCTGCCCGACCAGGAGATCAGCCAGCATCATGCAGAGGTCGTGCACGAGAAGGGCGAGTACAAACTGCGCGATCGGGGGAGCAAAAACCACACGTTTGTGCATGGGCGCAAGCTGGAAGAAGACGAAACCCACACGCTGAAGAGCGGCGATGTGTTTACCATGGGCAGCTTTCGCATCGAGTTTGTGCCGCTGTTTATGCCCTCGTCGGAGCAGACCGTGCTGGCGGATGACGACACCCCGTCGAATCCGTTCGAACGCCATGCGCGCGAGCTGAAACAGGTGCTGAAGGGCATGGCAGAAACCTACACCTACGCGCCGGCTGACATGCGCGATGCTGAGCTCAAGCGCATGATTGATGACGTGCTGAACGAGCGCTCACGCGGCACCAGGCTGGCCGATCATGACGTGGTCCACCAACTGGTTCAGCAGATCGGCAGTGCTTCTGATGGCACTGATGCTCCATCAGCGGACGCGACCGCTGGCGAGGAGAGCACAGCTAAGGAGCCGACCTCGGCGGCCTCAGCGGCTCCAGCCTCCGATGTGCTGCCTACCCATGTGGACGAGGTGCTGGATGTGCTTGTGGAGGCGGTGGCGCGTATGACGAGCATCCCCCGCAAGTTCTGGCGCGAGTTCAGTGGCAACACGGTCGTGCATCCTCCTAAGCAATCGTTTTTGCGCACCGCCAACCTCGACAACCTCCGCGCACATCTGCTCGACGATCGTGTTTCCGCTGCGGAGCGCACTGAGCGGCTGTCGCATCTCAAAGAAGCGGTCGACACGCTGGTGTGGCACGAAGTGTCGTTGCTTAATGGATACAAAGCAGCGGTTGACCATGGAAGCCAAGAGCTCATTCAGAAGCTCAACCCCGAGTCGCTCACCGATACGTCGGGCGAGGGCGGGTTCTTCACCATGTTCGGCGGGGGCGGAGAGGTCAGCCAAACGGCTGTTCAAGATCTGTACAACCGATGGAAGAAACTACGCGAGGAGGCTCCCGGAGCGCTTGAAAAAGAGATGTACCGTCCGGCCTTTACCGAGGCGTACCTCGAACGCATGGCCGACTCTTGGGGCGTCGACAAAGACGAGATTTCTACCCAGCGCCCAGCCTCATAGCACGTCCAGTGTGCCTTCAGTATCCGTTTGGATGAGCAGTGCCCCCCTTTATGAAAGACGACGCCATTGGACAAGTTGTTGACGGCTACCGCATTGAGAGCGTGCTGGGGCGCGGCGGTATGGGGGTCGTGTACAAAGCCGAAGATGTGGCGCTTTCGCGCTCGGTAGCCATCAAGCGCGTCAATCCGTCGCAAGCCAACCGCGACATGTTCTTGCATCGCTTCCGGTCGGAGGCACGCGCGCTGGCTCGCATCGACAGTCCGCACATTGTGAGCGTATACGCCCTGCGCGAAACCGACCTGGGGCTGCTCATTGTGATGGAATATGTAAACGGCGGTACGCTCGAAGGTCAGTTGGACGGCGGCCCCATGCCGGTTGAGGAGGCGCTTCCGCTCTTTAAGCAGATGCTACAGGCATTTGGCGATGCGCACAAAGCGGGCGTTATCCATCGCGACATCAAGCCGCAGAACATCATGCTTACGCAGGATGGCATGGTGAAGGTGACGGACTTTGGCATCGCCAAGATGCGGACACAGGACACGGGCAAAACCGTAACGCAGGGCGGGCAGGGCGGTACGCTCAAGTACATGTCGCCCGAGCAGATTTCGGACATCGAGGCGGTCGACAATACCAGCGACATCTACGCGCTGGGTATGATGGCCTATCAGATGCTGGTAGGCAGGCTCCCGTTTGATGACACCGAAACGGACTTCGACATCATGCGCAAGGTGGTCGAAGGGAAGCTCCCCTCGCCGACTGAGTACGACACCGATCTGCCCGCGCCGCTGGTGGACCTTATCACCACGGCGACAGCCCAAAAGCAAAGCGACCGCTACCAGAGCACCGATGCCATGATGGCGGTGGTTGAGGAGTTCGAGCAGGAGGCCAAGGTGGACACCGCAGACGCGACGCAGCCTCAGGCTCCCACCGGCATGTCTGAACCGCCGGCTATCGATGTAGATGATCTGCCTGAGGATCCTCCAGACGGGGCGACCGTGTTGTCCGATCCGTCTCCACCTGATGCAAACACGACAGCAACGGCCACCACGGTTGGGGGCGGAACCGTACTCGCATCGCGGAACGAACATGAGGCAGACCCTGCGCCTGAGTCCGACGCGGATGAGCCTGATGCTGACAACGGGAGCGTGCGCCCAATATGGCTTTGGGGTGCGGTGGCGGCCACCTTCCTTGCACTGGTTGGAGGCGTATGGGCGCTGGGGGGAAGTGGAGACGAAGCGGCCTCTCTTACAGTCCGCACCAAGCCGGACACTGCTACCGTCTACATTGCGGGCGATTCGGTTGGCGTTACGCCGCTGCACGACTACATTATACAAGCCGCCGGACCCGCGCAGGTGCGTCTTGTGAAGCCGGGCTACATTCCGGTTGATACCACGCTGCAGCTGTCGGCTGCGACCCCGCACACATTGGACGACGTGCCGTTGGAGCGCGCTCGTGCACGCCTGGACGTAGATACCAATCCGTCTGATGCCCGCGTGTTTGTTGACAATGCTACGGTGGGAACGACCCCGCTCGATAGTGCCATTCAGGTACCAACGGGCGAGCGCGTGCTTCGCATCGAAAAGGAGGGCTACACGCCGGTTGACACGACGCTAACGCTTGATGCTCGTGATGAACCGGTGCAGGTGTCTATTGCGCTGGCTGCTGCATCTGATGGTAGATCGTCCCAGGATAGGTTGCCTGAAGATCCCCCCCCTGTTACGCCTGGAACAGCTACGCTGGCTGTGCAGGCTCAGCCCACGGGCCGTATTACGGTTGCGGGCGAGTCCGCTTCGGGACAAGGCACATTCGACGTGCCAGCCGGGCAACAGCAGGTCACGTGCACCCATCCTGACCACGGAAGCATCCGCACTACCGTTGCGGTGCGTGCCGGACAACGCAGGCAGCTGCAGTGCTACTTTGAGCGTCCGGTGCACGTGAATAGTGATCCGTGGGGCAGCGTGTGGGTTAACAGCGAGCGCACCAACCGAACCACACCGACTGAAGAGCCGCTGTATCTGGGGCCCGGTACGCACGAGGTGCAAGTGCGCATTGACCGGCAAGATCGCATTCTGAGCGGCGGAGCCGTGCGCATCACTCGCAATGGCACGGACGAGCGGGAGCGCTTTACAGGCTACATCTACACCCTGACCATTGCGCCCTCGTTTGAGTCGGTAGAATACGCTGTCACGTTTACCGACTGATTAGGGCGCGGTAGATCGAGGCCCTGGCGGCACGTATGGACCTTATGGATGTCCTTACGATGCGCGTAATTGCGCATAAACTGTATAAGACAGATATTCTTTGCGCAAGTCCTGCTGGGTCAAAAGGGAATGCATTGCATCCCTTTATTCTACATATATAGTGAGTTGAATGTGCTGTCTCTATTGTAATTGAGGCGCACGCTTTGTTACTTTCTACTGTCGCATCTGCGAGGGGGCGGCAGCACGCATTTGCAACCTGTTTCTGAAGGTGAGAGGTATACGCCATGCAACACGGATCAAACGCACGTTTACGAATCTCGGGTGCGGGCTGGAAACGCACGCTGGCAGGGGCATGGACCGGCGTTGTGCTGGCCATCATCGTGTTGGCTGTGGCTCCAGCGCTTGCAACAGCCCAAGACGCGACGCTCGCGGAGGCGAAAGATGAGTACATCTTTGCTGAATACGACCGCGCGATCGAGCTCTTTTCTGAGATCGCCCACTCCGCAGAGTACGATG
>CAZBTM010000108.1:0-9384 GCA_964494425.1 uncultured Rhodothermales bacterium | reverse complement strand
GGGGAGGCAAAGGCCAATGCCGTGCGCCAGTGGCTGGATGCGCATGCCCCCGAGGCCGCGCTCCACATTGACACGATTCCAGCGCGCAACTGGAATGCCGAGTGGGAGGCCTCGGTCAAGCCCCAGCACATCGGACCGTTCTTCGTGCGTCCGTCGTGGTCCGATGCCGCGCCTCCCTCCAACGCATATCCGCCGCTCGTCATCGATCCAAAGATGAGCTTTGGCACCGGCTACCATGCCACCACGCGCCTGGTGCTGGAGCTGATGGCCGATCTGCCCTTTGACGATGCCCGCGTGCTTGACGTAGGGACCGGCACCGGCATTCTGGCTATTGCCGCCTGCCGCGCCGGAGCCGCCCGCGTAGATGCGATCGACATCGACACGTGGGCGGTGGAGAACACCCGCGAGAACATCGCACAGAACGACGTGGCCGAGCGGGTGCAGGTGCACCACGGCACCCTGGCCGACCTACCGCTTGCCTCTGCCGACATTGTACTTGCGAATATCCACCGGGCCGTACTCATCGACCTGATGCCGCAGTTTGCCGAGCGGCTGCGCGAAGGCGGGCATTGCATCTGTGCGGGCTGCCTCCTTGACGACGCTCCTGCCATGCGCCAGGCGGCGCGCGAGCAGGGCTTTACCGTGACGAACGAACGCTCTTCACCACCCTGGTGGGCCGTGCACCTGGCGCGTGCGGGGGCGTGATTTGTATCAGGGACGCAGGAGCGTCTTTAGGCCTGTCCAACGGGGGACCGTTGGACGCAGGGGGGGCAGGATGGGCTTCTTGTCTTGGTAGGAGGATACGGCTTGTGTCTGCTCGTCAATCGATTGCTTCGACAGGTCTTGGTACTCGCTCGTGTCCCGCCGGACGAGCACGATGCTGTGATATGTCCGGCCAGGGTAGGGAGCATCGGAGCGGCTCTGCGTGAGCATGAGCGTGTCGCCATCGAGTTCGTAATCGTATTCGCCGTCAGGAGAAAGTCCCCAGTTGAAATTCGCTCGTTTGACGTTTTCGTCGCGGAGGATAAGTTCTTCGCTGTTGATTTGGTAGGGTCCGCCTGCCGTCACGGGTTGCCCGGCGCGGGGTTGGCAGCCCCAGATTTCTCTCTCGCCGAAAAAGACACAGAACAGCCTGCCGCGAATCTCTTCTTCCCCATTATCTTCTCCATTCTCGAATCGCACGACGTAGGACTCAGTAGCAGTACGAAACCCTTGTGTAAGGGCCTTTTTTATGTTTGGTTTAGAAATCGAAGACAGATGATTGGTTTATTTGGAAGACTTACGAGGACTCTTCCCACCCGACGGGGCCTTCCGGTCGAGTGGTGAGTTGCTCTTTGTTGGACCCGTCAGCGTCCATGACCCAAATGGTGTGCTCTGGGCCAATATAAACAATGCGCTCTCCATCTGGAGACCAGTCGGGCTGACCTGCTGACCACCATTGATCTTCGATCGTAGTTAATGTCCGTTGGTTAGAGCCGTCGGCGTTCATAGTTCTGATTTGAGAGTCGCCGCTTATTTTAGCTCCCATAACGACCCGTTCTCCAGCAGGAGAAACTGCTGCTCCGCGGAGTGTATGAAACTCATCATTTTCAGGAAAAGAGAAGATTCTCTGTTGAGAAGATTGATCTATCTGCTTTATACATAGACCATTGCAGGTGTACAAAAGCTTCTGGCCATTTGGAAACCACTGCGGTGTCCCACCCCGCACAAAATACTCCTTGGATCGCGACCCGTCTACAGGAGAGATCCATATACCAGTTGTGTCACCAATTGAATTGCGGTAAGCAACCTGTCTGCCAGAAGGGCTCCAATCTGGGTCAAAGAAACGCCCAGGTGGAGAAATTTGCACAACACTGGAGGTATCCACAACGCCTTCTTTAAAAGCAGCTTTATAGATCTGGGCCCCTGCCTCGAAAACAAGGCTATCCCCATCCGGGGACCAGGCTTGATCCAGCTAATACCTGCTGACGCTCAGTTCCGTCAGGTTGCATGGTCCAAAGTCCACGTAGGTTTGGGCTCTGCTCAACGCGTCCGGTCTCCGAGTTGGAGGTCAATCCATGGTTGTAATACAAAATCCGATCTCCATCAGGACTCCAGCGCGGAAAGCTCTGCGCTACCGCTTCTGGAGGTGGAAAAGTCGTGCTTCCCTCTTCGCTATCACTAAATGAACCAAAATTGTCGCACCCGCTCACAAGACTATCCATTAGCACGATAAGGACGAGCGGAAATAACAGTGTCCTCATTGATGCTCTATTTACCGAAAGGGCAGGATCTGCGGTCAATTTGGAGGCCGAAATGTTGTTTTGCAAAGAACGGTTATTCATAGCACAAGGCCTGTTGCAGCCAACAAAAGATGCGTACAGTGAATCAGGAATAAGGCGAATAGAACGACTATGTGATATGTTACAGAATGCGTATACATGCTACGGAACGAGCGCCACATTGTAAAACCGCCCCCCCCCGATGGTTGTACAAATTTAACATTTGGTATGCATGCGATCGATCCCTTATGGAATAGCTTTCAACACGCCCTCGGGAAACAAACCACAGGCAATCTACACGGCGCAATGCCCTCCCACAATACACAGATGTTCCCTCTTTTTGGCTACATCTGTATCCAATTTCGGATACATGTGTGGATAGTTGCAGGGTACATCTGTATCAGGCTCAGGGCTTCTCTTCCTCTGATGGACCTTTCTGGTACCCGAATAGCGCACAACCCACCAAGTCACGAGACGGACGCTGCATGAGCAGACCTACGCAGCTAAGCTTCGCGATAGCGGCTGTGTGGTGGAGGAGATTCCCACAAGGAATGACCTGTCGCCCCTTCCGTACAAACAGGCATGACCTCCGGCCCTCGCTGCGCTCCTCAGAATGACAGAATGTGGTGGATGGTGTTACACCGCGCAACTTGGGCTACGTGCTGTAGGCGTGTCTGCCGCGCCGCATGACACCCTGTTGAATCCCCCCTACACACGCCCTGCCAGAGGAACAATGCGCTTGCAGGCAAGGTGCACACCACACGCTCACCTCCGCCCGTTTTCCGTCCGCTCACCAAGCTGCTGCTGATATGGCTGTGTCGCGCCAAGCTGTTTTGAACGCCCTCAAACACGTGGTTGAGCCCGACCGCGAGAAGAACATTGTGCGGCTGGATCTGGTGCGCAACCTGCAGGTCGATGACAACCGCGTGTCATTCACTGTGGTGTGCCCCGAGCCCGGCACGCCCTTCGAGAAGCAGGTGGCGCGCGCCTGCCGCCAGGCCATCCACGACGAGGTCGACCCGTCGCTGAAGGTGGATGTCGAGGTGGATGCGGAGATGATCTCGCTTGGCGACGAGATTGCTGTCGGCGATCAGAGCGGCGACAAGGAGCCGGAGAACAAGGGCGTGCAGAACACGATTGCCGTGGCCTCGGGCAAGGGCGGCGTGGGCAAGAGCACCGTGGCCGTGAACCTGGCGATTGCGCTCGCCGAGCAAGACTACAACGTCGCGCTGGTGGATACGGACATCTACGGCCCGTCCATCCCCACCATGATGGGGATGCAGGGCAAAAAGCCGCGTGTGAACGACCAGCGCAAGATCGAGCCGCTCGAAAAGCACGGCATCAAGCTGCTGTCAATGGGATTCATGGTGGATCCCGATAAAGCGGTCATCTGGCGCGGACCGATGGTGACGAAGGCCATCCGCCAGTTCCTGGGCGATGTGCACTGGGGTGAGATCGACTACATGGTGCTCGACCTGCCCCCCGGCACCGGCGACATCCAGCTTACCATTGTGCAGACCATTCCGCTGACGGGCGCGATCATCGTATCCACCCCGCAAAATGTGGCGCTCGACGATGCCCGCAAAGGCGTGGCCATGTTCGACAATGTGGATGTGCCGGTGCTGGGTATCGTGGAGAATATGGCCTACTTTACTCCGCCGGATCTGCCCGACCGCAAGTACTACCTGTTTGGCGAGCACGGCGCGCAGGATCTGGCCCGCGAACTGGAGGTGCCGTTCCTGGGTGAGATTCCCATCGAACAGTCGGTGCGTGAGGGCGGCGACGAAGGCGAACCCGTGGTGCTCCGCAATCCCGACTCGCTTTCGTCGCAGGCCTTCCGGCAGATCGCCGAGCGCTCGGTGGAGCAGGTCGAGATTCGCAACGCCACGCAAGATCCCACAGAGAAAGTGGAGATCCTCTATCGGTAGAGCAATCTCGCTAAGCCCATTGGATACAACGTATTACCGAATACGTACTGCAAAGCGATCTTTTCCGGATCCGCGCCGTATAGCTGAAACGCTGGGCTGCTGCACAGTCTGGCCCGACTGCTCATTGTGACCCCTTGCTGATTATGTCTGACTCTGCTGCCTCGCATGCTGAGGCTTCCATCGACCCCGAACTGCGCGACCAGATCGAGGAGGCGCTCGACACCATCCGTCCGTACCTCATGGCCGATGGCGGCTCGGTGCGCCTGCTCAACGTGACCGATGACAACGTCGTCGAGTTGGAGCTCCTGGGCGCGTGCGGCACCTGTCCCATGAGCACCATGACGCTGCGCGCGGGCATCGAGCAGGCGCTCAAGCGCTCCGTGCCACAGGTGCAGCGCGTGGAAGCCGTCAACGCGCCCTCGCCTGCTTGATTCGGTCTCTTATTGCATAACATGCAACCGCCCACCCGGACACATCGTCGGGGTGGGCGTTTTTTGTTTGGGGATGCGCAGCACATCCCTCATCCACGCGAGTTCTCAGCCCCGTATCGCCACGCCAGGTACGCCATGAAACCCGCCCCCGTGGAGAGGGCGTCTTCGTTGATCGTGAAGCGCGAGGTGTGCAGCCCGTGCGTGTCGTGGCCGGGGGCGCTCCCGGTGCCCAGCCGGTAGAAGCTGCCCGGACACTCCTGCAGGTAGTAGGCAAAGTCCTCGCCCGCATACCACTTCTCCAGGTCAATGGTGCGGTCTTCGCCCACGTAGTCCAGCGCAGCACTGCGAGCCAGCGCAGTCGGCTCCTCGTGATTGTAGAGTGCCGGGTAGCCGGTTTTTACATCCACCGTGGCCGTGGCGCCGTGAGCCCGAGCGGTCTGCGTGGCAATGCGCTCGATAAGTTCGTGGGCCTTCTGCCGCCACGCCTCATCCATCGCGCGGAACGTGCCCTCAATCTGCACCGCGTCGGGGAGCACGTTGGTGGCACCGTCGGCCTGCACGCGGCCCAGCGACAGCACGCTCGGCACATCGGGCGGACGGTGGCGGCTGTTTACGGATTGCAGCGCCGTAATCACGTGGGCCGCCGCCACCACTGCATCGCTCGACAGCTCGTGCGGGGCCGCTGCGTGACCGCCTTCGCCGTGGATCGTGAGGTAGATCTCGTCGGCAGAGGCCATGTACATGCCGCTGTGCACGCCAATCGTGCCCGCAGGCAGGTCGGGCGCAACGTGCTGTCCGTAGACGACCTCCGGGGCTGCGCTGTGGTCGTCGTCATCGAGCACGCCTTCTTCGATCAGAAACGGAGCTCCGCCGGGGAGGCGCTCCTCGCTCGGCTGGAAGCAACACCGGATCGCTCCGTGAATCTCCTCGCGCATCCCACTGAGCATGTGTACCGCCCCAAGCAACATCGCCGTGTGCACATCGTGACCGCAGGCGTGCATGGCGCCGTCGTTTTGGGAGGCGAAGTCCAGCCCCGTCTCCTCCTGAATGGGCAGCGCATCCATATCCGCCCGCAGAAAAACGGTGGGACCCGGCTTCTTGCCCTGCACGGTGGCCATCAGGCCGGTGTTGTAGAGTCCGGTGCGCGTGGGCAGGTCGAGCGGAGCCAGTGCATCGGCCACGAACTGGGCGGTCTGCGTCTCCTCGGTCGAGAGCTCCGGCTGCTGGTGGAGCGCCCGCCGCCACGCAATGACGTCGGCTTCGTAGCGGGTAGCGGCATTGCGGATGGCATCGAGCATAGCGGTTTGGGGGGATGCAGAGGAAGGGGATTAATGCTGAGCGTAGCGCGGACTGTGTACGTGGCGGGGCAGAGCCCCAGTGCGCCGATGGGAGACCGTTGGGTACGGGGATGGACGTAGCTACCAAGATGGGAGACTAAACAACGCGCCTCATCACACCGCCACCGTTTCCGGCTCGACCCAGCGGGCGGTGCGCCATCCGCGGACGGCGTTGCAGCAGTAGAGGGCGTCGGCAGCGCGCAGGTCCTCGACCGTGAGCGGCTGGATGCGAACGGCGCGCTCTTCGATGACCTTCGCCCGGTAGACGCCGCCCAGGAGTCCGCTCGATCGGGGCGGCGTGTAGAGCTGTCCGTTGCGCTCGATGAACACGTTGCTGCGTGCGCCCTCGGTGACGAAGCCGTCGGTGGACTGTAGCAGCGCTTCGTCGCAATCGTGCGCCCGCGCAAAGGCGGCCGCGTCGTCATACGGCGTGCGGGCGGTGGTCTTGTGATGCAGGCGTACATCGCGCGGGTCCACGCGCACCGGGCTCAGCGTAAGGCGCCACGGACGCTCGGGCGGCGCGTTGAGCGGGCGTGTGGTGGCCTGCCACGTACCGTCGGGGGACAGCGTGCCGCGCACCATGTGTGGCGCGTCGGGCAATGCATTGCAGGTGGATGCGAGGGCCTGGCGGATGGCCGCAGTGTCGCACGGAATCCCAAAGTACTGCGCCGATGCCTCCAGCCGCTGCAGGTGCCGGTCGAGCAAGGGGATGCCCTCGCCATCCCAGCGCATCGTTTCGATGAGCGTGGGGTTGACGAGTGGCGCTGGGGCCTCGGTATCCGCCAGAAACTGCGCTTTGAGCTTGCACTCGCGGTACTCGGCGTCGGCCTCCGAATCCCACACAAGCCCGCCGCCGGTGCCCATGCGCGCGCCCTCGGGCCCGACCTCCACGGTGCGAATGGCCACGCTAAACGCCGCTTCGTCATCCGGTCCGGCCCAGCCGATAGCGCCGCAGTAGACGCCGCGCGGGGCAGGTTCGAGCGCGCGGATGATCTGCATAGCCCGCAGCTTGGGCGCGCCGACCACCGATCCACATGGAAACAGCGCCCGAAACAGCTCCGGCAAGGCGATGCCGTCACGCAACTGCCCCTCCACAGTCGAGGTCATCTGCAGCACAGTTGGATGGCGCTCCACCGCAAACAGCTCGGGGACCTGCACCGAGCCCGGTGTGCAGCACCGCGACAGGTCGTTGCGCAGCAGGTCCACAATCATCAGGTTCTCGGCCTGCGTCTTGGCATCGGCACGCAAGGCGGCGATAGCGGCGTTGTCTTCCGGCGCGCTGGGCGGACGCGCCGCGGTGCCTTTCATGGGACGGGTGTGGATGCGGCGGTTCGTCCACCGGATAAAGAGTTCGGGGGAGGCCGACAGCACCGTGCGCGCTCCGGTGTTGATGTACGCGCCGTAGGGCACCGGCTGCCGCGCCCGCAGATGCGCATAGAGCGCAACCGGATCGTCGGGCGCAGTCAGGTCCACCGGACCGGTAAGGTTGATCTGGTAGACATTGCCGTCGTGGATGTGCTGCTTAACCTGACGAAAGGCGCGCCGGTAATCCGCTTCGGGCCAGGCGAACTGCGGATTGGTAGGCGCTTCGGGCGCTACGTTCGTCCAGGCCGCATGGGCGTGGGCGGCGGGCCATCTGCGGGGCGCATTGTAGACGCCGAGCCACACGAGAGGGCCGTTGAGGCGGTCGAGCGGGGGCGCGTCGTTGCGGAGGCTCGGGTCGAGCGCGTATCCGGCTTCGTAGGCCACGTACCCCGCCACGTGGTAGCCGCGGTTGCGGGCGGCTTGGGCGGCCTGCAGTGCGCGTGGCACCTCGGCGTAGGTGGTCGCGTTGCAGACATCGAGCGGATCGGTGAACAGCCGCGTGTGCTGGTTCTCGGCATCGGGGCGGGCGGTGTCTAACAGCACGGTGCCCGGACGGTGGAGCTGCGCCGGATCAAACACGTCTGCGTGGGGCATAGAATAGGGCAGCGCCTATCTGGCAAAAGAAAACGATGCACGGGCAACTGTGTACCTTCGAAGCTGGGTTGTGCTCCCGTTCTATGCTGCTTGCCTTCGTATCCCCCTAACGTCTTTTCTGCCCCATGGCTCTCTCTGACTCCGACTCGGCGGAATCGTGGCGGGATGCGCCTGTGCATGAGGTGCTTCTGCTGGTAGGCGGGCTGGTGATGCTGCTGGCGCTGCTGTATGCGATGGAGTTTCCGCAGGCGGGCTCGTTTCTGAGTCCGCCGCTGGTGGCCGTGGCGGGCGGGCTGCTGCTGTGGCCGGTGCACAAGAATGCGGCTGCGCGGGCGCTCTTGCTTTCGGGCGGCGTGCTGCTGCTCATCTGGGCGATTGTGCGCACAAGCACCATCCTCATTCCGTTTGTCGTGGTGTATCTGCTGGCGTACCTGCTGCACCCGATTGTGACGCGCCTGGACCGGAAGCATCGCATTCCACGCTGGGTGTCGTCGATGGCGGTGACCATGCTGGCCGTGGGGCTGTTCATTACGACGATTGTGATTATTGCGCCGAACATTGTGGAGCAGATCGACCGGCTGTCGCGGCAGTCGCTGGGCGCGTTGGAGGCGCTACGCGACTGGCTGGCGACCTCGCCGCTGGTGGCGGAGCTGGAGGAGGCGGGCGTCATTGAGCGGGAGACGCTCATTCGCGAGCTGACCGGCTTTGTGCAGCAGCAGACGCGCCGTCTGCCCAGCGCAGCGGAGGAGGTGCTGGCCTCGGTTGGCTCGGTGCTGGGCGTCATTACGGTGCTGGCGCTGATTCCGGTCATCCTCTTTTACACGCTGAAGGACTACCCGTCTATTCGCGACAGCCTGGTCGGGCTCTTCCCCACCGCCAACGGGCGCCGCGACTACATTGTGGAGGCTGGCGGCATTGTGGGCAACTATCTACGTGGCCAGCTGATCATCAGCCTTATTTCTGGGGCCAACGTGGCGGTGGCGCTCGCGCTGTTTAGAGTGCCGTTCTGGCTACTCATTGGACTGCTGGTGGGCATTATGAACTTTGTGCCGCGCCTGGGGCCCATCGTGGGCATGGTGCTGGGGGGATGCATTGGGCTCCTGTTTGGCGGCTGGATGGATGCAGTGATCATACTTGTCGTCATTCTGGCGCAGCAGCTCCTGGAGCAGTCGGTGCTCACGCCCAAGATCCTGAGCTATCAGATGGGCCTGCACCCGGTGCTCATTGTGTTTGCGCTACTCGCGTTCGGCACGTTCATGGGTATCTTTGGACTGCTCATTGCCGTGCCTGCCACCGCTATTCTCGTGACGATCTACCGCGCCTGGCGCGAGGAGCTGACGCTGGAGTTGAATGAGTACGGGCAGACGCAGCGGCGATGAGGGGGCGCCTAATAGATCTGACAGGTATTATCGAAGGGCCGTACGTGTTTAGCAACTTGTAGCCCGGGACGCGTGCAGTTCCGATAGCA
>CAZBTM010000107.1:2169-9575 GCA_964494425.1 uncultured Rhodothermales bacterium | reverse complement strand
AAAAGGTGAGGTTTACAGACACGCTGATAGAGCGTGTCTGTGGCACAGAGCCAAATTCGTAGCCTTCGCCGATCGAGCCGGAGCCAAAGACATTGGTCTCAGGATCGATGTGCGGAATGTTGCTATAGAGCAACAGCAGGTTACTACCCGATACCGCGATGTTCGCGTTCTGAATGGGTGTGCTACCAATCAGCGTTTCCGGCAGCGAGTACCCAATGCGAGCCGAACGCAGCTTCACATAGCTTGCATCGAACACATTTCCTTCGATGATTCCTGCGTCTGCGTAGGCGTTCCAGAAGTCTTGCATGCTTGTAACGGGCACATCGTTGTCGACGAACTCGCCATTGCGTTCGACAACAGCTTCGGTGTCAATGAATGTGCCATCGCGATTGATAGCTGTTTCTTCGGCCACCCCGGAGCGTCGCAGTGAGCCCACCGTGTTAGAGAAGATCGATCCTCCATTCTTCCAGTCGATGTTGAAGCCAAGCGAGAAGCCACGGTAGCTAAACGTGTTGCCGAAGCCCATACGGAAGTCCGGGTACAGATCGGCAATGCGCGTATCGCCACCGGCTTGGCGGAGCCCCGTTTCCGGGTCAACAACTGGGCGGCCCGTTTCCGGATCACGCTCCCAGCCTACGCCATAGATTCCGAGGGATTTTCCTTCTTCAGCACGAATCTGGAAGCTGTTGAATCCGCTCTCCACAGTTACTTGCTCAACTCCTTCAGCAAGCGACTCAACCTTGTTAACATTTCTGGAGAAGGATGTGCTCACACGCCACGAAAAGTCGCGCTGGGCAATCACCGTTCCCGAAAGGTCCAGTTCAACACCTTTATTAGAGAGCGCTCCAACGTTGGTGCGGCGCTGTCCAAAGCCTGTTGACTGCGGACGCGGGATTGAGATGATCTGGTCTTCGGTGCGTTGGCTGTAGTACGTAGCATCGAAGACAACGCGTCCATCAAGAAAGCGGGCTTCAGTTCCCACTTCCCATGAAATTTGGTTCTGAGGCTTCAGATCAGTTGGCGGTATGGTGTTCGTTGCTGTGAACCCGGTGCGTCCGCCAAAGGGGAACGTAACGCCTGTATTAAACTGACCAAAGATGTCGTTCACCGGGAAGTACCGGAAATCCAGTTGGTACGGCTCTTCATCGCTTCCCACCTGAGCGTAGTTAGCACGGAGTTTCAGGTACGACAGATTACCTCCTTCAAACCCAAGGGCATCTGAAAGGATAACGCTACTGTTAACCGACGGGTAGAAGAACGAGTTGTTATCTTCAGGGAGTGTTGAACTCCAGTCGTTGCGCCCTGTGACTGTCAGGAAGGCCCAGTCTTTGTACCCCAAGGTCACATCACCAAAGGCGCCAATGATACGACGCTCGCTGAATGTATTCGACGGCGAGTTGTTATTTGCATTACCGAAGTTGTACAGCTCGTCGACCGAAAGGTCGCTGGCCGAATTTCGGATGCGCTCAAAGGTTTGCTGGTTGACATTGTTACCCGCAATGGCCGTCAGGTTCAGGTCGGGCGTCAGGTCATACTCAAACGTAACGAGCAGATTCGAGTCGATCTGACGTTCCTGAAGCGTTTCATCGGTAAAGTTACCGTTTTCACGCCCAATCGTACCGACGCGGTTTATGCGCCGTCGATTTTCGGTGTACAGGTCAGTCCCGATGCGGTATGTGATGTCCAAAAAGCTAAACGGTTCAAACCCAATCTCACCGGATCCAACGAAGCGTTCCACGTCGTTTGTGAAGGGGTTCTCGTTTGCAATCCAGTAGGGATTGTTGGTCTGCGTGCCCAGGTTACGCTGCTCGCGCGTCTCCGGGTCGACGTATGGGAGAAGATCCGACTGCGCAATCGTACGCGGCAATGTGTTGATAATGCCGACGTATGTATTTGGGTCATTTCCACCTGCAGCGACACGTCCTTCCGACTCTGTTTTGATGTACTGCACGTTGAAGCGCGAGCGGAACCCATTTTCGAAGCGCGTCCCTGTGTTGGCAGTAAGGTTGACGCGATCAAGACCGCTTTCAGGTGCAATACCCGCTTGAGTCATGTAGGTGAGTCCCAGGCGGTAGTCGGTTGTGGCCGTACCGCTTGTGAAGGAGAGGCTTGTGTTCGACATCGTGCCGGTCTCCCAGAAGTTCTCTACATTGTCAGGGTTTGCCTGCAGAGACACTGTGTCTCCTTTAAAGTCTTCTACTTCCTGTCCGGCAATTCGAGGTCCCCATCCGTTGAGGCTCAACAGATCGTACTGCCCTACACTTCCCTGTGCGTATTCGTTCTGGAAGTCGGGGAGACGCGCGGGGCTTGACGTGGTGAGCGACGAGGAAAACTCAACTGAGGAGGTTCCTTCCGTACCGCGTTTGGTGGTAATGATGATCGCTCCATTTTTGGCGCGCTGTCCGTAGAGCGCAGCCGCTGCTCCTCCTTTCAGGACTGTCACTTCCTCAATATCTTGCGGGTTGATATCACCAGCACGGTTCCCGGTATCGAATGAACCCGTAATACGACTGCCATCAAAGGCAATGTTTGAGTTGGAAATTGGGATACCATCAATCACGAAAAGAGGCTGGTTCCCACCTGTAAGCGAGGCGATGCCGCGGAGCGTGATGCGAGTGCTTCCACCGACGTTACCCGACTGCTGGGTTACGTCTACTCCTGGCAAACGTCCAGACAGCGAACTAATGATATCGGTCTGGCCGCCTTGTGTAAGGTCTTCACTGCTTACTGTAGAAGCGGAGTATCCGAGTGAACGCTCTTGGCGTTCAACCCCCAATGCAGTTACAACGACCTCGTCAAGAGCACCAAGGTCAGGCTGAAGCTCAAAGTCGGCTGTCACTGATTCTCCACTTACAACTTCTACCTCTTGCTCAGCTGTCACATACCCAACAAAGCTGACTCGTATAGTGTAGATGCCAGCAGGAACACTGAGTTCGTAGGTTCCGTCGGCGTCCGTTGCGGCCCCAGCTCCAATATCGGGGATTTGCACTGTGGCACCCGGAAGAGATTCACCGGATTCACCGTCCATCACCGTACCGGTGATAGTTCCTTCCTGTGCAAACACAAGCCCGGGTGCCAGTAGTAGCACCGCAAGCCCGTACAGGAGCCTTGTAGCTATCTTTTTCATGATGTAAAAATCCTCTGTCTAACCGAAAAACGATGGATGCGCAGCCGTTAGTGCTGCGGAAATACAAACACAAAATCCGTGGGCTTTGCAGAATGCCAAGACAAAATATCAAGGTTTATTCTGGTTGCCGGATTTTACTTGTGCAAGCATGTGGGGCTTTGCGTTCAAATGTCCGGGGGTGTATCACAACAGCCATGCCGTTCACGATGGTTGGGAGCATGTGTCTCGCAACGCACATATAGCTATCATTGTAGCCACGATGCGTGACGAGTACACAGCCCGTTACCGTTTGCAGCCTGCCATCTCTGGTGGTGAGAAACCGGATAAGCCTCCCTATCACAATGTTATACTCAGTCGTACACAATGCCACATATGGTACTTCATACACCGGCACAAGGCTAATAGACCGTGCTGTGGCTGAAGCAATTGCACATATCAGCGCCGCCCAGTTGTAGCTTCCTGCTTCTCAAGCCTGTAGGGCTCTGTCAGGAAAGGACTCGGTGCAGGCACCATGTACGGTGTCGTGTACATGTATTTCGTTACAGGAAAGTCAATATGACACTTGTATCACTCTTCTTTCCATGTGATTTAGGGCTGCAACGCTGTCGCATAACCACAGTGTTGCGCACATGTGGCCCTCATGCTAAGAAGCAATGCACTCGTTGTCAAGGATTGGTATGTGCCCATTCTTGCCTAAAGGGGGATGTATGCATGCTTTCACGTTTACCGAGCACTTAGTTCACACTCAATTCTTCTCGCGATTCTCCTCGTGCTCCGTTTATGCACAGAGGGATGGACGCGAGTAAATAAGCGAGCCTCCTCCCTTTTCATCCATCTATTCGCTCTCACCGAAAACGAGCCCGTTTCCTCCGCCACTTCGCATTGAGCTACTACCGACCGATGTTCTCTCTACGTTCTCCTATCTATCGTTTAGGTCCGGATAGTCAACAAAGAAGCAGGGCGGCCTCCTGGATAGCGAAGGCCGCCCTGCTGTGATACGTGGTGCGTATGCGTCAGTATGTAGTTAGAAGTTCGGGTTGGGCTCTGTTTCGGCTCGTGTAAGCTGTAACCACTGCGCCGTGATCCCCTTCCCGGGAATCTCATCCTTCAGGTGCCACTCTACCACATCCATTCGGCGCTGGTCGGGAAGACGGTGGCCCGTGGCGAACAGCGTACGGTCCCGCTCAACAGCGAGCCGCTCCAGATCGATATCGCTGAGGCTGCTGAGTCCGTAGCTGTCTCGGACGGTGTTTACCAGCGCAAGGGCTGACTCGCCCCCCGCATCAAAGCCGCGCAGTTCGAGCTCGGCACGGATCAGGAAAAGCTCCTGCCAGCTAACGAAGGGCATGTTGGTGCGCTGCTCCCACTTGCCCTGGCCCCACTCGATGATATTTTCAGCATCATCATCCTCACCGCCAATGGAGTTTTCTACCCCATTGGGCTGCCAGATATCAAAGATTGTGGGAAAGAGATCGTCTCCGAGAGCCAATCCTTCCAGATCTTCCGGAAGCGCGCCGAATCCGCCGAGGGTTGCTCCCCCACCGTTGATGATTGTGAGTGGAATCCGGCTCAGTTCGTCTGGATTGTTGGCGACCGTCTCAATGTGGCTTCGGGCCACCAGTTCGCCGGTTTCTTCATCGGCAACACGATAGCTTTCTGCTGGGTCCTCGCCAGAAGTTACAAGCTGATTCAGATTTCCATCCTGCACAGCCAACTGCAGACGCCCCACTCCCGCATCAAAGTGGTAGTCATTCCCCGTGCTCAGGTCGTAGGCTACGTCCCACGACTCACCTTGCTGAAGTCCTTCACGGGCATACTCAGCCGCGGCTTCAAGCGCTTCTTGCCCCTGGAAGCCGCCTGAATCTTGGAAGTCATGCGTTCCAGCGTAAAGTGCTGCACGGGCCCGGGCTGATTGGATCTGGCGCTGTTGCGGTTCAGTGTTTACTTCTTCAGCTTCTGCCAAATTCTCAGCCTGTGTAAGCGCCTCAGCGTACTTGTCTTCTGCTTGTTGGTAAAGCTCGGGTGATGGAATAAATGCAGAGGTATCGATCGTGGCTCCGCCCCGGCGTGGATCGTCCGGGTCTCCAAAGTACGTGGCAAGGTAGTACCGGGCGTTTGCGCCGTGCAGGTTCGCCGCAAGGCGCACCTCTTCTTCTGAGGCCGATGCGGAAGGATCCGAGAGGTCAAACCGCTCGTCTTCTTCCACACGACGCAAGAGGTCGTCTGCCAAGAACCGGTACTCCTGAAGGTCATTCAGTGCGCCGGTGATGCTGTTATTATCCTCGGCAATGATGCCTGCATCGAGCTGGGAGAACGTAGGGAACGTCGCACCTCCGTTAATCCCAAAACGGAATTCGTCGGAGAGTCCGTCGGCCAGGACTGTCACGCCGGAGTGCGAATCAGCCCACTGGGCTTCGACACCCGTAATGAGAAATTCAGCCTCCGCCGGATCACTAAACTGATCGCTTCCCGCCTCATCAACCGGCTGATCAACGTTCGCTACGAATGAGTCGCAGGCGGCAAACGTCACGGCGAGGATTAAAGCGGCACTGAGCGCCGAAAGGCGTTTAAGTGTAGTTCGGTAACTACTCATAGGTTAATTCAAGCTGTGCGTTAAAAACATGGAGGCAAGTGGTGGATCAGGAAACGGGGAGTGGGGCTGTCTCTCCCACTCCCCATGCGGTTGACTTAGATACCAACCTGAAGGGTGAACGTGTACTCCCGCGGATTCTGCAGCGTGAGAAAGTCCTGTCCACGCGTTACACCTCGCGAGCCACTGAAGTTGACTTCTGGGTCGGGGCCAATGTCGTAGCTCGTGATTGTGAAGAGATTCGATGCCGAAAATCCGAGCGTAAAGCTCCGAACCTGGTCCGTTCCGGTTACGGAACTGAGCAGGTCGGATGCGTCGTACCGCACGCCAACGGAGCGGAGCTTCAGGAAGTCAGCATCTTGCAGGAAGTTGTCAATTTCGCCACTTCCTGCGTCCGGATTGGTGCGCGCCAGGTTATTGGCCACTGAACGGTACTCCTCGGTGCCGGGCTGGAGTCCGGAAAGCTCTTGAGCAAGCTCATTCCGCTGCGCGTTAGCGCGACTCAGCGTCAGGAAGCGCGCTGTGCTTCCGTACGTTTGATGCCCCAGCTGATACTCGGCCTGCGCGTTAATCTGCAGGTCCTCAAAGACGGTTGCCGAGAGCCCAAATCCACCGAAGTGGTCGGGCACTGGGTTTCCGAGCTCGACTCGTTCGTCGCTAACATCGGGCCCAAGGTACGTTCCGTCGTCAGCAAACAGTGCTCCGTTCACTTTCGGACCGTAGAAGCTAAAGGGGGCGAGGCCTTCCCGAATCACGTTGCGCTGGAAGCCTCCGAAGATGGTTTCGCCACCGAGTTCGCGCACCTCTCGGTCTCGGTAGCTGTAGTTTGCGTTAAGGTTGAGCGAGTGCTGTTCGGTTTGAAGCACCGTCACGCCGAGGTCCATCTCAACGCCCTGAGCAAAGATCTCACCCACGTTTCTGGGCCTTGTCTGGTTACCAAACCCGGTCGACGGGGGGAGCTGGAAGTTCACGATCGAGTCTTCCGTGTTTTGGCGGTAGTAGGTAAACGAGAAGGAGTATCGCTCATTGATGCCGAGGTCGAAGCCTCCTTCAATCTCATTCACCTGCTCCAGATCCAGGTCTGGGTTCCCAATGTTTCCAATCGTTGCTCCACTTCCAAATCCACTCGCCTGTGCATTGTAGCGCAGAAATTCACCGTCAACCAAGTTGGGCAGCGAGCCGGACTGTCCCCAGGAAGCACGCACGTTGAGACGGCTTACGATGTCGGGGAGGAAATCGCCAATCTGGGCGGATGCGCGGGCTGCCGGATACCACTCCTTAAACGAGCCCGTTTCGCCGCCAACGAGGCGCGTAGACCAGTCGCGGCGCACGGAGAACTCAAGCGAGTAGCGGTCCAGGAATTCGAGCTGCTGGCGCCCAATGATTCCAGCGCTGCGCTCATTCGAAAGCCCCTCGCCGATCGCATCGAGCTGCGTGCCCGCGCTGATGTCTGTGATCAGGTCTGTGCCAATCTGCGAGGATGTCGCGTTCACGAACCGGTCTGACTCCGTAAAGAGCTGGGTACCAGCCGTCGTCGTGGCACTCACATTAGACGTAAGGTCATAATCGTACGTGGCTGTGAGGTCGGCATTAAAGCGGCGCCGATCCGAGTCGAGCGCATTCCGCTCTCCTCCACTGGACGTGTAGATATCCTGGTACTGATTAGGAAACGTCTGATCATTGCGGCGG
>CAZBTM010000107.1:0-2159 GCA_964494425.1 uncultured Rhodothermales bacterium | reverse complement strand
GCGGGCCGTAATGTCGGCTCCGCCCTGCGCGCGAAGCGTGAGCCCCGAAAGAGCTTCAGGATTGTAGGTAAGCTGCACCGACTGCTGAAACTTACGGACTCGCTGCTGGTCATCGATCGCGAAGAATGCTGAGCTATCGCGCTCTGTGAACGCACCAAACGGTGCATCCAGCGCAAGGGCTCCAAGCACGCCAAAGATGTTGTTATCGGCCTGAGGGCGGGTGTAGTAATTGAACGCCAGCGTAGAGCGACTGCTCACCGTAAACGACTCGGTGGGTCGTGCCTCAATGTTGGCGTTTATGTTGTTGCGCTGTCCCTCCCCCGTCGGAAAAATACTTTCCGTATCTCGATGCGAGTAGGCAAGCCGGTAATTGACGTCCTCAAAGGATCCCGAAACGTTCACCCGGTGTCCCTGAATGGCCCCTCTGAGGTCTTGCGTAACGTCTGCCTCTTTGAGTCTGCGATGAATGTCATTGAGGCGATCTGCGGTCGGGTAAATCTCGCCGTTATAGTCTTTCTGCTTTACTGCCGACCCCAGGGTGCCTTGATAACCCACCTGGAGATCTTGACCTTGCTGTCCGCTCTTCGTCTCAATCAGCACGACGCCATCGGTGCCATCGGTGCCGTACAGCGACGTAGCGGCCGGCCCTTTCAAGATGTTGATCGACTCGATGTTGTTCGGGTCAAGGTCCGCCAAGGGTGAACCCGTTGGCTGCCCCCCGACGCCAAATCCAGTTGCTGGATCCTGCGCGATACGCGTGCCATCCACAAAGATGAGCGGCTGGCCATCGCTGTTAAGGCTTACTCCGCCTCGTACGTCGAAGCGCAGTCCTGCGCCCACGTTACCAGACGAGCGAGAGATTGTGACCCCTGAGGTTCGCCCTTGCAGGAGGTCAGTTACATTTTCAAACTCCGACGTTTCGCTGAGCTCGCCCGGCTCTCGCTCGCGCTCGTGCCGCAGATGCTCTCCGGCCTCTCGGGCGCGGCGCTGCGCAAGCGGATCGACGCTGAGCTCGCCCGCGTCGATGCTCGATACGGACACATTGGCCTCTCCTCGCGTCTGTTCGACGCCGAGCCCGGTTACGACAACCTCTTCAAGCTGCGCTGCATCGGGAAGCAGTTCAACATTCAGCTCAGCAACCGATCCTGCCTCAACTTGTACAGAGGTTCGTTCCACCTGATACCCGATGAAGCTGACTCGAACCTCGTATTCGCCGACCGGAATGTCTTCAAGCGTGTACGTTCCGTCGACTCCGGACGCAACGCCGGTTCCAAGCTCAGATATTTCAATGTTCGCGCCGGGAAGCGCCTCCCCGGTCTCTCCATCTGTTATTGTACCGCTGATGGTTCCCTCCTGTGCAAATACAAGCCCGGGTGCTAAGAGTAGCACCGCAAGCCCGCACAGGAGCCGCGTAGCTAATGTGTTCATGAATCCGTTCTGTGTCTGACTAAAAATGGGTGAGCAGTAGCGGGGTTGCCTACTGTTCATGAGCACCGTGCCATCAGAAACGCAAAAGCATGCACGCAGAAGACCCGCCTTGATACTTCTTCTGGATTGCTCTTCACACGCGTTTCTGTGGAGGGCCCCTCCATTCTGTTATGGAGAGAATGCTATCTTCCCGTACTCGGGCCCGCACAGGGCACGAGATGCCTTGGCAGTGTCATACGCAACCAATGCAGTACGACGTACTGACCCAAGTGGGAAAGGTGGGCAGGTTGGTGTAGCCCATTTTGACCATGCAACGAAGTGTCTGGGCGCGTTTCATCCGTGGTTATGTCCCAATTGCTTCGTCACTAATCCAGCTTCCCTGTATGTTGCTCAGGATAACTGGTCTACGATGCTGGGATACTTCAACGTTATGGAAGTATTGCGCTCATGTGGCGTTTACGCTAAGAGGTGATACATACGTTTTCAAGTCAATGACCGGCTGACCTCCCCAATATAAAGAACTTAAACCTAATGTTTGTATTTACTTAACATAATTCAGGTTGTAACCTACAGATCCGTCATTTTAAGTGAAGTCGAAATGTGAGTGACCGGCCTGACGATTGAATGTATTATGAGGGTGTTGTACCCTGCAACTGAGATCAACAGAATAATTGAGGGTAGTAGATAGACGTTAAGTGATAGCTCTCCTGATAAAAACGTTGACTGAGGCG